>JAIBCD010000179.1 GCA_019694335.1 Rhodospirillaceae bacterium | reverse complement strand
GTCACCGGCGCCGCTGGCGACCGGCGGTCCGCTCAACGGCGCGGACTGGATGGCCGGGGCTCGCGGCGCGGGGCGCGGTCCGTTCATGGGCGCGGACGCCGGGGCGTCGAACGAGAAGCGTTGCGACGCCGGCGTCTGCGCCGCGGCGGAGGCGCGCGGAGCCGGTGCGGCGGGAACCGCGGGCGTGGCGGCCATCGGGACGGTGCCGGGCTGGGCGCCGATGGATTGTTCGAGCGTGGCGATACGCAGGTTGAGGTCTTCGGTCAGCACGCGCAGCTGCTCGGCATTGCGCTCGGCGCGGAAACGCGCCTCCTCCACCTGCCCCGTCAGCAGTTCGATCGCCCGTTCCATGGCCAGCAGCCGGCCTTCGACATCGGCCGGCTTGGGGCCGGTCTGGAAGGCCTGCATCTGCTGCTCGAGCTTGGCGAGCCGGTCGCCCGTGCTCTGGGCCCGGGCGGCGCCCATGGTGAGCGCAAGGCCAAGGATGGAGGCGGCCACGAAGATCACGGTGGGGCCGCGCGAGAGGGTTTTGAATGCGATCATGGCTGCAACCGCGCAACTGGGGTTAAGTTTCAAGCACATACGCCGTCAACCGGGCGAGAATGTGGCACGCGCGGAAAATACAGGTCCGCGAACGACTTTGGGCATAAAAAAACTGCGCCGGCAGTCAGCCGGCGCAGTGTCGTTTCAACAGCGAACCCTAAAGAGGGTTTACTGAACGGTCGAGACGCCGCGGCGGTTCTTGCTCCAGCAATCTTCGGCCGAGACCACGCAGAGCGGGCGCTCTTTGCCGTAGGAGATGGTCTTGATGCGGCTGGCGTTGACGCCCAGCGACACCAGGTAGGCCTTCACGGCATTGGCGCGGCGGTCGCCGAGGCCAAGGTTGTATTCGCGGGTACCGCGCTCGTCGCAGTGACCTTCGATGGTCACGGTGCGGGCGGGATACTGATTCAGCCACTGGGCCTGGCCGCGCAGAATGCTCTGGTCGGCGGCGGTGACGTCATACTTGTCGAAGTCGAAGTGGACCATGTTGCCCACGACGGTGTTGAAGTATTCGATCGAGTCCGGAGCGGGGCCACGCGGAGCGACGGGCGCGGCGGCGGGCGGCGGGGACGAGGCGGCGGCGGCGGCGGCCTGCGGCTTCGGCTTGGAGTTGCAAGCGGCGAGCATCAGGACGGCGGCTACGACCGTGGTTAGAGTACGGAGCTTCATTATTCTTCCCCTAGGTTTCCTTGGAGGTTTGTTGAGAGGTTCGTTTGAGCAATTGCGGCAAAAATATATGGGACCGACGCCCAGTCGGCCCATCTTTTACCAGCATACGCGTACAAAGCAATACCTTCGCAACGGCGAATAGCCGTTACAGCCATCAAAAATAAGACATTTTGGACCCCGTTGCCTGCATGCCACATATGCATGCAGAGCCTGACATCCGGTGGAGGCCGCTTCACGGCCCCGATTTAGGGGATCAGCGGCGACCAGGCCGGGTCGGACGCGTCGCCCGGGGTCAAGATTTCCCTTTGATTATAGCCAGTTAAATCAATCGAATAGAGTCGCACACGGCCGCCGTTGGGCGATTGGGCGAAATACATCAGCACGCGCCCGTTGGGCGCCCAGGTCGGCCCCTCGACCGAGAAGCCCTGGGCCAGCAACCGCTCGCCCGAGCCGTCCGGCTTCATGACCCCGATGTAGAAATTGCCGTCGTTGCCGGCGTAGCGGGTGAAGGCGATCAGGTCGCCGCGCGGCGACCACACCGGCGTGGCGTAACGGGCGCGGTTCTGGCCGAAGCTGATGCGCTGCTGGCCCGTGCCGTCGGTGTTCATGACATAGAGCTGCTGGGTGCCGCCCCGGTCGGATGCGAAGCAGATCTGGTCGCCGCGCGGGCTGTAGCACGGCGTGGTGTCGATCGAGGGATTGTCGGTGAGGCGGCGGCTGGAGCGCGTGCGCAGGTCCATCTCGTAAATGTCCGAGTTGCCGTTGAGCGCGGCCGACAAAACGACCTTATTTCCGTCCGGCGAGAACCGAGGCGCGTAGGACATGCCCGGGAAATCGCCGAGCACTTCCTGGCGGCCGCTATCGATATTGAACAGATAGACGCGCGGCACATTGCGGAAGAACGAGAGATAGGTGATCTCCTGCGCGGTCGGCGAGAAACGCGGAGTCAGCACGAGGTTCGCGCCATCGGTGAGATAGCGGTGATTGGCGCCGTCCTGGTCCATGATCGCGAGACGCTTCAAGCGATTCGTCTGCGGGCCGCTTTCGGCGATGTAGACCACGCGGGTGTCGAAGTAGCCGCTCTCGCCGGTGATGGCGGTGTAAATCTCGTCGGCGATGATATGCGCGACGCGGCGCCAGTTTTCCGGCTGGGTGCCGTACGCTTTGCCATTGTTGATCTGCTGGCCGCCGAACACGTCCCAGGGACGGAAGGCGATGCGCATCTGGCCCGTGCCTTGCGCCTCGACCACGCCCTGCACCAGGGCCTGGGCGCCGAGGGCCCGCCAGTCGGTGAAGCGCGGCTGCACGTCGAGCGAGCTCATTTCCTGCAGGAAGCCCTTGGGATCGAGCGGCCGGAACAGGCCCGACCGCTCGAGGTCGGCGGTGATCACGGCGGCCGCGTCCTTGCCCACCTGGGTGGATTCCGGCGTGGTGCCCGGGAAGCTCGGGATGGCGATCGGCATGGGTTCGACCCTGCCCCGCGTGATGTCGATACGCACCTCGGCGCGGGCGCCGGCTGCATATGCGGCAGCGCCCAGGGCGCCGGTCGCGGCGGCGGACAACAGCCGGCGGCGCGGCAAGGACGAGAGCTTCAGGTCTTCGAACATTCGTTGATTCCGTATTCTTGCGGCCGGTGACGGGCCGCCCAGGGGCAAATGTGACAGCGAGGGCGCGTGATCCTGCGTGCAGATTGTGGCGATGCCGTGTCACGAATTCAAGGTAGCCGGGAGTGGACGCCGGCCAGCCCCGGTTGTTCGCCCGTTCAGCCGGCCTAGTTCAGGCGCCCCTGGGGCGAGAAATTGAAGGTGATGTCCTTCAGGATGTTGTAGCGCTCCTGCGAGATCGGGATGTTGCCGCAGCCCAGGATCGCGGTCCGGGCGCTGGTGGCGAAGCGCCGGAACGCGGCATCGGCGAAATAGCGGGCCATGTCGATGATCTTGGCGTCGCGCACCGATCCGTCGGGATTGATGATCACCTGTACTTCCGCCGACATGCCTTCCATGCCCTCGGTGCCGGGATCGATTCGCCAGCAGCCCTCGATATGGCGGCGGATGGCATCGAGCTCGGTCATGCTCGCGCGGTCCGTGATATTGGGCGCGATATTGTTGGACGGCGTGGCGCTCGCGGACTTGGCCTGCGGTGTGGGCGCGGGGGCCTTCTTCTGCATGTCTTTCAGCAGATCCTGGAGCATCGCCACGTCCTTTTTCTTATCGGGTGGCGGTGTCGGCTTGGAGGTCGGGCGCACCTTCGGCTGCACGACCTTCTCCGGCTCCTTTTGCGGCACCTCTTCCTTGGGCGGCGGCGGCAGGGCGTCGGACGGCGGCGCCTGGGCCTGCACCGGGGCCGGCGGCTCGGGCGGCGCCACGGGCGCTACCGGGGCCTCTTCCTTCGACGGCGGCGGCGGCGCGGAGGCGATCTCCTCGATCGGCACCAGGTCGACGATCAGCGGCGGCGTTTCGGTGGGCATGCGGCTCTTGAGGAACGGCATGCCGACCACGGCGGCCGCGATGATGCCGCCGTGCAGAATCAGCGACAGCACGAAGCCCTGGTTAGACGTGTCCTTGATCGCCGTCGCCGCCAACGCCGTTTTCCTCGAACTACCTACTTTTTCTTAGCGCCGCTTTTGGGCGGTTCTGTGACAAAGGCCACCTGGGTGATGCCGGCGGCGGTGACCGCGGCCATAACCTGCATCATCTGGCCATAGGCCACATCCTTGTCGCCTTTCACATAGATCCGCACTTCCGGGTTGGCTTCCCGGATGCCTTCCAGGCGCGCGGTCAGGGTGTCGAGGTCCAGTTTGGACTCGTTCAGCGTCAGGGTGCCGTCGCGCTCGACGTAGAGCGTCAGCGCCTTGTTGTCCTGGGGCAGCGACTTGGTCTTGGTGGTCTGCGGCAGCTTGACGTTGACCCCGGTGGTCAGCAGCGGCGCGGTGACGATGAAGATCACCAGAAGCACCAGCATCACGTCGACCATCGGCGTGACGTTGATCTCGGCCATCGGCGTGAACGAGCGCCGGCTGGTCTTTGCTCCGCTGGACGGCTTGATGAAGACGGCCATGAACGTGATTCCCTACTGGAGCGAAGGTTCCGGGCGCTTGGTGATGTCGAGCTGGCGCGACAGGATCGCGCCGAACTCGCCGGCGAAGTTCTCGAGACGCAGCGCATAGCGCGAGAGATCGCTGGAGATCTTGTTGAACGCCACCACCGCCGGGATCGCGGCCACCAGGCCGAGGGCGGTCGCGAACAGCGCCTCGGCAATCCCGGGGGCGACCGTCGCGAGGCTGGTGTCGGAGGCGGCGCCGATGGCGGTGAAGGTGTTCATGATCCCCCACACCGTGCCGAACAGGCCGAGGAACGGCGACACCGAACCCGTGGACGCCAGG
>JAIBCD010000003.1 GCA_019694335.1 Rhodospirillaceae bacterium | reverse complement strand
CCCGTCCACAAGTCGCCGCGTTGACGCCGCCGGCCGCGCCCAAGCCGGCGCCCGCGGCGCCGTCGGCACCGGCACCTCCGGCGCCGACTCCAACCGAAGCCGCTGTGGCCGCCGCGCCTTCCGCCGAAGCGGTTCCCGCGGCCACGTCGCCCGCTGCGGCACCCGTTGCTGCGCCACCGGCCGCGCCTGCTACCGCACCTCCGGCGGTGTCGCCTACTCCCGCCGCCGCCGCGCCGCCGGCGGTCGCCCAACCGGCCCCAGTACAAGCGGCCCCAGCACAAGCAGCGTCAATCCAGGCCGCGCCGGCCCAGGCCACGCCCGCGGCGCCAACCGATTCAGCGGCGCAGAAGCCGCCTGCGAAACCGGCTGTCATTCCGCCCGGTTCGCCGGCCCAGGCGCTCAATCCGCCGATCACGATCACGCGCGCCGATGCGGCCTTCGCCGGCGGCGTCGGCAACGCGGTGCAGGTGCGCCAGGTTTCCCAGGAAGCCCGCAACAGCGTCGGTTCCGGCTACAACGCGCTCTTGCGCGGCGAGTATGACACCGCGCTGGGCTTTTACGATCAGGCCCTGGAGAAAGAGCCCTCTAGCGTCCTGGCGCTCCTGGGGCGGGGGGCGTCGCTGCAGAAACTGCGCAAGTTCGAGGAAGCCCAGGCCAGCTACGAGAAAGTGCTGAAGATCGATCCCGACAACCGGGAGGCGCTGACCAATGTCACCGCGATCATCGGCGAGCGTGCGCCCACCGAAGCCCTGAATCGCCTGCTGGAACTGGAAAAGACCTATCCGTCGTTCAGCCCGATCAAGGCCCAGATCGGCCTGATCTACGCCAAGGGCGGCAAGTTGGAGCCGGCGCTCGATTACCTTCGCCGCGCGACCATCCTGACGCCGGATTCGGCGATGTATCAGTACAGCCTCGCCCTGGTGATGGATCGCATGGGCATGACCGAGCAGGCGATCGCGGCCTACCAGCAGGTGCTGAGCGCCATTTCCGCCGGTCGGGCGCCGCCGGAGCTGTCTTCCAACGCTATCGAACGGCGGTTGCAATATCTGCGCGTGAAGTAGGGCGCCATGCCGTACCTCGCGCATTTCGGGCTGAAGGAACACCCCTTCACCCTTACACCCAACACCAACCAGTATTATCCACTCGATAACCACGTCGAGATCATCCAGTCGATCCAGTTCGGGATCGCGCGCAACACCGGCATCCTCAAGGTGGTCGGCGATGTCGGCACCGGCAAGACCATGCTGTGCCGCCTCCTGCTGCGGAAGTTGGTCGGTTCGAACGACGCGGTGGCTTACCTCAACGCGCCGCAGGTGGACCCCGAAAGCCTGGTGACCCTGGTGTGCGCGGAGTTCGGCCTCGAGACCGGCGCCAAGCCCCAGATGCTGCAGGGGCTCAATACGTTCCTGCTCGAGCAGCATGCGCTGGGGCGCAACGCGGTGCTGATCGTCGACGAAGCCCAGGCGCTCGGGCCCGCCGGGCTCGAAGCGGTGCGGCTGCTGTCGAACCTCGAGACCGAGCGCAACAAGCTCCTGCAGATCGTCATGTTCGGCCAATCGGAGCTGGATGAATTGCTCCAGCGCCCCGACCTGCGCCAGGTCAACCAGCGCATCGGCTTTTCCTTCACCACCGGGCCGCTCTCGACCGCCGAGGCCGTGCAATACATTTCTCACCGTGTGCAGACCGCGCGCGTGGACGGCATCGATTTTCCGATCTTCACCGACCGCGCCATGACCGTTCTCGCGGAGAGCGCCAGTTTTGTCCCGCGCGTGATCAACATCCTCGCCGACAAGGCGCTGCTGGTGGCTTACGGCGAGGGCGCGATCCAGGTCACCGACAAGCACGCCGAAGCCGCGATCGACGATACGCCGCAGCTGGCACGGCGGCTCAGCATTCAACGCCGCTGGGTGAAACATGTGCTGACCGGCGTGATTGCGGCCGAGATCGCCGCCTTGATCGCGCTGTTTGTGTTCCATCCGGGACTCAATGCCTGGGCCAAGGAACAGCTGGCGATGGTGCGCACACTGTTTGTGCCCGCTGCCGCCAAATCGGATTTGACCCCCGCCGTACCGGCTTTGGCCAAGTCCCAGGCCAAGTCCCAGGATCAATGATCGACCTGCCTCCGCCAGCCGTGCTGGCGTTCCCCGCGGCCGTGGTCGGGCTGGTGATGGGCAGTTTCGTCACGGCGTTGTCCTACCGCCAGCCGCGCGCGCAGAGCGTGGCCCACGGGCGTTCGAAATGCCCGGCCTGCGGCCACACCCTGAATGCCGTCGATCTGGTGCCGGTGGTGTCATGGCTCGCGCAGAAAGGTGCCTGCCGCTATTGCAAGGCCCCGATTTCCTGGCGATATCCGGCGATCGAGGGCGCGACCATGGTCCTGTTCGCCGGCGGCGCCGTTGCGGTCGCCGATGCCACGCATCTCGCGCTGCTGTCGATCATGACCGTTGTCATGATGGCGCTCGCGGTCGTGGACATCGAGCAGCAGCGGCTTCCCAACTCCTTCCTCCTTGCGCTTTTGGTGCTGTCGCTGGCATGGCGGTGGTTCGGAGATCATGATTTTTCTACCGCGGCCGTGACCGCAGTCGCGGTGTTCGCCATCGGTGTCATGCTCAACGCCGGGTTTCGCGCCGCGACCGGGCACGCCGGCCTGGGGATGGGGGATGCCAAGCTGCTGGCGATCGCGCCAGTGGCGCTACCGCTGGGGCCTGCGCTCATGTTTCTTGCCGCCAGCGGCGTGTTGGGGCTGGCGTGGGGCTTGGTGTGGCGGCGCCGGTTCGCGGCGACGGTGTTCCCGTTTGGACCGGCCATTCTGGCCAGCTATTGGGCGAGCCTCGCGTTCGGGACGCGGCTTTTTGAAGGGCTGGTTTCGCGTCTGACCGGATAGCCGCTACCGCCTTGGAAGAATTGTGAAACCCTGGCTTGTGCGCGCTAAACGGGATTGTGCCGCTTGCGCGCTCCACTATGGTTGGGACAGTCCGGGTGTGCTACCTGTGGCAGGCCGCCGGGGTTACTCCCTAAGACTTGGGGCACGAGGCAGTTAGGGAATGACCGGCGAGAGCGCGCCGCCGAAGCGCGGCGCTCTGTCAGGGTTATGTTATCGGGGGATTTCGATGAAGAGCGGAAGACTTGGCGGCCTGTCGCAGATTGGCGCCGCACGCGCAACCCGCCGCGGCCGCGTCCTGGCGCAAACCGCCCTGGCCCTGGTGCTGGGCGCCGGTGTCGCCTCATGCTCCAGTCTCAAGGATTTCACCGGCTACGACACCGCCCGCGACGTCAGCAAGGAACAGTACCATGACCTGATGAATCGCGAGCCGCCGGGCCCGCAGCAGCGCGGCGCCGAGCCGCCGATCCCGGACTTCCAGTCGGTGCTGGCGGCCCCCACGGCGCCGGAGCTTGCCGACACACGGCGGGTGTCGATCGCGGTCACAGAATCCGTCCCGGTGCGCGATATCCTGATCGAGCTGGCGCGCAAGGCCCAGGTTGACCTGGAACTGGATCCGCGCATCTCGGGTGGCATTATCATGTCCGTGACCGACCGGCCGTTCGTCGATGTGGTCGCCCGCATCGCCGAACTGGCCGAGCTGCGCTACAAGTTCGAGCGCAATACTTTGAAGGTCGAGATCGACGACCCGTATCTCGAACAGTACCGGATGGATATGCTCAATATCCGGCGCAGCGCCAGCAGTTCCGCTGGATCTTCGACCGACGCGTCGTCGAGCGCCTCTGCCGTCGGCAGTGGCGGCGGTGCCGCCGGCAACAAGTCGTCGTCGGCCATTGACAGCTCGACCTCCTCCGATTTCTGGCGGGAAATTGGCGACAACATCGCTCAGCTTTTGGCGGAAATACAGACCCGCCGCGGCAATGCCGGGAGCAAACCCGATGTTGAAGCCACCTATGTGCCCGAGCAGGAGAAGGCGCCGGCGACTGGGACCGCCAAAGCTGCCACTTCGGCGACGGCTGCCCCCGCGGCGGGGGGCGGCGCGGGCGGTCTTCTGAATGCGGCCGCGGGGCTCGGGGGTCGCCAGGCGCAACTCGACGCGAACCTGGCCATGGCCAATGGCGATGACAAGTTAGCCGCGCCGGATCTCAAGCTCGGCGGCACCGCTGCGGGGCCGCAATCGTCACAGAGCCGGTACAGCCTCAACCCGGCGGCCGGCATCATCACGGTGTTTGCCAACCAGCGTCAGCAGAAGGCGATCGAGCGCTATCTGCGCGACGTGCGCGCATCCGTGACCCAGCAGGTTCTGATCGAAGCCAAGGTGATGGAAATCACCCTCAATGATCAGTTCCGCTCGGGGATCGACTGGAGTTCGGTGTTCGGGCCCCACAGCGGTCTGCAGAACTTCAATTTCGCCACCAACTTCGGGCAGAACGTGGCTTCGGATCTTTTGTCGCCCACCCTCAAGGGCACTTGGACCGGCGCGATCTTCAACCGCGACGCGGATGGCGTAGCCCGCAACGACCTGAACGTTGCGACGCAGCTGGTCAGCCGGTTCGGTACGGCGCGCACCCTCTCCAGTCCGCGCCTGACGGTGCTCAACAATCAGATGGCGCAGCTTAAGGTCGCGTCCAACCAGGTGTTCTTTCAGCTCCAGGTCAATATCCAGCCGGCCACGCAAACCACCCAGGCGCTGACCACGGTCCAGAGCCAGATCAAGACAGTTCCCGTCGGCCTAATCATGAACGTGCAGCCGGCGGTCGACCCGTTGACCCGCCGCATCTCGCTGAACCTCCGCCCCTCCATCACCCGCATCACCGGCTACGTCAACGACCCTGGCGTGGCGATTTCGGTGGCGGTGGCGCAGCAGCAAAACCCCAACTCCCAGATCCCCACCGTGACCTCGCCAATTCCCATTATCGAGGCGCGGGAAATGGATTCCGTGGTGAACATGGAATCCGGCCAGACCATGGTCATGGGTGGCCTGATGCAGGAGCAGGCTCAAAACGCGAGAGAAGGCGTTCCGGGCCTTGCCGACGTGCCCATCATCGGCCGTCTCGCAGGCTCGAACAGCCGGACCAACTCGGTCTCAGAACTAGTGGTGTTCATTCGCGCGACCCTGGTGAACGCGCCGGGAACGGTGGCCGATGAGGACATCCGCCTATACCGCACCTTCACGCCGGATGCCCGCCGCGTCGCCTTTTAGTGCTCGTACCGCTGCCGCGATTACGACATGAAGCCCACCGTCCGTCTGGTGCTGGTTACTGCGCTGCGGGACCGGCTATTTGCATCGTTGCTCGGGCTGGAAGCCGTGGTGTTGGCGGCGGCGCTGTTCGTGGGCGATTCGCTGTTCTTCGAAGCGAAGGCCTCGGCGTTGGTGTTCGCCGCCGGAGCGGCCCGGGTCGCGGTGGTGCTCGGCGTGACGATCTTCGTCGGATTTCACATCGAACGCCTCTATGACACGCGCGAGATCGAGGCGATTCTTTCCCGAACGATTTCCCGTGGCGGGTTTATTGTTTCCTATTGGATGGGTCTGATCGCCGTCACGGCCGTGTTCATCTTTCCGGTGGTCTGCTTCATCGCGGTATTCCACATGTCGGGCGCCGGGGCGGTGTGGTGGAGCGTGAGTCTGATCCTTGAGTGCGGCATCGTCCTCGCATTCGCGATGTGTGTTGGCATCATCTTGGAGCGCGCAATCCCGACCGTATTCGCGACCGCGGCGTTCTATGCGTTGGCGCGGCTGGTGAGTTTTCTCCTTGGGATCGTGGATAACGGCAATCTTCAGGAAATCAATCGCGCGACCAATCCTGCGATGGAGGCGGTGTCGATGGTGATGCCGCGCCTGGACCTGTTTTGCCAGACGAACTGGCTGGTTTACGGTTTCGGGCCCCAGGACCAGCTCTATGTCATGCCGCTACAGGCGGCGCTGTATGTGCCGCTGCTGCTTTTCATGGCCATCTTCGACCTGCGCCGCAAGGATTTCTAAAACATGCGCGCACTCCATGGCCTAAGCGTCGCGATGGTCCTGCTTCTGGGCGGGCAGATCGCACTAGGCTGGACCTTGCGCTACAAGGTTCCGCATCGTGACCTGTTGCCCCCCCCGCCAACACAGCGCATGGCGGAAGTGGCGGCGTTCGGCGACCGCCAATTCTTTTTTCGCCGGGCCGCGCTCGATTTCCAGGAAGCCGGCGACACGGGTGGCAGGATCGTGCCCATCGGCAACTACGACTCCAATGCTGTGTTGGGCTGGCTGCACCTTCTGCAGGATTTGGACCCGCGCTCGATCATCCCGGTAGGCCTGGCGGCGGGATATTTCGGCCATAGTCAGGATCTGAGCAAGGTGCCGCCGGTGATCGGCTTCATCCGCGAGGCGGTTAACCTTGATCCCGTGCAGCGCTGGCAGGCCCTGTACGAGGCGATCTTTCTCGCCAAGGGACGGCTGAAGGATAGCCAACTTGCCCTCGACGTTGCCTCCCAGCTTTCATCCTATGGGCCGGATGTGGTCCCACAGTTCGCAGCGTTGAGCCCCGCTTTTATCCTTGAGCAAGATGGGGACAAGGAGCGCGCACACGCAATAGTAGAGAAAATCAGGGCTCGGTATGCGGGCCGCTTGACGCCCGCCGAGGACGAATGGAGTCGAGCTTACCTCGCCTATTTAAGCGGGCAGGGGCCGCGCCCAAAATAGGCCAACCCGCCAGTATATTTGACAACTTACGCGCTAAATGGCTCTGGCGAATGCGCTTTAAGCTATGCTAAGTATCAACCGATATGTGGGTCCGTCCAGGTAACCCACGATAGATCCAGAACGTATCTAACGGGGGATTAAATGCCGATTTTTGAGCAAAGACGGCCGCCGCAGGCCAGCCGGGGCTTCACGCTGATCGAAATGTCGATCGTGCTGGTGATCATTGGCTTGATCGTTGGCGGCATCTTGAAGGGCCAGGAAATCGTCAATGCCGCGCGCGAAAAGCAGGTGATTACGCAGCTCAACGCTGTCCGCACCGCGCAGAATACTTATATCGACCGCCACGGTCTCTATCCCGGCGATGACACAAGGGGCAACTTCGTCGCCTTCGCCGCCGCCAACGGCAACGGCGATGGGTTCGTCGGGGCGACGATCGCTGCGACCCCGGCCGCCACAATTACCGCTATGAAAGCCAACAGCATCGACCCCACGAAGGAAGAGGGCTCTTACTTTATTACGCTGCTTGGCGAACAGTTGATCAGTAATGCGGTGCTCCCGCTGGCTACTACCAGCATCTCCGCAGGTGCGTTCGGTGTGGAGCGCAAGAGCTTCCTCCCCAATACCGCTTTCCCCAACACCGGTCTCGGCATTAGCGCCGGCCAGCACCCCGGGGATACTGGTAGGGATCCCGCTTCGGCGCTCGTGAAGGGCAGCAATTGGCTCGCGATCTGGAGTTCGGTTTATACCAATGGCGGCGGCGTCTCGATCCGCCAGGCCGGCCATATCGACACCGCCCTCGACGACGCCATTCCCGACACCGGAATCGTGCGCGGCGACGACTCCACGTGCAATTCGGCCAAGGCCAATGGCTACGATGGCGGCGCCACCGTGGCTGCGACCACGGACGTCAGCAATCCGACCTGCGTCCTGCTGATCAATATGGGCCCGAACTGATCTGACCCATCGAAACTTACGTAAGCAAGGGCAGATCGGCTGCGGCTGGTCTGCCCTTTTGCTTTGGCGACCCCGCCTTCCTTGATGCGATGCTCCCCCCCCCGGGTGGTTCTCACGATGCTCCCCGCCGTTCGCCCCAGGAGATTTCAGCGCGGCTTCAGCGCCATAGAAGTCACCATCGCCATCGTTATCCTGGGCATCGTCTTCATGCTCGTGCTCAAGGGCGCGATCGCGGTGCAAGCCATGCGCGCGTTGCTCACTGCCTATAGGATTCAGGACTTGCAGACCGCGGTGAATTTGTACGGAGCCGAGCTGCGGGCCTTGCCGGGGGACGATCCGGGTGCGCCGGCCCGCTACGGCCGGCCTGAAGCGAGGGTCATCATCGACGGGACGCCGGAGTTCCTTTCCGGCAATGCCCGGATCGATGGTCTGCTCACCGACACTCTCAATTCCAACGCCGAAACCTATATGGCCTGGCGCGATCTGCGCTACGCCGGGTTTGTCGAGGGCGACCCAGGACTCGCGGGAGACCAGGCCCCACCTGAGAATCTCTTTGGCGGGATCTATGGTTTCGACCAAGGAAACTTGGGGCAGGAAGCAGGCTCCCTATGCCTCACCAAGGTGCCCGGATATGCCGCCGAATTGATCGACAAGAAGCTCGACGACGGGATCATCGACAAGGGGAAGGTAGTCGCGACCTCGCGCTTCTCCATCGACCAGCACAACCACTTTTCGGCCCCGGATACCGCCGGTTACGACGTTAAAAAGACATACATAATCTGCGTCGCGCTACGGCCCTAAAACATAGCCAGAACCGGCGTTTTTGATGTAGATTCCGCTGGTATTCTGAGACCGGGGGAACGGCCATGGACGGAGATAAAGCAGGCGGCGCCAAAGCGGCGCCCACAGTGCGCATCGGCGATCTCCTGCTGGAAAAGGGGCTAATCACCAAGGAACAGCTCGACGTCGCGTTCCAGGAAAAATCCAAGTCCACGAAACTCCTCGGTGAAGTGATCATCGAGCTCGGCTTCATCACCGAGCAGAAGTTGTCGGCGGTTCTCGCCGAGGCGACCAAACCGACCACCGCCCGTATCGGCGACCTGCTGGTCCAGCGCGGCCTGATCTCCAAGGATCAGCTCGACGTCGCGTTCCAGGAAAAGGGCAAGTCCAACAAGCTGCTCGGCGAGCTGCTGGTCGATCTCGGTTTCATCACTGAACAGGCGCTGTCGGCGGTGCTGGCCGAGAGCTCGGGCTTCCAGAGATTCTCGCCGGGCTCGAGCGTGGTCGAGCCCGAAGCGCTGGCGCTTCTGCCCAAGGAAGCCGCGCAGCGCTACCGCGCGTTCCCGGTCGGCTTCGACGGCAAGACACTGCGCCTTGCCATGGCCGATATCTACGATGTGTTGGCCATCGACAAGGTCAAGCGCTTCTTCCCCGCCGGCACCAATGTCCAGCCGTTGGTGTGCTCCGACACCGACGTTCAGAAGGCCATCGACCAGTACTACGGGCACGAGCTTTCCATCGAAGGCATCCTCAAGGAACTCGAATCGGGCGAAGCCGGCGACGACGAGGAGACCGAATACGTCGAACAGACCGAGGGCGGCTATCTGCACCCGCTGGTGCGGCTGGTGAACGCGCTGCTGCTCGACTCCATCAAGAGCGGTGCCTCGGACGTGCACTTCGAGCCGGAAGGCAACTTCCTCCGCCTGCGCTATCGCATCGACGGCGAAATGACCCAGATCCGCACCCTGCACAAGCGCCACTGGGCCGCGGCCTGCCACAGAATCAAACTCATGGGCGGCATGAATATCGCCGACCGCCTCAACCCGCAGGACGGGCGCTTCACGCTGGAAATCGGCAACCGCAAGGTCGACTTCCGCGCCTCATCGCTGCCGACCATCCACGGCGAGAACGTCGTGCTCCGTATTCTCGACAAGTCCCAGACGCTGGTGACCATCGACAAGATGGGGTACACGCCGCACAATTTCGCGCTGATCAAGAAGATGGTGCAAAAGCCCGAGGGTATCATCATCGTCACGGGGCCCACCGGTTCGGGCAAGACCACCACGCTCTACGCCATGATGGCGTACATCAACTCCCTCGACGTCAACATCATGACGCTCGAGGATCCGGTGGAATACGAACTGTCGCTGATCCGCCAGGCGCAGGTGCGCGAAGGCAGCTCGCTCAGCTTCTCCGAAGGTATCCGCACCCTGATGCGCCAGGATCCCGACGTGATCCTGGTGGGCGAAGTGCGCGACAGCGGCACCGCGACCATGGCTCTGCGCGCCGCCATGACCGGCCACCAAGTCTACACCACGCTTCACACCAACGATGCCGCCGGCTGTATCCCCCGCCTCATCGATCTCGGTCTCAAACCCAGCCTCATGTCCGGCAACATCATCGGCATCATCGCCCAGCGCCTGGTGCGCAAGCTGTGCGACTGCAAGGAAATGAAGCCGGCGACCGCCGAGGAGTGCAAGCTGCTGCGCGCCGATCCGGCCAATCCGCCGATGATCGCCCATGCCAGGGGCTGCGATAACTGCCGCAAGACCGGCTACAAGGGGCGGATCGCGGCTTCCGAAATCCTGCCGTTCAATGAAGAGGTCGATGAGCTGGTGCTTAACGAAGCGCCGCTCAGCCAGGTCAAGAAGGCGGCGGAAAAGGGCGGTTTCGTCCCGATGATCGAGGACGCGGTGACCAAGGTTCTGGAGGGAAAAACCAGCCTCGACGCCGCCATGAAGATCGTCGATTTTACCGACCGCCTCTAGAAAGATCCGATGCCGCAATACGCATACCGTGCTCTGAACGACGCCGGCCGTACCGTCCGCGGCAAGATATCCGCGAACAACGAAAGCGATCTGTATCAGCAGCTGCAGCAGACCGGCTTGATGCTGCTCGACAGCAAGGTGTCCAAGACCGGCGGCATCGCTCAGGCCGCGGCCCGCGGCATCAGCGCGCGCGAGAAAATCCAGTTCTTCATGCATCTTGAACAGCTGCAGGCCGCGGGCGTGCCGCTCCTGGATTCGCTCACCGACGTGCGCGATTCCACCGACATCCCGCGTGTCCGCGATATGACGACGATGCTGATCAGCGATGTCGGCAGCGGTACGCCGCTTTCACAGGCTTTCGAGAAACACCCCAAGATTTTCGGCGATTTGTACGCTTCCTTGATCGCGGTGGGGGAGGAAAGCGGCAAACTCACCGAGGCCTTCCAGCACTTGACCAAACACGTAAAGTGGGAAGACGCGATCCGCCAAAAAGTGGTGAAGGCCGCGCGCTATCCGGCGGTGGTGCTGATCATCATCACCGGTATGTTGATGTTCATGATGGGTTTCGTCGTGCCCGGCATTGTCGGGTTCCTCAAGTCCAACGGCCAAACCCTGCCGCCGGTCACGCTGGCGTTGATCGCCACATCGGATTTCGTCGTCAATTATTGGTGGGTCATGCTGCTGACGCCGATTGTCATCGTCGGCACGATCGTAGGGATATCCAAGGTCTCGGAGACCGCGCGCTATGCGCTGTCATGCCTGGCGCTGCGTGTCCCCATGATGGGCGTGTTGACCACAAAGCTGGCCATCTCGCGTTTTGCTCATTTCTTTGCCGTGATGTTCCAAAGCGGTGTGCCGATTCTACAGTGCCTGGAAACCGCCCAGCGCGTGGTGGGCAATCGCTGCCTGGAGGAATCCATGAAAAGCGTCCGCCAACAGGTGCAGAACGGCGAGCCGTTGTCGGCCGCGATGCGCGCCTCCGGTCAATTCCCCAGCCTGGTCTGCCGCATGATCAAGATCGGCGAGGACAGCGGTAATCTCGGCGGCGTCATGGATAACGTCACCAGCTTCTACGACAAGGACGTGGATGAAGCGATCGACGCCATGATCGGCTCGGTCGAGCCCGCCATGACCGTGATCTCGGGCGCAATCATGGCCTGGATCGTGGCCGGGGTGATGGGCCCGATCTACGACAGCCTTTCAAAAATGGGATTTTGAGGCATGGCGCGCAGCGAATATGTCCTGAGCATCGGCGACGACAATGTCGTTCTGACTAAGCTGGTGGACAAAAAGGTCGCCAATGCTTGGCTGGGTTCGCCCGATCCCGCCATGGCTCAGGAAGAACTGGGAGAGGCGCTGGCCGAGGATCCGAAGGCCAAATTGTCGGTGCTCATCGACACCCTCGACCAGTCCTCCAAGGAAGAAGAGATCCCGAAGGTCAGCATTCTCGACCGTCGCAAGGTGCTCGCCCGCCATATCAACATGGCCTATCCAGGTCAGAATTTGCGCGGCGCGCGCATGGTCACCGAAACCGACAAAAAGACCCTTGTCTATGAATTTGCCGCCGTGCCCTTGGATGGACATATCCCCGGCTGGGTTGAGTTCGTTGAAAGTCTGCCCAACGACAAAGGGGGCTATTACGCGATTGCGCCCGAGAATGCGGATATCTTGGAGGCGCTCGCGCCGAAGGACGTACCGCCCGCGGAGGAAGGCAAGAACCACTGGCGTCATCTTGTCAGCATCAACGTCACCGGCGGCCTCCGCCAGATCATTACCAAGAACGGCCGGCTTTCTCTTACCCGTCTGACGCAAGCGCCACCGCCGGAAACGCCGCCGGAAGACTTCGCCGACATGATTCTCAGGGATTTCAAGGCGACCATCACTTATATCCGCCGCCTCGGCTATCAGGTGGGTGAGCCCCTGGATCTGGTAGTGCTGACTTCGGTCGATAACAAAAAGGTACTCGAGGATCTGACCTGGGATGGCGCACGCTCGGCATCGGTCTACACGCCATATGAGGCCGGGATGCTCCTCAATCTCGGCTCCCTCGGCCGCGAGGACCAGGCTTTCGGTGACGTGCTGCATGCCGCCTGGTTCGCTTCCAAACGCAGGCCGCTGCTGCCTCTGACTCGCTCGCTCGCCATGGGCGACACCATGGATGATATTCGCGAACTCGCGTTTTTGGCGGCGCCCTATGTCGCTGGTGTCGCGGCGGCGGCGGTTCTGATCTGGGCGGGGTGGACGACCAACCAGTTGCTGGAGATCAACGATCAGAACACCGCGTTGCAAGCGCAACTAAATCAGAAGAATGCGGCTCTGACCTCGGCTCGCAATCTGGCGGGCGGGATGCCCTACGAGCCGGGCCGGGTCCGAAGCGCGATCGAGGTTGATAAAACCCTGGATGTGGGCCAGATCGACATCGTTCCGCCGTTGCAAGCTCTGGCGCGCGCTCTACAGAGCGACGCGGTCGTGACCAGCCTCAGCATCAACAGCGGCGTGCTCGGCCAGCAGGTCACAGTACCCGCTCCGGGTACGCCGGCGGGGGAAAAATCGGAATATGTACTGGTCGCGGGGATGCAGTTGCCGAGTGTAGTTGTGACGGCCGATGAAGCCGTTGCAGTGACGCGCCGCCTCGAGAGTCGCCTGAACGAAAGCTTCGGCAAAGACTATCGCGTGCAGATGACCGTGGCGCCGCTGGCGGCCCAGGCCAGCCAGACATTCTCGGGCGGACTATCAGATGTTCTCGGTCTTGATACAGCTCCTCACTCCGACGAGCCGTTCCGCGCCGAATTCCGTATTGTGAAGGTGGCGCGATGAAACTCCCCGAAATCCGCATCAAGATTCCGGATTTGCCGCGCAAGGTGATGATTTCCCTGGCCGTGCTGGTCAGTTCGGCCGTTCTATTCGTCATACTGCTCGAAGTGCTCGGCGGTACGCTCGACGGTGCGGTCACCGAAAGCGCACGGCTCAAAAGGTCCATCGATCAAGCCACGCGGGATGCGGCCTCGGCCAACGCCGACTACAAATTCGTCACTGAAAACACCGAACAATTCGAAAAGCTGATGAAGGGGGATCGGCTGGTGCCCCACACACGGCGCGATGCCCTCAAACAGCTTCAAAGCCTGGCCCAGGAACATGGCTTGACCGAGATGACCGCCGAATTCGCGGCCGCCAATGACAGAGCCGCACCGCCAACGGCAAACCAGGCCCAGACCCAAGCCCAGGCTTATCGCGTCAGCGTCGAGTCAATCAAGATCAAGCTCGGGTCGCCGCTCGATGGGCAGATCTACGGATTCACCGCCGATTTACGCCGGAATTTTCCCGGTTCGGCGGTGCTGACGTCCCTCAAGCTTTCGCGGCCGCCGAAAGTGACCGCAGATATGCTTGCACAAATCAGTAAGAAAGGTGCGATCGTGACCGGCGAGATGGACCTGGTGTGGCGAACCGCCTTGGCCAATGAGCAAAAGCCATGAGGACTGTCACCTTCGCATTTGTCGCATTTGTCGGCTTGCTGTGGCTTCATGACACCGTTGCCGCCGACGCCAAATCCGCCGATGCGCCGGTTGCGGTCTCTGATGCGCGCGTTCCCGATACCCTTATGTTCACGACCGATGAGCTCACGGATATCCAGAGTCGTATCGGACAGGCGGATGCCGGGGCTGGGGCCAATGCGGGTAACGCCGTCGAGAACGCGTCGCTCTATCTCTCGAGTATTCTCTATTTCAGCCCGACAGATTGGGTCATCTGGGTGAACGGTGTGCCGATCGAACCGCACCAGGATTTCCAAGCCTTTAAGGTGACCGACATTTCACCGTCATCGGTCGAGTTGCTGGTGCCCTTGAGCGCCATGGGTATGCGCCCCGTCCGCCTCGGACCCAACCAGACGTTCGTGGCCAAATCCGGCATCGTCGTTGAGGGGCGGGTGCAGTGAGTCCGGCCACGGGGGCGCCGCCCCTGGAACTCGCGGCCGTTTCCGCCAGTTACGGCAAAAAGCAGGTGTTCGCGGACGTCTCGTTCGCCGTGCAGTCCGGTGAAGTGTTCGGCCTGGTCGGGCTGAATGGGGCCGGCAAGACCACCATGATCCGGTCCATCCTTGGTCTCAGGCAGGCCGCGGGGGACATCAAACTGTTCGGCGAACCCTGTACCGAACCCGTGGCCCGGCGCAATCTCGTGTATCTCCCGGAGAAGTTCCAGCCGTCGCCACAGCTTTATGGCTGGGAGTACCTCGGAATCATGCTCGCGTACTTCGGGCAGACGATCGACCGCGACCGGGCGCGCACCATTGCCGCGGGGCTCGATCTCGATCCGGCCGCGATCGACCGCAAGGTCAAGACCTACTCCAAAGGCATGGGCCAGAAGCTTGGCCTGGTGGCTACCTTCCTCGTGGACTCGGCGCTGATGATCTTGGATGAGCCCATGAGCGGTCTGGACCCGCGCGCGCGCGTGATGCTCAAGGACCGCCTGATGGAGAGCAAGGCTGCCGGCCGGTCGGTGTTCTTTAGCTCGCATATCCTGTCGGATATCGAGGAGATCTGCGACCGCATCGCCGTCCTGCACGCCGGCCGAATCATCTTCCTGGGCACGCCCCGGGATTTCGTCAGCCGATTGGGCGCCCAATCGCTGGAGCGTGCATTCCTCGCCGCTTTGGAAGAAAGTGAGCGCGCCGCCGGCTGAAGCGGGCGCCTAGCCGAGCGACAGCTTCGACGTATCCACGTCCTTCAATCCGCCGCCGCCCTTGCCCGAGGAGGCGATGTTGGCCTGTTTGATCTTGAGCTTGAGGTCGCCCACGTTGTCGGCTTCCGCCAGTGCGGTTTCCTCGTTGATCGTGCCTTCCTGGAACAGCTTGAGCAGCGCCTGGTCGAAGGTCTGCATGCCGTTATGGGCATTTTCCTCCATGACCTTCTTCAATTCCTTGATCTCGCCTTTGCCGATCAGCTCCTTGATGTAGCCCTGATTGAGCATGATCTCGAGGGCGGCGGCGCGGCCGCCTTCCTTCTTCGCAACCAGGCGCTGGGAGATGATGCCGCGCAGGTTCAGGGACAGGTTCAACAAGATCTGGTGGTGCATCTCGATCGGGAAGAAGTTGGTGACGCGCTCGATCGCCTGATTGGCGTTGTTGGCATGCAAGGTCGCCATGGCCAGGTGCCCGGTCTCGGCGATGTTGATGGCATGCTCCATGGTTTTCATGTCGCGGATTTCGCCGATCAGGATCAGGTCGGGGTGCTGGCGCAGCGTGTTCTTGAGGGCGGCGTCGAAGCTGTCGGTGTCCACGCCGACCTCGCGTTGGGTGACGATGCACTTTTTATGATCGTGCACGTATTCGACCGGATCCTCGATGGTGATGATGTGACCCGGGGCGGTTTCGTTGCGATGGCCGATCATCGCAGCGAGTGTGGTGGATTTGCCCGAACCGGTGCCGCCGACCACGAAGATCAATCCGCGCTTTTCCATCACCAGGTCGCCGAACAGGCTCGGCAGCTTCAACTGGGCGAGGGTGGGGATCTCCGCGCGGATGATGCGCGCCACGATCCCGGGCATCTGGCGTTGCTTGAAGAGGTTGAGGCGGAACCGGCCCACGCCTTCCATCATCAGGGCCATGTTGAATTCGCCGGTGGTGTCGAATTCCTTGCGCTGCTTCTCGTTCAGGAAGCTGGAGAAGATGCGGTTGATTTCCTCGACCGTCAGCGGCTTGTCCCGCAGGTTGCGGAAGCCCGAGCCGCCACGCCAAGCCGGCGGCGCGTTGACGGTCACATAAAGGTCGGAGCCGCCCGGCCCCGCCAATTCACGCAACCAACCCTGAAATTCGGCGTCGATCATGGAATCCCCCATCCTGTTCTGGCCGCGCCGGCGTTGGCCGCCGGTCGTTCGGCGCAGGTAACGTTAGTGCCTTAGAAGATCGAGCGCGACTTCGCGGCGGGCGCTGCCGCCGGCTGCGATGCCTGCGGTGCGGCGGGCCGGGGCGCAGGCGCGGCTTCGCCGCCGCCGGTCGTCGACGGCCCGCTGTCGTTGAGTTTGGCGTTCATCGCGGAAGCTTCCTCGGGGTCGACGACGCCCTGCTCGACCAGGCGCTTGATGGAATCGTCCATGGTCTGCATGCCATAGCGCTGGCCGACCTGGATCATCGAATAGATCTGCGGAATCTTGTTCTCGCGGATCAGGTTGCGCACCGCCGAGGTGCCCACCATGATTTCGTGCGCCGCGGCGCGGCCGCCGCCCTTGCGCCTGAGGAGCACCTGGCTGATCACCGCCTGCAGCGAGCCCGCCACCATGGCGCGGACCATTTCCTTATCGCCGGACGGGAACACGTCGATGATGCGATCCACGGTCTTGGCCGCGGAACTGGTATGCAGCGTCCCCATGACAAGGTGGCCGGTTTCCGCCGCGGTCAGGGCCAGTGAAATGGTTTCGTGGTCGCGCATTTCCCCGACCAGGATCACGTCGGGATCTTCGCGCAAGGCGCTCTTGAGCGCGCGGGCGAAGGACTTGGTGTGCTTGCCGACTTCGCGGTGGTTGATCAGCGCGCGCTTTTTGCCGTGGACGAATTCCACCGGATCCTCGACGGTGAGAATGTGGTTGTCGGTGTTCTCGTTCATCCAGTTGATCATCGCCGACAGCGTCGTGGACTTGCCCGATCCGGTCGGGCCGGTCACCAGCACCAGTCCGCGCTCGATCTGGGCGAATTCCTTGAAGATCGCGGGCGCGTTGAGCTGTTCCAGCGAGGGGATCTTGGTGGGGATTTCACGGAACGCCGCGGCCGAGCCGGTGGCGGTGGTATAGGCATTGACGCGAAAGCGCGATTCCGCGCCGAACGCGATCGCGAAGTCGATTTCCTTCTCGTTTTCGTATTCCGAGCGTTGCTCCTCGGTCATGACCGAGTACAGCATGTTCTTGACGGTATCGGCCGAGAGGTCGCCGGTCTTGATCGGCTTCAATCCGCCGTCGATGCGCACCATCGGTTCCTTGCCGCCCACGAGATGCAGGTCGGAGGCCTTGTTCTTTTGCGCGAATGCCAGAAGTTCCGTGATTTCCATGTCCCCACCCCGTTTTTTGGTCGCGTGTTCTTATGTGTTACATCCGTGCGCGCAGAAACTCCACGCGATTGCGTATTTCCGCGATCGATACTTCAATGAGGGCCGGCTGCCGTTCGGCGCGGGCCAGGAAGTTCTCGTAATAGCGCACGGCAACCGCCGGCTGCTTCAGGCGGTCCGCCAGGATCGCGGCGTTGAGCTGGTAGAGAACCACCGACGGCGCGCCCTTGACCGCCTTTTCGGCATAGGACAAAGCCGCCTCGTTGTCGCCCGTTGCCGCGAGCACCTCGGACAAGGCGGCGAACAGCTCGGATTCGGAAACACCGGCTTTGGCCAGGGCCTCAAGGCGCGCGCGCGCTTCCGCCGGCGGGAGCGCCCTGGCGGCCTTGATCCGGTCCGCGAGCACCGCCGGGTCGTCCGGCTGGGCCGCGATGTAGCGGCCGTAGGCCTTATCGGCATCCCCGGCCTGGCCCATTTTCTCATACGTCATGGCGACGCCGAGCAGTCCGAGCCGGTCCTTGGGGTTGCTCGCGACGATCGCCTGGTATTTTTCCAGGGCATCGGTGTACTCGCCCGCGGCAAAGGCATTGAGGGCGCGGTGGTACGGCGTGTTGGTGTTCTCCGCCTGCACGGCATCCATGACCAGGGTACGGACCTCGCCGTTCCACAACGCCATCACCTTGTCGCGGTAATCTTCGCGGCGGTTGTCGTCGGAGGAGTGGTAACGCTCGACGGCCTTTTCCCATGATCCCTGCACCGTGTGCAGCGAGGCCAGGAACTTGCTGCCGTAGGCGACGTTGGTCGCGGGATCGAAGGCGTCGTCGAGGGTGCGGAAGGCGGTGGGATGATAGCGCAGGTTCACCTGCATGCAGCCGACATCGATCGAGCGTTGGCCCGCATCGAGCTGTTTGCGGGCTTCAGCCACGGCTTGCTCTTTGGTATCGAAGAACCGGCCCTGACCGTTGATGTTGATCGTCCATGGCCACGGCAAGCGCCGGCCGTTGGGGCCCATCGGGCGGCCGGCCTCGGCCAACGAAATCGCCGTCGTCAGGCCTTGGGGAATTTGGTAGCTGCGCTCATAGGTCTGCAGCGCGCGGAGGCATTCTTCCGGCACCTCGATCTGCGCCGCGGCGTCGTGGGCGAAACCTGCCAGGACCGCACAGGCCAAGCCAAGTCTGCCGATGGATTGCAGGATCATTCCCAATATCCCCCAAGAACCCTTGTCCGGTTAGGCCGGGTTGCCGCATGCGTTTGTGCCGCACAACTGGATGATCATCGGCGCCGTGCGGAAGCGCACAATGTCGTCGAAATAGGTGTAGGTGCCGGCATTCTTGACCGGCGTATCCTGTACGAACGGCGTTCCATTGGAATTTTCGGTCTGATCGGGCCCCGAATTCGGATCTGGAAGCTGCTTCCCAGCCACGTTCCAGGCTAGGCTGTGATCGACGCCATGGCTGATCAGGACATAGGCCGCCGTCGACGAAACCTTCGTTCGGGTCGCGATCGCGGTGGCATCATTTGCGGCCGACACGGCAACAGCAAGCGTACCGGCGGGATAGGTCGCGGGCGGGGTCCGTACCATGCCATTGGTGGCGACAAGGGCAGCGGTCACCGCATAGTCGATGCGGTATCCATACCCGTCCCGCCCTTCTTCTTCCGACAGGCCTAAAGTCACCCACGGCACGATGCCCTGCGTCGCGACGGTCGTCGCGTCACAGGCCGTCGTGCAGCCGCTGCTATAGTAAGCAGCGCCATGAGACTGGCCCGCATTCGCGGTGCCGCTCGCGATGCCAGGTTCCGCGGGACAGGGCAGGCAGCCATAGCGAATGACGTAAAGAGTCAGCGCCTGCTCGATACGGTCCAGCTTGGCATTGGTCTCATTGCCTTTGCTGCTTTCCAGGACCGGCGCCACCGCCAGAAGACCGCCCGACAAGATGATCCCGATGACCGTCAAAACGATGGCCATTTCGATCAGGGAGAACCCGCGCTTTAAACGCCGACGCCAATCCATCTTGGAAATCTACCCCTTAGCCCCCGGTCGCAGCCGGCACTCTACGAATAGTTGACCGGCGGCCCGCAAAAGTAACGCATTCCGCCCGCATTCGCACCGGATTAACCATTCCGGACCCCGGCTGCAGTATCCTCGGATTGGGCCTGGATGTCCAAACGTGAATAGATATATTTCAATGAGTTACGTTAATTTTACGCCGCGTCCCGGCGCGTTCCGGCGGGGCTCGCTAGGATATCTCTCATGTGGGCCGATATCGTCGATCTGAGGGACTTTTACGGCAGCCCGATGGGGCGGCTGGTGCGCCGCCTGATTGCGCGCCGGTTGCGCGCCATTTGGCCCAGTGTGGCGGGGCGGCGGGTGCTGGGGGTGGGCTTCGCGGTGCCTTTCCTGGGGCTGTTCCAGGGCGAGGCCGAACGGGTGGTGGCGGTGATGCCCGACGGGCAGGGGGTCGTGCACTGGCCCGAAGGCGCGCCGGGCTTGGTGGCGCTGTCGGCCGAGGATGCCTTGCCGTTCCCGGACCGCTCCATGGATCGGCTGATCCTGATGCATTGCCTGGAAGGCAGCGACCAGTTGCGCCCGTTCCTGCGCGAATGCTGGCGCGTGCTGGCGGACGGCGGGCGGCTGCTGGTGGTGGTGGCCAACCGCCGCGGCCTGTGGGCCCGCGCCGAGAACGCGCCCTTCGCTCACGGCCGGCCTTACTCCATGGGCCAGATCACGCGCCTTTTGCGCGACAACCTGTTCGTGCCGTTGCAGACCGCGACGGCTTTGTTCGTGCCGCCGGTGTGGTGGCGGCTGTTCGGCACCTGGGCGACCGGCATCGAGAATCTGGGCGCGCGCTGGTTCCCGACCTTCGCCGGCGTGGTGGTGGTGGAGGCGGAAAAGCAGATCTACGCGGCGCCGTTCGCGGGCACGCCGGCCACGGCGCGGGTCAAGGGGTTGGTGCGGCCCGCCGGCAACGGCGTGCGCAACTCGGCGAGTTCAGCCGCGGGCGAGCACGAATAGCGCCTGCTCGCTGAGCAGGTTGGCGATCCCGCTGGTGGCTGCGAAGTCGCGTTTACGCCCGGCGCCGTCGAGCGCGAAGCTCTCCTCGATGCGCACGCCCATGGCGCGGCACAGGTCGATGAAATCCAGGATCGTGCACAGATGGATGTTGGGCGTGTCGAACCACGAGTCCGCCAAGGTCGGCGTCACCGGCATGCGGCCGCCGAACATCACCGACATCCGCACCTGCCAATGGCCGAAGTTGGGAAACGACACGATCGCCCGGCGCGCGATGCGCAACATGTCCTCGACCACGGCGGCGGGGTTGTGGGTCGCCTGCAGGGTCTGGCTGAGGATGGCGTAGTCGAAGGCGCCGGCGGGATAGTCCTTGAGATCGTTTTCCAGGTTGCCCTGGATCACCGGCAGGCCCTGGCTGACCGCGGCGCGCACCCGCGCCATGGACAGTTCCAGGCCGCGTCCATCCACTTTCTTGAACGCGGTGAGATAGGCCAGCAGCGTGCCGTCGCCGCAGCCGATGTCGAGCACGCGCGATCCCGGCGGCACGAGGTCGGCGACCTGTTGCAGGTCTACGCGAATGCGCGGGGCGCCGGTCTTCTGTTCACTCATGGCTTTCTCCGCGCCGGCAATCCGTGCGCATCGGCGGAGCCGTCGATGAAGCCTTGCAATGTCTGATGAAACTCGGGCTCGTCGAGCAGAAAGGCGTCGTGGCCTTTGTCCGAGACCACTTCGACGAAACTGACGTTCGCCGCCACGGCGTTGAGGGCGCGCACGATGGCGCGGCTTTCCACCGTCGGGAACAGCCAGTCGGAGGAGAACGAAATCAGGCAGAAACGCACCTTGGTGCCGGTGAAGGCTTCGGCCAGCACGCCGTTGTTCTCCGCCGCCAGGTCGAAGTAATCCATGGCGCGCGTGATGTAGAGGTAGGAGTTGGCGTCAAAGCGGTCGACGAAGGTGTAGCCCTGGTGGCGCAGGTAGCTTTCCACCTGGAAGTCGGCATCGAAGCCGTAAGTCAGCGCGTCGCGGTCCTGCAGGCGGCGGCCGAACTTGCGGTGCAGCGCGGTTTCCGAAAGGTAAGTGATGTGCGCCGCCATGCGCGCAACCGCGAGGCCGCGCTTGGGGATCTTGCCTTCGTCGGCATAGGCGCCCTGGCACCAGTCGGGGTCGGCCATGATCGCCTGGCGGCCGACTTCGTGGAACGCGATGTTCTGGGCGGAGTGACGGTATGAGCCGGCGATCGGCACGGCGGCGAATACGCGCTCCGGATAGCGGTGCGCCCATTCCAGCACCTGCATCGCACCCATCGAACCGCCGATGACGCAGAACAGCCGGCGCACGCCGAGGTGATCCAGCAGCTTGGCCTGGGCCTGGACCATGTCGGGGATGGTGATGACCGGGAACGAAAGACCCCATGCCTTGCCGGTGGCGGGGTTGATGTCCTTCGGCCCCGTGGACCCCATGCAGCCGCCGAGCACATTGGCGCAGATCACGAAGAACCGGTCCGTATCGATGATCTTCCCCGGCCCCACCAGGTCGTTCCACCAGCCCGGCTTGCCCGTGACCGGATGCGTGCCGATCACATACTGGTCGCCGGTGAGGGCGTGGCATACCAGCACCCCGTTCGACTTGTCGGCGTTGAGCGTGCCCCAGGTCTGATAGGCCACGGTGACGCCCGCCAGGGTCACGCCTGACTGCAGGACGAGCGGCTCCGTCAGGGCGATCCCGTTATGGGCGACTCCTAACGTCTCGCGGGCGGCGGGGCTCTCGGGTGGCATCGTCGGGTCTCGGCTAAAGGCCTGTGGCGGCCCATAAAAGGGCCTGCGCGGATATAGGGGCCAAGACACCTCCCGGCCATGCCCATGTCAACGTTTTCTTTGATTTTGGGGGGGTGGCCCACTATGACTCGGACCCCTTTCAAAGGAAGCCCGATGCCGCTGCCTCAGCCCAAGCCGCAAGTGATGACGCTGCCCATCTATGTTCCGGGTAAATCGGTGGTGCAGGGGGCCAGCCGCATCATCAAGCTCTCGTCCAACGAAGCCGCCCTCGGTCCTAGCCCGAAGGCCACGGCGGCTTATGACGACATCGCGCGCAGCCTGGAGCGCTACCCCGAGGGCGATGCCGCCGATCTGCGGGACGCCATCGGCAAGGCGAACGGGCTCGATCCCGACCGCGTCATTTGCGGCGCGGGTTCGGACGAGCTGATCCTGCTGACCTGTCGCGCGTTCGCCGGGCCCGGGGACGAGGTGCTCTATCCCCGCTACGGCTTCCTCATGTACGAGATTTCCACCAAGAGCGTGGGCGCCACGCCCGTGGCGGCGCCGGTGCGCGATCTCACCGCCGACGTGGACGCGCTGCTCGCGGCGGTGACCGACAAGACCCGGGTGGTGTTCCTCGCCAATCCCAACAATCCCACCGGCACCTATATCCCGGCGTCCGAGGTGAACCGGCTGCGCGCGTCCTTGCGCGAGGACATCCTGCTGGTCGTGGACGACGCCTACGCCGAATACGTGGAAGCGCCCGATTACGAGCCGGGCACCAAGCTCGCCTCCACCACTCCCAACACCATCACCTTGCGCACGTTCTCCAAGATCTATGGCCTGGCGGCCTTGCGCCTCGGCTGGGCGTTCGGCCCGGCGGCGATCATCGGCGCGTTGCAGCGGATCCGTTCGCCGTTCAACGTTTCACGCCCCGCCCAGGCGGCCGGTATCGCCGCGCTCACCGATCAGGCCCATGTGGCGAAGCAGCGCGCGCATAACACCAAGATGATGAAAGTAGTGCTGCAGCGCCTGCGCGGCATCGGGCTTAAGGTGCAGGACAGTCACGGCAACTTCGTGTTGCCCGAATTCCCGAAAGGCCTGGTGCCCGAAGCCGATACCTTCCTGCAGTCCAAAGGCATCCTGGCGCGGCGCGTGGATGGATACGGCCTGCCCGATCATTTGCGCATCACCCTCGGCACCGAGGAAGAGATGGGCATTACCCTCGATGCGCTCGCCGAATTCATGAGCAAGCGTGGTGGCTAGCGCGCGTCCAGCAAAAGTGGCCCCCGGTTTTGCGTCCGGACGCGTGCCAAAGGAAAAAGCGCAAAAGCCGCTGTTCAGCCGGGTTGCGTTCATCGGCATCGGCTTGATCGGCGCCTCGATGGCCCTCGCGATTCGCCGGGCCAGGGCCGCGGACGCGATCGTCTGCTGCGACAGCAACCCGAAGGCGCGCAAAACCGCGCTCGATCTCGGCATCGTCAACGAAGCGTTCAAGGACGCCGGCAAGGCAGTGAAGGGCGCGGACCTCGTGGTGATCGCCACGCCCGTGCGCAGCTACGCCGCCATCGCCAAGGCCATCGCGCCGCACCTCAAGCCTGGCGCCATCCTCACCGACACCGGTTCGGTGAAGAAGGACGTGATCGCTTCGGTAATGCCCCATCTGCCCAAGGCCGTGCATTTCGTTCCGGGACATCCCATCGCCGGCACCGAACACTCGGGCCCCGAAGCCGGGTTCGCGGAGCTGTTCCAGAACCGCTGGAGCATCCTGACGCCGCCGCCGGGCACTTCGCCCAAGGCGGCCGCGAAGGTCGCCGAGCTGTGGCGCCGCATCGGCGCCAAGGTCGACATCATGGAGCCCGACCATCACGACATGGTGCTGGCCATCACCTCGCACCTGCCGCACCTGATCGCCTACACCATCGTCGGCACCGCCACCGATCTGGAAGGCGACCTCAAGCGCGAGGTGATCAAGTATTCGGCCTCCGGTTTCCGCGATTTCACGCGTATCGCCGCCTCCGACCCGGTGATGTGGCGCGACATCTTCCTGACCAACGGTCCGGCGGTGCTGGAAATCCTTCAGCGCTTCACCGAGGATCTGACGGCGCTGCAGAAGGCGATCCGCAAGGCCGACGGCAAGACCCTGGAAGACCTGTTCACGCGCACCCGCGCGGTCCGGCGCAGCATCATCGACGCGCGCCAAGCTTAGCGGAGCATTTTGGGCCGAAGGGGAAGCCGGTTCGGCCGGTAAAGATGCGACCAAACATAGGAGTCACCCATGGCCGACCTGCACCTCGTCATCGCCAACAAGGCTTATTCGTCCTGGTCGATGCGCCCGTGGGTGGCGATGAAGGCGCAGGGCGTCGCGTTCAAGGAAACCGTGATCTGCCTGCAGCAGCCGGACACCGCCGAACAAATCGCCAAGTACAGCGCCGCCGGCAAGGTGCCGGTGCTCAAGCATGGCGAGGTCACGGTGTGGGAATCGCTTGCCATCCTCGACTATCTCGCCGACACGCTGCCGTCCCATGCCTGGTGGCCCGAGGATCGTGCCGCGCGCGCCATGGCGCGCGCGATCGCGGCCGAGATGCATGCCGGGTTCACCAACCTGCGCTCGGCCATGCCGATGAATGTACGCCGGACCATTCTGGGCCGCGAACGCACCGCCGAGGTGGATAAGGACGTCGCCCGTGTTCAAACCGTGTGGGGCGCGGCGCGCGCCAAGTTCGGGCAGGGCGGGCCGTTCCTGTTCGGCAAGTTCTCCAATGCCGACGCCATGTACGCGCCGGTGGTGACGCGCTTCAAGACTTACGGCGTGAAGCTCGATGCCGTCTCGCAGGCTTACGCCGATGCGATCCTCGCCCACCCCGCGGTCAAACAGTGGTATGCCGACGCGGAAGCGGAAGCTTGGGTGATCGAGAAGTACGAGCTTTAGGCGCTTAGGGCGGCGGTGCGCGCGGCCAGTCGATCCGCGGCAACTCGAACAGCTTCAGGGGACCGGAACTCAGCTGCCGGTCCTGTACCGTCAGCGGCATGCCGATCTCAGCCCGGCCGCCGGGACCGGGCTTGGCCATCAAGCCCAGCATCGCCTTGGCGACCGCGGCTTCATCCGGCCGCATGCGCTGTTCACGCACCATGATGTCCAGGGCATCGGTGAACCCCGCCATGCGCGCGGTGAAGGCGCCCATGGGTTGCAGGTTCTGATCCAGGGCGATGGACCCTTCGCCCGACAGCACCACCGGCGGCCAATCGAGCGTGACATCCTTGAGGTTGATCGCGCCGCCCGCATCGCTCCAGGTGGCCAGCAGTTTGGGTAGCGCGCCGTCGCCGACTGGTCCCACCAGTTCGGCGTTGAAGGCCAACTCGCGCAAGGTGTTGCTCAAGGGCTGCGGCAGGTCGCCGGGCACGGTCAGGTTCTCAATCTTCACGGCCAGCCGCGTCGAGATCACCGGCAGGGCGCCGCCGTTTTTTTCAGAAGCGGGAGCAACCGGGGGTGGTGCATCGGGATGCAACGATACGCGCACGCCGGCCTTGTCGGTATGCAGGCGTGAGTCGGCGCCGTTCCAGACGCCGGTGCCATCCTCGAGCGTCAGTTGCGCCTCATCGAGTGCGCCGTCCTTGAGGTCGAGCGTGAGCGCGGCTTTCGTGGCGGTGAGTTGCACGGGCGCGCTTTCCAGCCAGGGCCCGGCGATTTGATGCGCGCCCGCGAGGTCGATGGCGATATGACCAAGACGCAGGGGCGAGGCGGTCACCTCCACCGCCGGCGTCCGCCAGGTCCACCGGCCGCGCGCCGGCGGTGCCGCGAAATCCAGGTCGGTCACGCGGATCGCGATCCGGGAGGGAAAGCCCGCCGTCAGGATGGCGCCGGTGCGAATCGCAAAGCCTTCGGCGCGGCGCGCCTCCAGCCACCGTTCCACTTCACCGCGCAGCAGGCGTGCGCTGGCGTACCAGACGCCGCCGTACAGCACGGCCGCGATCGCCAAGCCGAGGACAATGCCGGAAACCAGCGACCGCGGAGATTTTTGTTCTGCCATTCACCACCCGACCATGGCTGTTTTTACGCTGGCGCGGACTCCCGTGGCAACCCGGGAGGCTGCCCGTTGACCCCGCGCACGACACGGGTACAACGCGGCCATGATCGAAGATGCCTCCCCTAAAGAAGATCACGATGGCCTGTGGGTGTTAGGCTACGGCTCGCTGATGTGGCGGCCGGGATTTTCGTTCCTGGAGATGCAGGCCGCGCGCGTTTCGGGTTTTGTGCGCGACATGTGTTTCCTGTCGATCCACTATCGCGGCACGCCGGAGACCCCCGGTTTGGTGTGCGGGTTGATGGAGGACGCGCGCGGTGTCTGCCGGGGCCGCGCCTTCCGGGTGGCGCCGGCCGATGCGGACGCGGTCATCGCTTACCTGGACGAGCGTGAGCTCATCACCGACATCTATCATACGCGTATGCTGCCCGTGACGCTGGAGGACGGACGCACCGTCCCGGCGCGCGGCTATGTCGCCGACACAGCGCATCGGCAGTTCGTGGGCGGGTGGAGCGATGCCGAGAAGGCCGCGGCAATTGTCGCCGGGCGCGGTTCGCAAGGGCGCAGCCTGGATTATCTCGCGAGCCTGGTGGCGCATCTCGACGGACTGGGCATCGGCGACAGCCGTCTGCACCGGCTGCTCGACCTGGCGAAAGCTATGGATGCGGCGGTTTGACGGCCTTCGCCTTGCGCAGGTTCAGGAAGACCTTTTCGATCACTACCCAAAAAGCCACCAGTCCCAGCACGAACAAGGTGACGTCGCGCGAGGACTTGATCGCGAACCGGCCGCTCACGAACAAAAGGATGGAAACCCCCAACGCGAACGCCAGGGCGCGAAATCCCGTGAGCAAGGAACTCTTCATCGAGCACCCTCAATCGGTCCGACGCGATATTGCCCGAGGCCGTTGAACGCCTGCAAGGGCCGGTTCAGGAACGGAACGGTCTGCCGAGCCGGCGGAGGATCGCGGTTAACAGGCCCTTCGGCATGAGCGTGAGATAGGCCCACAGCAGCAGGGGGCCCAGCACCACCAGGCCGGACTGCAGGATCACTGTGATCAAAAGGTCTTTGAACCCGCGTACGGACGCCATCTGGTCGAGGAACAAAGTCCATCCAGCGAGGGTCAGGGCCGCGGATGCGCCGGCGATGCAGAAAAAGGCGGCGATCCGCGCCAGCGTCGGGCGGGGAAGCCGCCTGCGGTCATGAGCCACAGCTTGTGCCATGGTCCGAATATGGCCGGCTGTTTGGGCAAGGGTAAGGCAGCCCCGGGGCAACACCGTGGCAGCGAAACGCGAGCGGATTTCGCGTGCCCCTGGGCATGACGGCCACCGATCAATTACAGTGAGCCCATGCTCGAAACCGCCCTCACCGCTTTCGCCAATTTCTTCGTGGTGATCGACCCGATCGGCGTGGTGCCGTTCTTCCTGAGCCTGACCGTGGGGTTCGATAAGGACGCCCGCCGCCGCACGGCCGTGAAGAGCGTCAGCATCGCCGCGATCATCCTGTTGATGTTCACGGTCCTGGGGCAGCCCCTGCTGCACTATCTCGGCGTGACGCTGGGCGCGTTCCGGATCGCCAGCGGCGCGCTCCTGTTCCTGCTGGCGATCGACATGGTGGTCGTGAAAGAAAGCGGCATCCGCGCGACCACCGCCAAGGAAGAGGAGGAAGCCACCCACCGTCGCCCGGACGTGGCGGTGTTCCCGCTCGCCATTCCCCTGATCGCCGGTCCCGGCGCGATTGCGTCGACCATCCTTCTGCAAACCCAGAACAACGGCGACCTGCTCGCCCAGGCGGTGACCGCGGGTGTGATGGTGGGCGTGCTGGCGATCACCGGCATCGGCTTTCTCGCGGCGGGTCCGATCATGACGGTACTGGGCGTCACCGGCATCAACGTGATGACCCGCGTGCTCGGCATCGTGTTGGCGGCGCTGGCGGTGAACAATATCGTCGAAGGATTACGTACGAGCTTTCCGGTGTTGGGGACCATTTGACCAAGGGGGGGCGCCTCAACGCGTGGTGGGCACAAGGCCCTTCGCGCCGCGGCGCCCTGCTTTTTCTTGCCGCGCTTGGCGGCGCGCTCGCGGTGCGCTGGCTGATCGCGGCGGCGATGTTCTCGCACGAACTGGGTTATCTGCCGTTCGATCTTCAGGGCCGGTTGAACCAGGGCATGCTGGTGATCCAGGTGGGCGCGGCCCGTGGGCATCCCCTGGGGCGGCTCTATGGCGCCTTCGTCATGACGGACATCCCGGTTTCCCTGGTGATCGCGTTCACCACGGTGGTGCTGTGGCGCTGGCTGCATCTGCGCGCACCCAATCCGTTTTTTGGATTCTTGACGCGGGGCGGGATCATGCTGCTGCCGGTCGCGGTGGCGGCCTTCGAACTGGCGGAGCATCACGCCGTGCTCGGCTTGTTGCAGCAACGCGGCCGCGAGGGTTATGCCGGCGCGGTCGAATTCGTGGTCCAGGTACATAACGTCAAAGTGGTGCTTGGCGCCGTCAGGGATGTCCTGACGCTGGTGTTCATCGCCGCCACGGCGGTGCTCATGCTCCGCCGCCGCGAGACGCGCGCATCGCCTGAATAGGCGTGTTAAGCTTGGGCGGGGGACGGCCATGGAAAGCGCATCGACCTGGGGATATCTGCACATCTTGCTGTTCGCGCTGTGGCTCGGGCCGGATATCGGCGTGTTCATGGCGCTGATGGTGGTGAAACAACCCGAGCGTCCGTTCGCCGTGCGGGAAGCTTGCGTCAATCTGGCGCAGCAGCTTCATGTCATTCCGCGCCTCAGTTTCGCGGCGATGCTGCCCGCGGGCATCGAACTCACCCAGGCTCTGAGTGTTTACCCCGTGAATCCGATGTTCCGCGCGGCGTTCTGGATCGCGGGGGTGATCTGGGTGGTCCTGATCGTGATCGGCGCGCGCAATCGCGGTACCCCGCTGGCCAAGGGCCTGAGCTACGCCGAGATCACATTCGAGGTGTTGGCGGGCATGGGCTTCGTCGCTTACGGCCTCAATTCACTCGCCACCGGTTCGCCGATCGACGATCCGTGGTTCGCGGCCAAGCTGTTCCTGATCGGCGTCGTGTTCTGGGTGGCGATTGCCGCCGAACTCAGTTTTCATCCTTTTGTCTTGCCGTTCGCCGAAATTCGCGAGGAAGGCTCGACCTATGAGCGCGAGGAGGCGGTGGCGCGCGCGCTCGGCAACACGTTGAAGTCCATGGCGCTCCTGTTCGTGCTGCTCGCCGCCATCGGTTATCTCGGCGCGGCCAAACCGTTTTAGAGCGTGTCCAGGAAAAGTGGACTTCCGGTTTTCCGTCCGGACACGCGACCAAACAGGAGGCGCGCAAGATCGCGTGACTTGCGAATTACTCGCAACTTCAAAACTTGTTGGCTCATAGCTAAGCCGTTACTATCACGGCGAAATTAGATCGCGCGGACAGGGGTTAAGGATGGTCCGTCGCGGTTCGCGACACTGCTGCGATCCATATTTGGATCACAATTGGACCCCAAGAATCTGTTCGAGACTGCGGTACTCGCGGTCATCAAGTGAAGGAGGGAGCTATGACTACGATTTCGCGCCGTAAGCTGCTGGAACGCGGCGTCCAGATTTCGGTGGGTGGCGCGATCATTGCTGCCACTGGCACGGCCGCGGCGGCCGAGCAAAAAGTCTGCGCCGATCCAAAGGCCATGGACGGCGGCCAGAAGAGCATCCGCATGTCGCTGAACTATGTGGAAGTTCACACCGATCAGAACCAGGCCTGCGGCAAGTGCGGGTTCTTCACCCCGGACGCGGCTAACGTCGGCTGCGGCCAGTGCATGATCTTCACCGGTCCCGCCAACGCCAAAGGGCACTGCGACTCCTGGGCGCCTAAGGGCTAAAAGCCGCCTATAAGACAAGTTTTACGGGCCCGCGCATCATGCCATGCGCGGGCCCGTTTGCTTTGCGGGATTTTAAGATTTGTTAACCCTTCCCGCCCGATAGTCCCAGTCTGCCGGCCCGGTCTTCGGGGCGGCATAACCGGGACAGTTGTCATGGGCGTCCAGTTCGAAAGCATCACCGCGGCGCCGGATTGCTCGCTCACCTTCATCATGGGCGATCTCGGGCGGGGGGCGCACCAAGCGGCCCAAGCCGATGTCGAGGCCTGGTTGAACGCGCTGGCCCGCCAGGCGGTGCCGATCGTCGCCTCGCAAAGCGGCCGTGCCCAGCTCGAGGCCTGGCTCGACGCCGTCGAAGACGCGGGTTTCAACTAAACGCGATTCCTGCCGCCGCCATCGCCGTGATATGCCGCTACCGCAGGGGTAGCGCATGACATCAAGATCGAAACGCATCACCGCCATTGTTGCCGCGAGTGTCCTCGGCCTCGCGCTGCTCGCCTATGCCGGCGTACTGACCTGGTTCTATCTTCATCAGGACGATCTGCTCTATCCCGCGACGCGCGACGACACCGCGCCCGCCGCCAGGGGCCTCACGGCGTTCACGGGCGTCAGGATCAAAACCCCCGACGGCGAAACGCTGGCCGCGTGGTGGGCGCCGCCGCCGGCGGGCGCCGGCGTGGTGTTGTACCTGCACGGACAGCTCGGCAGCCTCGGTTCTCAGGAATATATCGCGACGCGCGCGCGTGACATGGCCGCGGCCGGCTTCGGCGTTCTGGCGATCGACTACCGCGGCTTCGGCGGGTCCACGGGACGGCCAAGCGAAGCCGGGCTGATTACCGATGCGCGCGCGGGCTACGATTTCATCAAGGCGTCGGCGCCCGGCGCGCCGATCGCGATTTTCGGCACCAGCCTCGGCACCGGCGTCGCGGTGGCCCTGGCGGCGCAAGTCAAGGAAGCGGGCGTCGTCCTCGACTCACCGTTCTCATCGGCGCTGCATGTCGCCCAGCAGCGGTACCCCTGGCTGCCCGCGTCCTTCCTGATGCGCGACACCTGGGATTCGATCGGACGCATCGCGGCGATGGATGCGCCGTTGCTGCTGATTCATTGCGATACCGACCGCACGGTGCCGTTCGCCGAAGGCGCCGCGCTGTTCGCCGAGGCGCACGAGCCGAAGACCATGGTGGCCCTTTCGGGGTGCGGCCATATCGAGATCTGGGACGGTGCGGCCAAGGACAAGATCCTCGAGATGCTCAAGGGGTGGTTCGCGGCCCCTTAGGAAAGAAAAAGGCCCGGGCGGATTTCTCCACCCGGGCCATTTCGCGAAAATCAGGCTTACTTTTTGATGCCCTGCAGGATCGCCAGCGACTTGTCGACATGGTCGGCCGGGCTGATCTTGTCGTCGGCGGACGACAGGGTGGCGATGATCTTGCTGTCGGGCGTGATCACGAAGGTGGTGCGCTCGGTGAAGTGATGGTCGAGTTCGACGCCGCGCGTGTCCTTGGCGCCGGCGGTGAGTTCCCGCACCGTCAGGTTATACGACTTGGTGATCTTGCCGTCGGCGTCGGACGCCACCGGGAACTTGCCGGCGCAGTATTCCGGATCGGCCGAGAAGTCGTTCAGGCGCTTGATGCTGTCCTGTGACACGCCGATGATGGTGGCGCCGACCGCGTCGAACTTCTCCTTGTTCTCGGCGAAGGTGTGAGCTTCGATGTTGCAGCCCTTGGTGTAGGCGGCGGGGTAGAAGTACACCACCACCGGACCCTTCTTCAGCGCGTCCTTGAGCGAGAAGTTGAATTCTTTGCCGGCCAGCGAGGCCTTGGCGGAAAAGTCAGGAGCCTTTTCGCCGTTCTTGAGCGCGGCGACGGCGGGCAGCGCGAGCGCGCTGGAGACGAGTAGGGTGGCAAGAAAACGGTTCACGGCGGTTCTCCTCCTAGGGGAAAGACGGCTGGGTTCTCGGGGGCGGAGCATAAGCCATTTGGCGAGAAAATGCTGAGCCCTTTCAGGCCCTGGTGCACCGCACAAAAGAGGTCTCTCAGGCTTTTGAAATCAAACCTTGCAGGCCTTTCAAGGCCAGGTCGTAGCCGCTGATTCCGAAGCCCGCGACGGTCGCCCGGCATACCTTGCCGACATCCGAAACGATGCCGCGTTTGGCGGGGTTGGAGATGTGGACCTCGATGGTCGGATAAGCCACCTGCGAAATCGCCAGGCACAGCGCAGGGTAGCCGGTCATATAGCCGGCCGGATTGATGAGCGCGCCGGCGAACCCGTCATCGCCACCGGCATAGATGCGGTTGATGACCTCACCTTCGATATTCGAATGGAAGGTCTCGACCGAAATCCCCAAGGCCTTGGCGTAGTCGCGAATACGCGCGTCGTAATCGGCCAGGGTCAGGGGTCCGTAGACCTCGACCTGCACCTTGCCGCGCATGTTCATCCCCGCGCCGTGGATAACGAGGATCTTGGTCATGAAAACTCCCGAGGGTTGCGCCCGCGCGCAAGGTCCATGCGTGAAGATAGCCCGCTCCCCGGGCCCTCACAACCTCGCCGCGCAGCCCCGTATCCCTACAATACCGTGTAAGGCCCGCGACAAGGCTTTTGCTGCGGGCCGCTTTCGGGTATCAGGCCCCCATGAACCAGACATCTAATTTCGCCAGCGCGCGCGAGGCTTTGACGGCGGCGAACGCGGCGCGCAAGAGCGGCGCCGTCGCCGAGGCGATCGCGATCTACCGCCGCCTGCCCGTGCTCTTTCCCGGCAAGGAAGCCATCGTGGCCGCCGCCGGGGGGTTGCGTGCCAGCGGTGAAGTGAACGAGGCGCTCGTGATGCTCGAGCGCGCGGTGGCCGAAAATAACGTCAGTGCCACGCTGGTGACCGCCCTGGCCGATGCTTATGCCGGCACGGGTCAGCTCGGACGCGCTATCGGCGGCGTGGAAAGATACCTGGCGTTGCGCGCCGATGATGCGGCGATGTGGCTCGCCCTGGGCAGTCTCCGTGCACGCACCGGCGATTGGGAAAGTGCCGAAGCCGCCTTCGCACAGAGCTTGTCGCTCCAGCCCATGAATCTCGATGCCGCCCTCGCGCGGGGCGACGCCCTCCTTCAGACCGGCCGCCGCGACGAAGCGCTTGCCGCCTATCGCAGGGCGACGGTACTCAAGCCGGATGACGCCCGTGGCTATCTCAAATTGGGCGGTCTCCTTGCCGCGGGATCGGATCTCGTGGAAGGGAAGGCGCTCCTGCTGCGTGCGATCGCTCTCGATCCGTCCAACGCCGGCGCCCACACGAGCATGGCGCGGTTCTATCATCAGATCGGCAGCCTGCAGCGCGCGGTTCAGTCCGCGCGCCAGGCCATCGACCTGGATCCCACATTGGTTGCCGCATATTCGGTCCTGGGGAACGTGCTCCTGGAAGCCGGGCAAATCGAGGGCGCGGTGGGAATTTTCAGGATCGCCGCCGACCTCGAACCCGGAACGGTGGTGGTGCTGACCGATCTGGCGATGGCGGAAAACGCGGCCAACAATCCGCGCGCCGCCGAGAAGATCCTCCAGCGCATCCTTGCTATCGAGCCGGATAACCTGGAAGCCCGCCATATGCTCACCGCGGTCAACGGCGAGCCCGTCCGCACCGTGCCTGCGGGCTACGCGCGCCAGCTGTTCAACTGGTCCGCGCCCAAGTACGACCGCACGATGGCCGGGCCGCTCAAATACCGCGCGCCCGAGGAGATCGCCGCGCTTCTGGCCGAGGCCAAGCCCGGTCCTCAATCTTTCAAGCAATTTCTGGATCTCGGCTGCGGCACCGGCCTGGTGGCGGAGGCGCTCGCCAAGACCTACGCGTTCACGCGCGCCGTCGGCGTCGATGTCGCGGAAAGGATGGCGGACGTCAGCCGGGCGAAGGGAGTCTACGACGAGGTGATTGCCGGCGAAGCCACGGAAGTTCTGGCCGCGCGCATCGGCGCCTTCGACCTCATCACGGCGATCGATCTGTTTGTTTATGTCGGCGATCTTGCGCCGCTGATGCCGTTGATCGCCGGCGCCCTGGTTCCCGGCGGCATGCTGGCCTATTCGATCGAGGTGTTGGCGGACGGGCGCTACAAGCTTCAGCGTACCGGCCGCTTCGGCCATTCGCAGAAATATGTCGAGGATCTCGCGGCTGCGCATGGGCTTGCCCCGGCCGCGTCGCGCGCCGTCACGCTCCGGATGGAAAACGGCGCGGGGGTGCGGGGCCTGGTCGGGCTGCTGCAACGCCGGTAGGGGCCTTCGCGGCCGCGGCGCGTTGCGTTACTCTGCACCCCTCGCAACCGGGGAGGCAACCATGGTCAGACGGATCGTTCTTGGCGCGCTCGCGGGCCTGGCCGCGTTCGGTGTGGCGACCGCCGCCTTTGCCCACGCCAAGCTGCAGTCGTCGATGCCCGCCAAGGACGCCAGCGGTGCGTCACCGGCGGAAATCGTTCTGACTTTCAGCGAGGCCGTAACCCCGGCCATCGTGATCCTCGCCGATCAGGACGGACACGAAGTGAAATCTCTCGGCGCCGCGCGGGCCGACGGAGCCGCGCTCCATGTGCCGGTGACGGCGAAGCTTGCGCCCGGGCACTACACCTTCACTTACCGCGTCGCCGGCGCCGATACCCATGCGGTCAACGGCACCCTGACGTTCATCGTCGCCGGCCCCTGATTCATGGCCGGCGTCGCGCCAACCGGCTGGGCGTTGGCCGCCGCGATCAATCAATGGCTGCTCTATGGCGCCGCGCTCCTGGCCACGGGCTCGGGGTTGTTCGGGCTGTGGGTGCGCACGCCGCCGCCGGCGCAGGATCTGATTCGTGTCGTAGGCCGGTGCGCCGGCGTTGTGGCGGCACTCTGTTATCTCCTGGCCGTGGGCCTGATCGGGGCCAGCCTGCTTGAAAGCGGTCCCTTCACCGCGCGTGCCTGGGAAATCGGTTTGAGCACGACGCTGAAGGACAGCGCCGGCTTCGGCGTGCCGGCAATGGTCATCCTGCTGCTCGGGTTCGCGCGGCCGGTGGCACGCCAGAGGGTCATCGTTCCCGCCGGCGCGATACTGTGTGTCTTGAGTTTCCTGGTCACGGGTCATCCGGTTGTGGCCGCGCCACGCTGGGTGAGCGCGCCCGCATATGCCTTGCACATTCTCGGCGCCGCGTTCTGGCTTGGCGCTCTGGCGCCATTGGTACGCTGCTTAAAGGTGCTGGCGCCGGCCGAGGCCTGGGCCGTGGTGGCGGCGTTTTCAATGCGTGCGGTCTATGCGGTGGGCGCGATCGTGGCGAGCGGTCTGGTTCTGGCCGTTATGCATGTCGGATCCTGGGACGCGCTGCTCACCACGGACTACGGGTTGCGGCTGGCCGTGAAAGTGGCGCTGGCCGCGCTGGTCATCGCCCTGGCGGTCTACAACAAGATCGTGCTCACGCCCGCGCTCGCGGAGGGGAATGTGCCGGCGTCACGGCATTTACGCACCAGCATCGCGGCGGAGTTTGTCCTCCTGATCCTGATCGTCGGAGCGGCCGTGGTGTTGTCGTTGGCGCCGCCGCCCGCCGCCTAGGCCGCCTGCTGGCGGCCGTCGTCGTCGGGGATCTGGCTGGCGGCTTGCTCGGCGGCGTCGCGGGCGAACATTTCCTCGAGCTCCTTGGCGGAGTCCTTGGCCAGGGACTTCATCTTGTCCTGATCGGTGTAATAGTTGTGATGCTCGAACAGGCGCTTCTCGTCGTGCGCCTGGAAGCTGCGCACGGTGCGCTCGGCGTCTTTCGGCCGCATCCCCAACCCGATCAGCACCTGGCGCGCCACATCCAGCGACGACAGGAAAGTCTCGCGCCTGAGCAAGGTGACGCCCAGGTCCATCAGGCGGTAGGCGTGTTGACGGTTGCGCGCCCGCGCGACCACGGTGATGTGGGGAAAATGCCGGCGCACCGATTCGGCGGTGCGCAAGGAGGCTTCCACGTCGTCGACCGCCAGCACCAGGATCTTGGCCTTGTCGGCTTTGGCCGCGCGCAGAAGATCGAGCCGCGACGCGTCGCCGTAGTAGATCTCGGCGCCGAATTGGCGCACGAAATCGACATGCTCGGCGCTGACGTCCAGTGCGGTGAACGGAATTTTCTTGGCCGCCAGGACGCGCCCGACGATCTGCCCGAATCGCCCGAAGCCGGCGATGATGACGGGGCGTTCGTCCGGCGGCGCGACATTGTAGGGCTCGCTCGGCGGCGCCACGAAGCCGCGCGTCATCAGGTCGTTGATCAGGCTCAGGATCGGCGTTCCCGCCATCGACAAGCTGACCACCAGCACCAGGAGCTGTTCCAGGTCGTTGCTCATGAGGCCGGCGGCGGCCGCGGCGGTGAAGATGACGAAGGCGAACTCCCCGCCTTGCGGCAGCGCCATCGCGAGGCTCTTGGCGCTGTGGGTGTTCATGTCCTGCGCCTTGCCCAGTCCGAACAGCACCGCCGCCTTGAGGGCCATGAGGCCCAGCACCAGCAGCACGATCGCGCCGAACTGGGTGCGCAGGAGCGCGAGATTGAGGCCCATGCCGACCGACATGAAGAACAGCCCGAGCAGCAGGCCCTTGAACGGCTCGATGTCGGCCTCCAGTTCGTGCCGGTATTCGGAGTTGGCGAGCAGGACGCCGGCGAGGAACGCGCCCAGCGCCATGGAGATGCCGACCGAATCCATCAGGAGCGCGGTGCCGGCCACGATCAGCAGCGCGGTGGCGGTGAACAGCTCGGGCGTGCGGGTCTTGGCGACGCTGCGCAGGACCGGCCGCAACAGATAGTTGCCGCCGATCACCACCGCCGTCAGCATCGCGACGATCTTGGTGACGCTGATGACGATCGACGAAACGCTGGCGACCGCGTAGCCGGCGCCCAGCAACGGCACGATCGCCAGCATCGGGATGGCCGCGAGATCCTGGAACAACAGGATGGCGAAGGCCGCGCGCCCGTGCCGGTCCTTGAGTTCGCCGCGTTCGGCCAAGGTCTGCAGAACGAACGCGGTCGAGGAGAACGCCAGGCTGATGCCTGCGACGATGGCAGTGCGGAAGCCCAAGCCGAAAACCATGGCCGCGGCGGTGATCGCGGCCCCGGTCAGTACGACTTGCGCGCCGCCCAGGCCAAATACCTTGGCGCGCATGGTCCACAGGCGCGACGGCTGCAGTTCCAGACCGATGATGAACAGCAGCAGCACGACACCGAGTTCGGCGGTGTGCATGATGGTGGCAACGTCGGTGAACAGTTTCAGGCCGAACGGCCCGATCATGGCGCCGGCCGCGAGATACCCGAGCACCGCGCCCAGGCCGAGGCGGCGGAAGATCGGCACGATGATCACGGCTGCGCCGAAGAACACCGCGGCTTGGGCTAGGAATTCCATGGCCGTCCTTTGAGCTGGGATTCTGTCCAGTTAAACACGATCACACTCAAAGAATGGGGCGAAACTCCCCGTGAGAGCAAATGCCGCGGCAGGCAACCCTCGCAGGAAGCGCGAAATCGTTTAGATGGCCGTTTTCGCGAAAGGCGGAGGTGGGCTAGGATCCGAGCTTGGCGGGGCGCGGTTCTTCCTGTTTCCATCCGGGCACGGCGCTTTCGCGCTCCGCTTCCAGCTGGGCGACACGCCGGCGCAGGGCCTCGACCTCATTGAGCAGGCCGCAGATGGCGCGCGAGGTCGGATCCGGCAGGTCGTCACAGGGTGATCCGTACGGGACGAAGGTTTGGGTCTTGGCGCGCGGCAAGGCGACCTGCGCCGGGATGCCGACCACGGTGACCCCGGGCGGCACGTCCTTGACCACCACGGCGTTGGCGCCGACGCGGGCGTCGCGGCTGACGGTGATGGCGCCCAGCACCTGGGCGCCCGCGCCGATGATGACATTGTCTTCCACGATCGGATGGCGGCGCCCGGTCACGGCGTTGACCGCGACGCCACCCAGGGTGACGCCGTGATACAGCGTCACGTCATTGCCGATGATGGCGGTTTCGCCGATCACCACGCCGGTGCCGTGGTCGATGAACAGGCGTTTGCCGATGGTGGCGCCGGGGTGGATCTCGATTCCTGAAAGCCAGCGCCCGAGCTCGGACACCAGGCGCCCCAGGAAAGTCAGGCCCGTGCGCCAGAAGGCATGGGCGATGCGGTGAAAGAACAGCGCGCGCACGCCGGGGTACAGCAGCGCGATCTCCCAAAGGGAGCGTGCCGCCGGGTCGCGGGCCTTGATGGAGTCCAGAAGGGACGGCGCGCCCATGATGTGTCTCTAGCCCCTCAACAATTGCTTCGCGGGACGGCGGTTGCGGCCGGGCGAAGTCCGAGTCACATGCCCCATAGCACCAGGCCTCCGCAAAGGGAATAAAAATCCACCGACCTAGACAAGGACTGGCGTCGGGAGGAAAATATTCTATAAATCCGCGCGTTCCGGCCATCGCCTCCCAAAACCGGAGGACTCGGCGAGAGGCCGGATCCCGGTCGTCACGGCATCCGCCATGTAGGGTGGCCCGCGCGCCCGCGCAACCGCCGCCCCGCACTTAAGGAGACCGCGCTTGGATCCCATCGACCGCAAGATTCTCGGCTTGCTGCAAAGCAATGCCGGCCTGTCCATCGCCGACATCGCCGCCAAGGTCGGCCTGTCCCAGACCCCATGCTGGAAGCGGATTCAGAAAATGGAACAGGCGGGCGTGATCAAGGCGCGGGTGGCGCTGCTCGACGCCAAGCGCCTCAATCTCGGCCTGACGGTGTTCGTGATCATCCGCACCAGCCAGCACGACGACATCTGGTTGCAGAAGTTCGCCCGCGCGGTGAAGGACATGCCCGAGATCACCGCGATCTGGCGCATGGCGGGCGACATCGATTATCTCCTGCGCGTGGTGGTCAAGGACATGGATGCCTATGACACTTTCTATAAGCGCCTGATCAAGCGCGTGTCCTTGAGCGACGTCAGCTCGACGTTCGTGATGGAGGAGATCAAGTACACCACCGCGCTGCCGCTGGAGCCGGCCGCGCAGGCGCCGCTGCCGGATTAGAGCGCGCGATTCACCGCTCTTTAGAAAAGCGCGATTCGCGCGAGGCGTTTGCACTTCTTGCGAATATAGGGCTCCGCGTCGCGGGCGGCTTTCTTGTGCATGCGGCGAATGTCGCGCGCGGCGTCGGCGAGCCTGCGGTTGGCCTCGGCCGGCGGGCCCGCCAGCCGTTCGATGGTGCGTTCGGCGACGTCGAGGTCGTTCATGTGGCCCAGGCTGTCCTGGACATACTTGAGCGCGGTGGCCCAGCGTTGGGCGTGCTTCTGCGGCAGGAGATCGTGGAAGAACTCGATGCCGTAGCGGGCTTTTTTCACCGCAATCCGCAACTCGTGACGTTCGGGGACCGGCAGCTTGGCGATGCCCGCGGCGGCGCCCTTGATCTTGCGCAGGCGGCGATTGAGGGCGTGGCGCGCGAAATCCGCGGCATCGGCGGCGGTTTTTTCGCTGCACCAGCCGTGACCTTCCAGCCAGGTGTCGAGACGGGCGGCGAAGCGGCGGGCGCGCGCGCTCGAAAGGGCGGAGGCGGCGCTGGCTTGCGCCGCGTCGCGCCGGAGGCGCGCGTGACGAATCAAATGGGCGAAGCCCTCGTCCCGGGCGACGCGCGGCGTGAAATCCGCGGCCAGCACGTTGATGAAGACATCGAGGTCGCGCACCGCGCCCAATTCGCCCAGCAGCCACTTGGCTTCCTGGGCCAGGACGGTGCGTTGCGCGCGCGGGATATGATGTTTGAACAGGCCGAGCGCTGAGCGCAGGCGGCGGAGCGCCACGCGCACCTGGTGGATACCTTCGGGATCGCCGCCATCCGCCGCCGCGGCGACATTGGCCCGCCAGTGATCGCGGCAGTTTTTCACCACCGCGGCGATGGTGCGGTCCAGTCCTGCGTCGCGGTTCAGCGATACCGCCGCCACCCCGTGCCAGACCGGCGGCGCGGGCAGGGCTTTGCCGGCGGCCGCGCGTGCGCGCACCAACGCCTTGCCGTCGCGCGGCGGCTGGGCCGCGGCGCGCGGATGAGATCCGCGATGTCGAACAACGGTGGAAATGAGATCCTCGCTGCGCCGGTGCTGGCTGACGTGTATTCCCCCGGCGCGGGAGGACTCTCGCAAAGATTCGGAAGGGCGGGCAGGGGCATTTTCCGGCCGTCGCGAACCCGATAAATCTATTTCATATCCAGCCGGTTAGCTGCATTTGGAATAGCCGCAACTGGTGCAGCTGTCGCAACCTTCCTGGCGGGTCAGCGCATGGGTGCCGCAGCGCGGGCAGGCGCGGAAACGGCGGTCGCGGCCCGCTTCGCGACCGGTGTTGAGGCTGACGATCTTGCCCCCAACCTCAGCGCGGACGGGGTGCTCAGCTTTGAGGAAGCCGGTGTCCTGCATGTGGCGCTCGATCACATCGCCGATGGCCGCCAACAGGGACGGCACGTAGCGGCCCTCCATCCACTGGCCGCCGCGCGGATCGAACACCGCCTTCAATTCCTCGACCACGAAACCCACATCGCCGCCGCGGCGGAACACCGCCGAGATCATGCGTGTCAACGCGACCGTCCAGGCGTAGTGCTCCATGTTCTTGGAATTGATGAACACCTCGAACGGGCGCCGGCCGACGAGGGCGCCGTTGGCGTCGTGAACCGGGATGTCGTTGATGGTGATGTAGATGGCGTGGTCGCTCTCGGGCCAGCGCAGCTTGTAGGTCTGGCCGGGCAGGGTTTCAGGCCGGGCTTCCGGCGCCGCCTCTTCCAGGAGCGGCGCGGCCGGCTTTGCAGCCTTCTTCACTTCCAGCACCGCACCGCGCGCCGGGCTCGGGCGGTAGGTGGTGCAGCCTTTGCAGCCCTGGTCGTAGGCCTGCATGTACACGTCCGTGAACGCCGCGAACGGGAAATCCTCGGGCACGTTGATGGTCTTGGAAATGGAACTGTCGATGTAGTCCTGGATCGCGGCCTGCATCGCGAGGTGATCGGCGGGCTGAAGGCTCTGGGCATCGACGAAATAGTCGGGCAGCGGCGCGGCGTCGCCCTTCAGCGCGCGGAACAGCCGCCAGGCATAATCGCTGACCTGCTCCTCGCGGCGGGTCTGGTCGGGCATCAGCACATGGCGCGTGTAGTCGAAGCTGAACACCGGCTCCAGGCCGGAAGACACGTTATCGGCGAACAATGAGATGGTGCCGGTGGGCGCGATCGAGGTGATCAGCGCGTTGCGGATGCCGTGCTTGGCGATGCGCGCGCGCAGGGTTTCCGGCAGCGCGGCGACGGTCGCGCCGGCGAGGTAGGGCTTGGCGTCGAACAGCGGAAACGGCCCTTTCTCGGCGGCCAGGTCGACCGAAGCGCCATAGGCGGCATCGCGGAACGCCGCCATCCAGGTGCGCGTCATCGCGACCGCGTCGGGTGCGCCGTAGCGTTTGCCGCACATAATCAGCGCGTCGGCGAGGCCGGTGATGCCGAGGCCGATGCGGCGCTTCGCGAGCGCTTCCGCGCGCTGCTCCGGCAAAGGGTAGTTGGAGGCTTCGATGACGTTGTCGAGCATGCGCACGGCGACGCTGACGATCTCGCCAAGCGCGCCGAGGTCGAGTTCGGCCGCCGCGGTGAACGGCTGTTTCACCAGGCGTGCGAGATTGACCGAGCCCAAGAGGCAGGTGCCGTAAGGCGGCAGCGGCTGCTCGCCGCAGGGATTGGTGGCGGCGATGGTTTCGCAGTAGTGCAGGTTGTTGCGGGCATTGATGCGGTCGATGAAGATCACGCCGGGCTCGGCGGCATCATAGGTCGCGCGCATGATCTTATCCCACAACGCGCGGGCCCGGACCGTCTTGTGGACTTTGCCGCCGAACTGGAGTTGCCAATCCTGGTCGGCCTTGACGGCCGCCATGAAGGGGTCGGTGGCCAGCACCGACATGTTGAACATGGTCAGGCGGCCGGCGGTCTGCTTGGCGGTGATGAAATCCTCGATGTCGGGATGATCGCAGCGCAGGGTCGCCATCATCGCGCCGCGCCTGCTGCCGGCACTCATGATGGTGCGGCACATGGCATCCCACACGTCCATGAAGGACAGCGGGCCCGAGGCGTCGGCGCCGACGCCTTTCACCGGTGCGCCCTTGGGGCGCAGGGTCGAGAAGTCGTAGCCGATGCCGCCGCCCTGCTGCATGGTCAGCGCCGCCTCGCGCAAATGCGCGAAGATGGCGCCCATGTCGTCGCCGATCGTGCCCATGACGAAACAGTTGTGCAGCGTCACCGACCGGCCGGTGCCGGCGCCAGCCAGGATGCGGCCGGCGGGCAGGAAGCGGTAACCGGCGAGGGCCTCGATGAAGCGCGCGCGCCACTGGGCGGGGTTGTTCTCGCCCGCGGCCAGGGCCTCGGCCACACGGGCCCAGGTGTCCGCGACTGTGTGGTCGCGCGGGCTGCCGTCCGCGTCCTTGAAGCGGTACTTCATGTCCCAGATCTGCCGTGCGATCGGGGACGGCGTAAGATCACCCGCGTTCATTTGAGTGGGCATCGAGAGTTTCTGTTTTGTTCCGGACCGGCTAAGATAAGCCGCGCAGGCAATCTTGCCCACTGTTCCTAAAAAATCATTTAGGTACAGGAATTTACAGTCGCATGCCTAACCGGCCGGAGGGACGCCCGCGGGCAGACTCCGTGAGGCCTCGCTGATCGCGGCATGCAGCCGTTCCAGCATCTCGTCCTTGCCGAGGCCGGGTGGCAGCGGCGGCAGAAAGCGCACGGTGATGTGGCCCGGCCGCTTGAGCAGGCGGAACTTGCCCCAGAACCAGCCCGAATCGAGGGCGACCGGGATCACCGGTACGTTGCAATGCAGGTAGAGCGCCGCGATCCCCGGCCGGAACGGCAGCACCACGCCAGGCGGCGCGCGGGTACCTTCGGGGAAAATCACCACGTGCCGGCCCGACGCCAGCGCGGCCTTGGTCGCGCGCATCGTCTTGCGCATGGCGGCGGCACCGCCCGCCCGATCGATACTGACCATGCCGCCGCGCAGCATGTACCAGCCGATGAACGGGATGCGGATCAACTCCTGTTTCAGCACCAGCACCGGATCGCGCAGATCGACGAACACGCGGAAGGTCTCGTAGGACGACTGGTGTTGCGAGGCGATGATGCAGGGTTCCGCCGGCAGGTGCTCGAGGCCTTCGACGCGGCATCCGACGCCGGCGAAGATCCGCGCCAGTACGACGTTGCCGGTGTTCCAGATGCGGACCGCGGTGGGTGTCCACGCCCGGCGGATCAGGAACGGCAGCAGCCCGAGGCAGGCGATCACCGCCCAAAGGGAGAACGCCAGCGCATAGAGCGCCGAACGTATCCAGGTGACCGGCCCGGGCCGGGCGTCCAAGGGGTTTGTCATTGGCGCGCCGCCGCGCGCGGCGCGAGCCCGAGATTCTGACGCGCCCAGGAGATCACATATTTTGTGTACTCGCGCGCGATCAGGCTGGCGGTGCCGGGCCAGCGCCACCAGTCGCTTTTGACCACCGCCGGGAACACGGCGTGCGGCACGATGCGCACCGCCGGCATGGCGGCGTGGAATTCCAGGAGCGCGCGGCGCATGTGATAGCCCGCGGTCACCAGGCGGATCGAGGCGACATGCTGTGCTTGCGCCCAGGCCGCGGTCTCGGTGGCGTTGCCCGGCGTGTCGTAGGCGCTGGATCCGACCGCGACCTTGGCGGCGAGGTCCGGCGGCAACGCGTCGGCGCGTGCGACCAGGCTGCCGGCCTTGACCTGTTCGCCGACGCCGGAGACGAACAGCCTGTCGGCGAGGCCCGTGGACAGAAGTTTGAGCCCGGTCTCGATGCGCTCGGAGCCGCCGGTCAGCACCACGATCGCGTCGGTGTGCGTCGTGGCGTCATCGACCGCGGCGGGGAGAGTCGATGCGAACCACAACAGCCCCCCCAGCCACGCGATCACCACACAAGCGGCCGACGTCAACGCGCCCGCTATCAGGGCGTGAGTCTGCGCTGCGCGTGAAGGAGCGGCGTCGGTCATGATGTGACTATAGCAAAAACCGGCAGATCATACTTCGCCCGCTTATCTTATATCTTGGCGGCGAGCGTGCGGCGCACGGTGATGTTGGCCGACAGCATGGCGAGCACGCCCGCCGCCGGCGGCAGCAAGGCCAGCGCCAGCCAGTGCGCCAAAGGCAGATGGGCCGGCGGCAGGATCTCAGGATCGACCCGCGCCGCCAGCACCGCCACGATGCCCAGCGCGGGCGCGTACAAGGCCAGCCCCGCGACACCGCCGGTGACGGCTTGCAGCAACGCGCGGCGCGCGAACTGTCCCGCGACATAGCCGTCCTTCGCGCCGACCACATGCAATACCTCGATCACCTGGGCGCATTCGGTCAGGCTCGCGCGCGTGGCGAAGATGATCGTCACCGCCAGGGCCGCCGTGACCAGAACGATGATCGCGGCCGCCACGCCGCCCAGGCCGCGCGCGAAGCTGGCGACGCGCGCGAGCCCGACGCGGTGCTCGTCGATCACGGCGCGCGGCGCCGCGGCTTTGACCGAGGCGTCGACCGCCGCCACCGCGGCCGGGTCGGAGTCCCGCATCTCCACGTCGATCAGCGCGGGCAGCGGGAGATCCTTGACCGCGCCTTCGCCGATCCAAGGTTTCAGCAGTGCGTCCACCTGCGCGCGCGGCACCAGGCTGGCGTGGGCCACCGCCGGATGGCGGGCAAGGACATCGAGGGTCTTGGCGACCTCGGCGTCGAAATTTTCCCCGGCGGGAACCTGCACGGTGAGAGTGCCGCTCACGCCCCGCTCCCAGCCCGAGATCAACACGCCGACATAGGAACTCAGCGTCACCGCGAAGGCGGCGATGAACACCAGCACCATCACCAGCGAGGCGACGAAGCGGCCGGAGCCGCCGCCGCGGAGGGGAAGATCGGAGCGCAGGGTGAACATACTCAATTCCTTGCCGCCGGCATCCGGGTCAGCACGCCGTCCTCGAGATGCAGGCGCGGAAACGGGAAGCGCTCGACCAGCGCATGGTTGTGCGTGGCGATGATGACGCTGGAGCCGATCTTGTGGAGTTCGACGAACAGGGTCATCAGCCGGAGCGCGATGGCGTCGTCGACGTTACCGGTGGGTTCGTCGGCCAGGATCAGCTTGGGCCGGTTGACCACCGCGCGGGCGATCGCCACGCGTTGCTGCTGACCGCCCGAGAGCGCCGGGGGATGTTTGTCCATCTCGTTTTCCAGGCCCACCCATTTCAGCAATTCGGTGACGTCGCGTTGCACCACCCCGGGCGCGACGCCGGCCACGCGCAGCGGCAACGCGACATTGTCAAAGGCGGTCATGTGGTCGAGCAGGCGGAAATCCTGGAACACCACTCCCAGCCTGCGGCGCATAATGGCCAGCCGGGTCCGTTTGGCTGCGGTGGTGTCCTCGCCGAACAACAGCACCCGGCCGCGGGTCGGGCGCTTGGCGAGGTACATCAGGCTGAGAAGCGAGGTTTTCCCCGCCCCCGAGGGGCCGGTCAGGAAATGAAAGGAGCCGGGCGCGATGGTGAGGGAGAGGTCACTCAGAACCTCGGGGCCGCCATCGTAACGCAGGCCCACCTGGTTCAGGGAAATGGTGTCGCCTGGCAACTTTTTTTCAACTTGCGGGGTGGGGGGATTCATCGCGACACTGTTTCCATAATCCTCCGGTTGCGCAAGGGGTTGCGCCAGCGTGGTCGGGCCGTTTAGCTCCCATTAAGGTGCTGCCTGTATTATAGAAATTCAAACTTCGCGTAACGGCGAGTCATGAATGCGTATTACGTGCCCTAACTGCACGTCACATTTCGATCTGCCGACCGAGCTTCTGGGCAAGAAGGGCCGGGCGCTGAAGTGCGCCAGCTGTGGCCATTCCTGGTATCAGACGGCGCAGGTCGAAACGCTGGATCTCGCCGCCATCATGGGCGGCGAATACGCCGCGCAGGCGGCCGCGACGCAACAGGCGGCGCAGCCACGTGCCGCGATGGGCGGTGCCGCGCCGGCGGCCGCGCAGCAGACGCCGCAACAGCGCGCCCAGATGGGAGGCCAGAATCGCGCCCAGGCCGCGCCGATGGGCGCCCAACAACGCGATCTCGGCGGTCAGAACCGTGTCCAGGCGGCGCAGATAGGCGCTCAATCCGGCCAAATGGCCAATGACCGGCCGCCGCCGCAAGGCGCGGTTTCCCTGATGCAGCGTCCCAGCCATGGTCAGCCCCGGCCAGGGCAAACGCAGCGCGGCCAGCAACCCGGTCAGATGCCGGGCCAAATGCCCGGTCAAATGGGTGCACCTGGCCAACCGGGCCAGGTCCCCGGCCAAGGCGCGCCGCCAGGCCAGCCCTGGTTCCAGGGCGCGGCCCGTCAGGCGGCCGCCGCGGGGCAGCCTCAGGCCGCCGTGATGGGCGGCCAATCGATGCGCGGTCAGGCCGGCGCCGGGACGGTCGGCGACGCCGCCATGTCCTGGACCCGCAACCAGCAGGGCCAACCGATGCCCGGCGCCCAGGCCGCGCCGTTCGGCGTGCCGGGCCAGCCTGGCCAGTCCGGATTGTCGCCGGGGGCGCCGGGCGGCGTGCAGGGCATACCCCGATTGCAGGGGGCCCAGGGCGGTCCTCAGGCGGCTCCCATGGGCCTGCAGCCGATGCCCGGCCAGTCGGGTGGTCCCCAGGCTGCCGCGATGGCGGCTCAATCGATGCGCGGCCAGGCGGGTGGTCCTCAAGCCGCCGCGATGGCCGCCCAATCGATGCGCGGCCAGGCGGGGGCGCAGGCCGTGGGCCAGGGTTCGGTTTCCTGGATGAACCAGACGGGTGGACAAGGCGCCGGCGGTCCCGGCGCCTCGATGATGGGGCAGGCGGGCGCCCAAGGCGGCCCTCAGGCCGCCGCGATGGCCGGTCAATCGATGCGTGGCCAGGCGGGAGCCCAGGCCGTGGGCGACGCGGCCATGTCCTGGATGGGCCAACAAGGGCCGGGCGGTCCTGGCGCACCCGCGCAATCCATGGGCGTGCCCCCCGGCATGGGTGCTCAAGGCGGTCCCCAAGCCGCCGCGATGGCCGCCCAGTCGATGCGCGGCCAGGCGGGAGCCCAGGCCGTGGGGCAAGGCAGCGTGTCCTGGATGAACAATCAGGGGGCGCAAGGTGCTCCGGGAGCGCCGGGGCAGTCCATGCGCGCTCAAGGCGCCATGGCGGGGCCTGGCGCGCCATCGGTTTCACAAATGAGCGGCGCCGTGGCTGGACCTGGCGGTCCGGCGGTTTCTCAATTGACCGGTCAGGTCGCTGGTCAGAACGGACAGGTTCCGGGCGCCGCCGGTGGTCCGGGCGCACCCGGGGTTTCGCAGATGCAAGACGGCGGCGCCATGGGCGGCCCCGGCACCGCGCTGGGCGCGGCCGGGGCGCCGGGCCAGCCCGGCGTCTCACAGCTGAGCGCGGCGGGCGGGCCGGGCCAGCCGGGCGATGATCAGCTCGGCGCGGCCGGCGCGGCGGGTGGGCCGGGCGCGGAGGGTGCATCCGGCGGGCCAGGTGCTTCCGGAGCCGCGGCTGGAGCGCCGGGCGAGCACGGCGCAGCAGGTGGTCCGGGACAAGCGCCCGGGGACGCGGGCGCCACGGCTCCCGGCGATTCGGGCGGCCCAGGGGCGAGCAAGCCCGAGGCGTCCCTCATATCCGAGGAACGCGCCAAGCGGGCCGATGACGATTTCGAAGGCGGCGAGGGTGGCGCCATGGGCGGCCCCGGCGCCGCCAATCCCGATGACGCCAAAGGCAAGGCCAAGGAAGAAGGCGCCGACGGCGGTCCTGGCGGCCCCGGCGCCGACGGTGGCCCCGGCGCGAAAGACGCCGACGAAGACGACCTGGTGGACCCCGATGCCGACCGGCCGGATTTCGGCGGCAGCGCCGCGGAAGACGAGGATGCGGACGAGGCCGAGGACGAGGACGAGAAGGAGGGCGATGACGGCTTCGCCAGCGTCGCCGCCCGTGCCGGGCGCGGCGCCGCGGCGGCGCGCGGCAAGGCCGCGAAGCGTAAGCCGATCGATCCCGCCTACGTCACTGTCGCTGTCATGGGTGCGGCGGTGATCGCCCTTGGCGGGCTGATCTGGTTTGGCCGTTCGCTGCTCATGGACATGTGGCCCGGCATCCAGGGTTTCTACCAGTCGGTTGGCGCCGAAACCAAGAAACAGGGCGAGGGCCTGAAGATCGCCGAATCCTCCAAGCGCCTGCAGCGGATCGGCGGCGTGGAAACGCTGGTCGTGCGCGGCTTCGTCTCGAACATCAGCGACCTGCCGGCGAGCGTCCCGAACCTGAAGCTTCAGCTCTACAACGAGAAGCACGAAGTGATCCAGGACGCCGGCGCCAACGCCTGCTCCGCGATCCTGGATCCGAAAGCGAGCTGCGAGTTCGAATTGCGGATGGAACTGCCGCAGATGTCCGCCGCCAAGGGCGGCTACGGCATCGTGTGGGCGAAATAGCCCACACGTCCAAGGCAAGCCGTGGGCGAAATAGCCCACACGTCCAAGGCAAGCCGTGGGCGAAATAGCCCGCACGTCCCGAGGCAAGCTGCGGGCGACCTCGCCCAACGCGCGCCGGGCGGAAACGGCGCGCGCACCGTTCTCAGAACTGCTTCATGAGCCGTTTGAGATAATCCTGCTCTTCCGCCGGGCGCGTACGGTCACTCGCGCGCGTGCGGATCTCCTCAAGGATCGCGCGCACGCGGCTGGCCATGCTGGCGGGGTCTTCGCCCATCGGTACGTCGACATCGTTGTTGTTGCCGGCGGCGCGGCCGCGCTGGCCCTGGCCGAAGCGGAATTGCGGCGTGCCGGCTTGTTCCATCATGCCGCCGAAGCCTTTGTTGAACATCGCCTCGGCAAGATCCTGCTGCGCCTGCTCAGCGCTTTCCTGAAGCTTGGAGAGCGCCCGGCTCTGGGCCTCGACGCCGTTCTTCCATGATCCGGCCTTGAGGTGGTCGCGGGCCTCGGCCATGGCGTCGCCGGCCTCGTCCATGGAGCCCTGCGGCTTGCCGGCCATCTGGCGGATCTGCTCGTTGAGGCGTGCGAGTTCCTGGCGCAACGCCTCCTGCTGCTGGGCCGCGTCCGCGCCGCTCTGCTGCTGCTGCGCGTCATCCTGGCGCTGGTTGGAGGTGTTGTTGGGGCGCTGGTTCTGGTTCTGACCGTTCTGCGCCTGGTTCTGGCCCTGGCGCTGCTGGCGGCGCAGTTCCTCGGCGCGCGCCTTGTCGAAATTCCTGTCGATCAGGCTGGCCTGGCTCTTGGTCAAGTCCTGCATCTCGGCGAGCAGCTTCTGCGCGGCCTTGGCCGGGGCGCTTTCGTTCTCGAGGTCCATGTTCTCGTCGCGCATTTCCTGCAGGCGGTCCTGCAATTCGGCGAGCTGCTGCTTGGCGCCTTCCTTGGCGCCCATCTCGTTCATCTGCTTGAGCTGCTCCATCATCTTCTGGATGTCTGGCGGCGTGCCCTGGTTGGCGGCGAAGTTGTTTTCCTGCTTCTCGGTCTTGGCCTTCTGGTAGTCGGCCAACGCCTGCTGCAATTCGGAAATCTTCTTGTTGATCTCCTCCTGGGGAGCGCCTTTCTCGAGCGCGTCGCGCAAAGACTGTTCGGCGGTGGCGAGGCGCTGTTCGGCGAGCGTGAGGTTGCCATCCTCGATGCGCACGGCGGCGTGCCAGAGCAGGTCGGGCACGGTGGCCATGGCTTCGGCCGGCGGCTCGGCCTGCAGGCGGAATCGCGCCGCGGCGAGGGCGAGGTCGGTGAGCGGATCGGCGCCGAAACTCTCCGGCTTGCGGGTCATCTGGGTGACGCTGGCGAGCGCGGCCGGGGCATTCTTGGCGGCATCGGCGAACAGCGCCTTGCGCTGAGCGATGATTTCCTTGGCGACCGGATGCGTGAACACGCGCTCGGGCAAGATGGCGTCGATGACATCGCTCTCGGCGGCCTGGCCGGCCTGGTCGGTGGCCTTGAGGCTGAGTTTGACCTTTTGGCCGGCCCACGGATGCGCGGCGAGGTCGAGGGCCGGCGACTGGGTGATCACTTTCGAGGCGAACGGCGGCAGGCTGAGTTCGACGTCGAGCGGCTCTTGTGCGTCGGGGCGCGTCATATGCGCGGTAACGGTCTGTATGCCGTAATCGTCGCTGGCCTTGTAGTCGAACTTGAGGCGCCAGCGCGTGGCGGCGGAGGCCGGGCCGGTGAAGGCGATCGTCGGCGGCTTGTCGGCGATCCAGGTTACGTCCCAACCGTGCAGCGGCTTGCCGCCGTGCAGGATCTCCAGGCGCTTGGCGGGCTTGAGCGGGAATTCGCCGTGCTGGCTGGCGTCGGCGAGGCGCTCGAGCGGCGTCAGGTTCTTGTCCATCGCAACGCCGGCATCCATGGGAGCGCCGGTGACGACGAACAGCCCGGTGCTGCCGTCGGCGATCTCGAGGGCCTTGGGCGGGTCGCGCCCGTCGCTCGACGGGATCTCGACGTAAACCGGCGAGCGGCCGGTATAGGCCGGCGGCGTGATCCACATCTTGATGGCGACGGCCGGGCCGGCCTTGACCATCGACGGGACGATGTTGCGCACCAGGCGCGTGCCGATGGTTCCCGAGCCGCCGATTAGCGCCACGAACAACGCCAGGATCACCGCGGCGCGCAGCGCGAAGTGGTCGCGCGCGGCGACATTGGGCGCGGGCGACGGCGCGCGCAGACGGGCGAGATCCTCGCGGGCACGGCGCTGGTGCGCTTCCCATAAGGCCTGCTGGACCGCGTCGCCGCTGTCGACCAGCTGGTCTTCGACGGCGGTGAGCGGGCGGTGGCCGACCGGGGATTCGGCTTCGAGGCGCGCGCGCGCCTCGTGGCGCGACGGCACCACGAAGCCCTTGACCTGGCGCCAGGTCAGCGCGGCGATGCCCGCGGCCGCGAGCACGACGACGGCGACATGAACGAAGGGTGTCAGGCCGGTGAGAACGTCGGTCAGGGCGAAGGCGAAGAACAGACCGGTGCAGGTGGCCGGCAGCCATAGGCGCACCCACAGCCGCTCCCAGGCGAGCGCGAGCCATGCCAAAGCGAGGCGGGCATGAACGGAGGACGATGAGGGAGCCTGTTGCATGCGCCCGAGTGTACGGGCACCGCAAGGCCCGTTCAATCTGGCGAAAGCCCGCCGATCTTCGCCAGTACCCGCCGAATCAGCCGGTTTTGGCGTCCTGCTCATCTGCAAGCCAGGATGGCAGCTGTTCCAGGGCCAGCATTTCGGCGATCGAGGGCCGGCGGCGCACCACGGCGTAGCGCGCGCCCTGGACCAGCACTTCCGGGATCAGCGGCCGGCTGTTGTAGGTCGAGGACATCGCCGAACCGTAAGCGCCCGCGGTCATGAAGGCGATCAGGTCGCCGGCCTTCAGGGGCGGCAGGCGGCAATCCTGGGCGAAGCGGTCGCTGGTCTCGCAGATCGGGCCCACTACATCGACAGGCTGGGCGCCCGGGCTCATCGGCGGCTCGACCACCGGCAGGATTTCATGACGCGCGCCGTACATGGCCGGGCGCACCAGGTCGTTCATGGCGGCATCGATCACGACGAATTTCTTGGTAGGCGAGTCCTTCATCACGATCACTTTCGCCACCATCACGCCGGCGTTGCCGACGATCACGCGGCCCGGCTCGAACGCCAGTTTGCAGCCAAGTCCGCCCAGTACCCGGCGCACCATGTCGCCGTATTCCGCCGGGCTCGGCGGCTGGGTGTTGGAGAGATGGTCGTAAGGCACACCCAGGCCGCCGCCGAGGTCGAGGTGGTCGATGGTGAAGCCTTCGGCGCGCAGTTGCAGGGTCAGGTCGCGGACCTTGGTGAAGGCGGCTTCGAACGGCGCCAACGTCGTGATCTGGGAGCCGATGTGCACGGCGATGGCGGTGGCCGCCACGCCCGGCAGCGTGCGCGCCTTGCGGTACAGGTCGGGCACCTGCGACCAGTCGATGCCGAACTTGTCTTCCTTGCGCCCGGTCGAGATCTTGTCGTGGCCGCCGGCGGCGACGTCGGGATTGACGCGCAGCGCGATGCGCACGGTCCTTCCCAGCGAGGACGCGATGCGGCTGATGGTGTCGAGTTCGGCTGCGGACTCGACGTTGATCTGGCCGACGCCCCGGGAAATCGCCAACCGGATTTCCTCCTCGGTCTTGCCGACGCCGGAAAACACGATCTTGGCGGCCGGCATACCCGCGCGCAGCGCCACCTCGAATTCACCGCCCGACACCACGTCGCACCCCGCGCCAAGGTCGGCGAGGGTGCGCAGCACCGCGAGGTTGCTGTTGGCCTTCATGGCGAAACAGATGGTCGCGTCCAGGCCCTTCAGTGCCTCGCGGAACACCAGGTAATGGCGGGTGAGCGTCGCCGACGAGTAGCAATAGAACGGCGTGCCGACATCCCGCGCGATTTCGGGCAGCGGCACGTCCTCGGCATTGAGCACGCCCTTGCAGTAGACGAAATGATGCATGTCGTTTCCTAAGGCGGCGGATAACGCCGCGGGTAAGTGGAGCCTTCGGGCGGCTTCAAGGGTTCTTTCTTGCCGCAGGCGGCGAGGCCCAAGGTCAAATCGGCCAGCAGCAGCGCGAGGAAGGTCAGGTGCAGAAGACGCTTCATGACTTGCGGCCCTTTTTAAGGAAGCGCTCGCGGCCGCTGGCGACGGCCGCGATGACATTGGCGGGCGCGGTGCCGCCGAAGCTGGTGCGGCTGGCGGCGGAGGCTTCGACCGTCAGCACATTGAACACGTCCTGGGTGATGCGCGGCTCGACGCTTTGCATGTCTGCGAGCGGCAGTTGCGCGAGGCCGCAGCCCTTCTGTTCGGCCAGCGCCACGATGCGTCCGGTGATGTGATGCGATTCCCGGAACGGCACGCCCAGGACGCGCGTCACCCAGTCGGCGAGGTCGGTGGCGGTGGTGAAGCCGGCGCTGGCGCTGGCCTTCATGCGGTCGCGTCTGGGTTTCATGTCCACGATCATGCCGGTGGTGGCGGCCAGGCACAGTTCCAGCGTATCGAACGCGCCGAACACCGCCTCTTTGTCTTCCTGCATGTCCTTGGAATAGGTCAGCGGCAGGCCCTTCATGACCGTGAGCAGCGTGGTGAGCGCGCCGAACACGCGGCCCGCTTTGCCGCGCACCAGCTCGGCGGCGTCGGGGTTGCGCTTCTGCGGCATCATCGAGCTGCCGGTGGAGAAGGCATCGGTGAAGGCGATGAAGCCGAACTGGGCCGAGGCCCACAGCACCATTTCCTCGGCCAGGCGCGACATATGCGTGGCGAGGACGGCGGCGGCGGCCAGGAAATCGATGGCGAAGTCGCGGTCCGAGACGGCGTCCATGGAATTGGCCATGGGGCGGTCGAAGTCCAGTTTTTCGGCGGTGAGGTGGCGGTCGATCGGGAACGAGGTGCCGGCGATGGCGCCCGCGCCCAGCGGGCATTCGTTGAGACGCGCGCGCGCGTCCTTGAAGCGCGAGCGGTCGCGGCCAAACATTTCGACGTAGGCCATGAGATGGTGACCGAAGGTCACCGGCTGCGCCGCCTGCAAATGGGTGAAGCCCGGCATGATTGTGGCGGCTTCCGATTCCGCTTTGTCCATCAGCACCGACTGCAGCTTCTCCAGTTCTTCATCCAGGGTATCGATGGCGGCGCGCACCCACATGCGGAAATCGGTGGCGACCTGGTCGTTACGCGAACGCGCGGTGTGCAGGCGGCCCGCCGGCAGGCCGATGAGATCGCTGAGCCTCGATTCGATATTCATGTGAACATCCTCGAGCGCCCGGCGGAAATGCATGGTGCCCCCGGCGATATCCTTCTCGATGCGCGTGAGCCCGCCCTGGATGGCTTCGCCGTCGTCCTTGCTGATGATGCCTTGCGCCACCAGCATCGCGCAGTGGGCGCGGCTGCCGCGCACGTCCTGCTTGGCCAGGCGCTGGTCGAAAGCTATGGAGACGTTGATCTCCTCCATGACCGACGACGGTCCGGCGGAAAAACGGCCACCCCAGATCTTGCTCGTCATGTGCTACCTTGGGTACTGAAGCTGTCTCCCGGAGGCTATCATCCCGCCGGGATTTTATCGGGAGCCATTTATGTCAAATGAATCAGGCCGCAAGACCGGACCTTGGGTGCCGATCCTGGGGCTCGGGCTGATTATCATCGCCGTGGTTGTCGTGGCAAGCCGCAGCGGCCAGAAGCAAGAATCCGCGCCGGCTGTTTCGTCGGAGTCGGCGGCCTCCGCGCCGGCCGCGCCGCCGAAGGGCGCCGACTTCGTCTGGTACGATGCGCCCAGGGATGCGCCCGCCACCGTGTTCAAGGATGCCGCCGACGCGGACAAGACCCTGGCCGACTTCAAGGGCAAGGCGCTGGTGGTGAATTTCTGGGCGACCTGGTGCGCGCCCTGCGTGAAGGAAATGCCCACCTTGGACGCGCTGCAAGCGCAGCTGGGCGGCGACACCTTCCAGGTGCTGACCATTTCCCAGGACCGTGAAGGTGCCAAGGTTGCGCAACCCTTCGTGGAGAAGAACGGCTGGAAGAACCTGGCGCTCTATACCGAACCGCAGGGCCGGTTCCAGCGTGACGCGTCGATCAAGGGGCTGCCCACCACCATCATCATCGACAAGTCGGGCAAGGAGATCGGCCGTGTCGAGGGCGAGGTGAAGTGGACCTCGGACGTGGTGGTGGACAAGCTCAAGAGCCTGGCGGCCGCGCCCTAGCCAGGGTGAGGTCCAGCTTCTCGCCGTTGGCTTCGAACCGGTGGCGCCAAAAGATCACGGCCGCCACCGCCAGCCAGACCCCGCCAAGCACATCGCTGGCATAGTGCGCGCCGATGATCGTGCGGCTGGCGGCGATCAGGGCGGCGACCACAATGAACACCGGGCGCAGCGGCGGATAGATCAGCGCCAGCGCCAGCATCGCCGAGGTGATGGACTGGGCGTGACCCGAGGGGAAACTGGAATCCCCGGTGTTCATCCGGAAGGGATGGAAGGTGGCGCCGCCATCTTCAAACAAGAAGCGCGGCCGGTCGCGGCCGATCGCGAACTTGAGCGCCACTCCGATGATTCCCGACGTGGCCATGGCCACGATCATGAAAACCCAGGCGCGTTTGCGCACGGTGAAGGCGGTGGTGCCAAGCGCCAATTGCTGCGAACGGTAGCGGACGTAAGCCCCGGCAAGGCCGGTCAGCGCCACCGAATACCACAGCCAACCGCTGGCGAAATCGGTGATCGCGGCGAAGAACGCGGCCCAGGCCGTGTCGCGCCGCGGGCGGAACCAGCGCGCGATGTCGTCGTCGCCCCACAGCATCAACGCCACGATCGCGGCGGCATTGAGGACGGTGTAGATCAGGAAAGCCGGAGCGAGGAGGGGGCTGCGCTGGGTCATGAGCCGGTGGTAATCAGGGCCAGGTGTTCGGGCCTGCCGCGGGAATAGTTATACCCGCCGAACTCCTCGATCCGCACCAGGTTCCGTCCGCCCGCGGCCAGCGTTTCGCGCACAAGGTCGAGAGCCGCCACCGGCACCACCGCCAGCGCCGCCGGATGGGCCAGCAGATGGTCGGCGGCGCCTTTCGCATCCGACAGGATGGTTCTCGTACCGAGAAGGAAAATCGCGGAAGGTTCGTGATAGCCTGCGATGATGACCGGCTCCGTCATCAGCGGCTTCGCGCGGGCGGCGATGCGGTCGCTGAGCGCCAAGCGCGGTAAGCGCGGCAGTTCCGCGCCGAACACCGTCACATAGAACGCGAAGCTCGCGATGCCGACGCCCAGCACGGCCTGGGCGGTCCCGGAACGCCCGAGCACGGTCATGCCATAGAGGCCCGCGCCTAGCATGATGATCGCGGCCATGGTGGCCGGGATCACGCTGCCGTCACCGAAGCGCCGCGCGGCGACCAGGGCGATGACGCCGAGGATGATGCACACCCACGACCAGGCGATCCGCCACCCCAGCCCCCACCGGCCGCCGAGTAGGCCGCGCAGGTCGGGCAGATCCCGCAACAGCGCGGCGATCAGCAGCATCAGCGGCGGCATCAGCGGCAGGGTGTAGTGCGGGAGTTTGGTGGGTACGAGTTCGAACACGATCCATGCGGGTGCCAGCCACGCGAGGCAAAACCGCACCGCCGGTTCGGCGCGCTTGCGCCAGCCCGCGATCACGGCGAACGGGGCGAGCACCGACCACGGCCACGCGGTGACCACGCCGAGCACCAGGTGCGTGCCGGGCAGCGCGCCGTGGCCTTCCTGGCCGCCGACGAGTTTGGGCAGGATGTCTTCCTGGAAGGACGCGCTCACGAACCCGGAGCCGGCCGACGATTGCAGCAGCAGCCAGGGCGCCACGAGGGCCGCGAGCAGGGCGACACCGGCCACGGGATACAGCCGCCAAATCCATTTCAGATCACGGTCCGCGAGGCACAGCGCGGCGCCCGTGGCGCCGGCCACCGCGACGATGACCGGCCCTTTGATCAGGATGCCGGCCGCCAGCGCGCTCCAGAATAGGAGCGCCGCGCCGATCTGCTTGCGCGGTTCGGTGTAAACGCTCCCTAGTCCCGCAAGGCACAGGGTGGTGGCGCACAGCAGCGCCGCGTCGGTCTTGGCGAGATGGGCCTCCGCGGCCACGACCAGTGTCGTCGCCAGCATGGCGCCGGCGGTCAATCCGGCGGGCGCACCGAACAGCCTGCGTCCAAAAAAGAAAGTGGTCAGCACCGCGAGCCAGGTCGTCAGCGCCGACGGCAGACGGTAGGCCCAGGGCGCGGTGAGTTCGGCGCTCGTGAGTTTCACCGCAGCCGCCTGCAGCCAGTAGGCGCCCACGGGCTTCTTGTTCCGGGCCTCTTCCTGGAAGCGGATGTTGACGTAGTCGCCGGTCTCGATCATCTGCTTGGTGGCCTGCATGAAGCGCGCTTCATCGCGGTCCATGGGCGGCAACGACGCGAGCCCCGGCGCGTAAAGGACGAGGCACAGCAAGGTCAGCAGAAGATAGGGGCGGAAGCCCTCGGTGAGCCGATAGCGGGCCACGAACGCGCCGATGTCTGAAGCAGGCGCGGCCATGCGGGGACGTTAGCGGGTGGGAACCGGTTCCGGGCCGCTGTAGTCGTAGAAGCCCTTGCCGGTCTTGCGGCCCAGCCAGCCGGCCTCGACGTATTTCGCGAGCAGCGGGCAGGGGCGGTATTTGGTGTCGGCCAGGCCGTCGTGCAGCACCGTCATGATGGCGAGGCAGGTGTCGAGGCCGATGAAATCCGCGAGTTCGAGCGGGCCCATCGGGTGGTTGGCGCCGAGCTTCATAGCGGTGTCGATCGCCTTCACGGTGCCGACGCCTTCGTACAGCGTGTAGATCGCCTCGTTGATCATTGGGATCAGCACGCGGTTGACGATGAAGGCCGGGAAGTCTTCCGACGACACGGTCTGCTTGCCGAGTTTTTCGGCGAATACCCGTACGGCGGAGAAGGTGTTTTCGTCGGTGGCGATGCCGCGGATCAGTTCCACCAGCTTCATCACCGGCACCGGGTTCATGAAGTGCAGGCCCATGAACCGCTCGGGCCGGTCGGTGACGGCGGCGAGGCGGGTGATGGAGATCGACGAGGTGTTGGAGCACAGCAGCGCGTCGGCCTTCAGGAACGGCGTCAGAGCCTTGAAGATGTTCTTCTTGGTTTCCTCGGCCTCGATGGCGGCCTCGATCACCAGGTCGCGGTCGCGCAGGCCTTCGTAGCCGGTGGCGGTCTTGATGCGTTCCAGCGCGGCGTTTTTATCGGCTTCGCTGACGAAGCCCTTGTTCACCTGGCGCAGGATGTTCTTTTCGATATTGGAGCGGCTCTTCTTGAGCTGGTCTTCGCTGATGTCCGAGATCACCACGTCGAAGCCCGCGAGCGCGCAGACATGGGCGATGCCCGATCCCATCTGCCCGGCGCCGATGATGCCGACCTTGGCGATGGTGACGGGAGTGTTGGCGGGCTGGTTCATGGATGTGAAAGACCTACATGAAAAACAAGCGCCGCCGGGGCATCCCCGGCGGCGTAAGCAGCGTGATTAGAGCGCGGCGGTGAGTTCCGGGACGACCTGGAACAGGTCGCCCACCAGGCCGTAGTCGGCGATCTGGAAAATCGGCGCTTCGGGATCCTTGTTGATGGCGACGATGACCTTGGAATCCTTCATGCCGGCGAGGTGCTGGATGGCGCCGGAGATGCCCACCGCGATGTAAAGTTCCGGCGCCACGATCTTGCCGGTCTGGCCGACCTGGTAGTCGTTCGGCACGAAGCCCGCGTCGACCGCCGCGCGGCTGGCGCCGACACCGGCGCCGAGTTTATCGGCCAGGGCCTCGATGATCTTGAAGTTCTCGCCCGAGCCCATGCCGCGGCCGCCCGAGACCACGATGCGCGCCGAGGTGAGTTCGGGGCGTTCGGATTTGGACAGCGTCTGGCTGACGAAGCTGGAAAGGCCGGGGTCCGCCGCCGCGGCGACGTTCTCGATAACGGCACTGCCGCCCTCGGTCTTGGCCTTGTCGAAGGTCGAGCCACGCACGGTGATGACCTTCTTGGGGTCTTTCGATTGGACGGTCGCGAGCGCGTTGCCGGCGTAGATCGGACGGACAAAGGTATCCGCCGAGACCACCGCCGAAATGTCGGAGATCTGCGCGACATCCAGGAGAGCCGCGACGCGCGGCATGACGTTCTTGCCCGAGGTGGTGGCGGGCGCGATCAGATGGGAGTAGTCGCCGGCCAGGCTGACGATCAGCGCCGACAGCGGTTCGGCCAGGGCATGGGCATAGGCGTCGGCATCGGCGACGCGCACCTTGGTGACGCCCGCGATCTTGGCGGCGGCCGCGGCCGCGCCGGCACAGTCCTTGCCGGCCACCAGCACATGGATGTCGCCGCCGATTTGCGCGGCGGCGGTGATGGCCGACAGCGTGGCGGCCTTGATGGACGTGTTGTCGTGTTCCGCGAGAACGAGCGAGGTCATCCGATCACCTTGGCTTCATTGCGCAGTTTGTCGATGAGGGTGGCGACGTCGGGCACCTTGGCGCCGCCCTGGCGTTTGGCGGGCTCTTCCACCTTGAGCGTGATGAGGCGCGGCGTGACATCGACGCCGAGCGCATCCGGGGCCAGCGTGTCGATCGGCTTCTTCTTGGCCTTCATGATGTTGGGCAGCGACGCATAGCGCGGCTCGTTGAGGCGCAGGTCGGTGGTGATGATGCACGGCAACTTGATGCTGATGGTCTCGAGGCCGCCGTCCACTTCGCGCGTCACCGTGGCGGCGTCGGCGCCGAGTTCCACCTTCGAGGCGAAAGTGCCCTGGGACCAGCCGAGCAGCGCGGCGAGCATCTGGCCGGTCTGGTTGGCGTCGTCGTCGATGGCCTGCTTGCCCAGCACGATCAGGTTGGGGTTTTCCTTGGCCGCGACCGCCTTCAGGATCTTGGCGACCGCCAGCGGCTGAATCTCGGCGTCGGTCTGCACCAGGATGCCGCGGTCGGCGCCCATGGCGAGGGCGGTGCGCAGTGTTTCCTGGGCGCCCATCGGGCCGATGCTGACCACCACGATCTCGGTGATCTTGCCGGCTTCCTTCATGCGCACCGCTTCCTCGACGGCGATTTCGTCGAACGGGTTCATGGACATTTTGACGTTGGCGAGTTCGACGCCGGTCTTGTCGGCCTTGACCCGGACCTTGACGTTGTAGTCGACCACGCGTTTGACGGCGACCAGTGCTTTCATCGGCCCCCCATTCAGCAGAAAAGATATTTGTTTTTAGTCAGTTTCGCGGCCGTACCACTAGTCCCGAGGCCAAGACCTGTCAAACGAAATAATGCTGCGTTGCAGCATGGTTTTCGGGACATTTCAGACAGTTAGCGGTTGGCACCGGGCACCCACATGACGTCGCCACCAGCATTTGCGTTCACATGACGCGCAAGCACGAACAGGTGGTCCGAGAGGCGGTTGGCATAGGTCAGCGACACCGGGTTGATGGCCTCGTGTGCCGCCAGTTCCGTGATCTCGCGTTCGGCGCGGCGCACGACCGTGCGCGCGAGGTGCAGGTAGGCCGCGGCGGCCGTGCCACCGGGCAGAACGAAAGAGGTGAGCGGTGCAAGCTTGGCGTTCATGGCGTCGATCTCGCGCTCCAGCCGGTCGACCTGGGCCTGGACCGCGCGCAAGGCCTGGCCGGGCTTCTCGTCGGCCGCCAGCGGCGTGCACAGGTCGGCGCCCAGGTCGAACAGGTCGTTCTGGATGCGCATCAGCATGGCGTCGGTTTCGGCGTTCCTGGCCGTGTGCAGGCGCGCGAGGCCGACCACCGAATTGGCTTCATCGAGGGTGCCGTAGGCCGCGACCCGCAGGTCGTATTTCTTGACGCGCGCGCCGTCGCCGAGCGAGGTCTCGCCCTTGTCGCCGCCGCGGGTATAGATCTTTGTCAGCTTCACCATTGTCCGATGATACGCCGTGTATCGCCGCTTCCGCTATGAGTATGATGGGGCTAATTGTTCGTCGCATCGGTTCAGTGCGCGCGGAAGGCGCGCTACAATAAGAGGGCGGGCTTCGCCCGCACAAACCGGTGCCCACTCTTCGGACCGATGCTCCGTGAATCGTCTTCTTCGCATTCTCTCGGTCTATGTCGCCTGGCACGTGACGCTGTCGTTCCTTGCCTTCATCGGCGGGATCAGCGGCCTGATCCTGTTGTTCGACACGATCGAACTTCTGCGCCGCACCGCCGGCAATGACTCGCTCGGCTTCGGCACCGTATTCGGCCTCGCGCTGCTCAAGCTGCCGCACACCGCCCAGGCGACGTTGCCGTTCGCGGTCATGCTGGCGATGATGTATGCGCTGTTCCGGTTGTCGCGCAGCCACGAACTGCTGGTCATGCGCGCCGCGGGAATCTCGGTGTGGCAATTCCTGGCGCCGCCCTTGGCGCTCACCCTGGTGCTGGGGTTCGTCAATCTCGCGGTGGTCGATCCATTCGCCGCCAGTCTCTATGACTCCTATCAGCGGCTCGAGGACTCGCTGATCCGGCGCAACTCCACCTCCATCAATCTCGACCGCGGCGGCCTGTGGCTGCGGGAATCCCAGAATGGCGCGGTCACCATCGTGCGCGCCGGCGCCATGCAGGCGGAAGGCGACGTGCTGAACTTGCGCGACGTCTCGGTGTTCAAGATGAATGGCGAGGCCATTGAAAGCCGTTACGAGGCGGCGGCGGGCCGTCTTGGCGCGGGCGTGATCGCCATGAGCAATGTGTGGGAAATGCATCTCGGTGGCGGCCGGGCCACGTCCGCCTATCACCAGGATTTCTGGATCCCGACCACGCTCACCGCCGACAAGGTGCAGGACAGCCTGGCCGCGCCCGAGACCATGTCGTTCTGGGATCTGCCGGCGTTCATCCGCTCGTCGCAGGCCGCCGGCTTCTCGGCGTTGCCGCACCGGCTGTATTGGCAATCCTTGCTCGCCTCGCCGTTCCTGCTGTGCGCCATGGTGCTGGTGGCGTCGGCGTTCTATCTCACCGCCGGAACCAAATTGCCGGGCTGGATGCTGCGCGGCGCCGCCGGACTCGGTACCGGATTCCTGGTCTATTTCCTGAATCATTTCACGTATGCCTTGGGGCTGTCGGCGACCTTGCCTTTGGCCCTGGCCGCCTGGGCGCCGACCGTGGCCACGGCCATGTTCGGTGTGGCCTATCTGTTCCATCGCGAGGACGGCTGACGTGGTTTCTGCCGACGCCAAGATTCTACTCGGCCTCGCGGTGTTGACTGCGCTGTTCAGCATCCCCGCGCTCGACGCCGCCGCCAGTGCCGCGTTCTTCGCCGGCGGCTTCTCCTGGGATCCGCACGGCTTGCTGGAGTTCGCCCGCGCCGCCGTGCCGACGATGATCGTCGGGTCGCTGGTGTTCTTCGTGCTGGTGTGGCTGATGGATATATTGTCGCGTGGGCCCTCGCGCGACTGGATCTGGGATCTGACGCCGCGCCGCATCGGTTATCTGGTTGTGACCGCGGCCATCGGGCCCGGGTTGATCGTCGAATCTCTGCTCAAACCTCATTGGGGCCGGGCTAGGCCCAAGGACATCGCTCTGTTCGGGGGCGAACATGCCTACACACCACCATTTGTCGTGGCCGACGAATGCGCGCGTAACTGTTCCTTCGTTTCCGGTCACGCCGCCATCGCGTTCTGGTTGACGGCTTACGCCTTCCTGTTGCCACGCGAATGGCGCGCGGCGGGGCTGTGGGCAAGCACGGGTTTTGGGGTGTTGATCGGCTTCGTGCGCGTCGTGCAAGGCGGCCATTTCGCCAGCGACGTGCTCGCCGCAGGTCTGATCGTAGTCGCGGTGAATGCCGGATTGGCGCGGCTGATGCTGGGGCGGGCATGAGCCTGATTGCGCGTATCAAAGGCAAAGCGGAGGAGGGATGGTTGCCCGGAGAAGGGGTTTACCCCTCGCTGTTCTCCCTCGGCGGCCACTTGGCGGGGCTGAACGGCAAGAGCGGCGTTTTCACGGTATGGCACCTGGGCGTGCGCCCGCAGTGGCTGCGCGTTGGCGCCGGCGCGGATCTCGCGGTGTGCCTGAAGGCTCTGGCCGAGGCCCTCAAGGACTCTCCCTTTCGCGGCAATGGCGGGCTGTTCGCGGCCTGGGCGTTCCTGGCGCCCGGACGCTGCCCGGGGATCGTCACATATCTATGCACGCGGTTGCACCCGGTGTCGCAGGACATGGCCGTGGCCGGCGAGACCGCCTGGAGTACCGTGCCGGCGCCCGTGGCATTCCCCCTGCCGCCCGGAACAACCGGGCCATAGATTTCGTCATGGGGGCGGTTCCTTTTGTTCCAGGCCTGCCATGACTGAATTGGACGTCGGCATTCACGGCGTCGCCACCGCCTATCCTCTGCATTGTTTCCGGCAGGACGAGATCATGGCCAAGGCGGCCGAGGTCTTCGGCCACCGTCCCGAACTCATGGAGCGCATGGCGAAGACCTACGGCAATGCGGGCGTGAAGCAGCGCAATTCCTGTGTGCCGCTGGAATGGTACCGGTCACGCCATGGCTGGCCGGAACGCGCGGCGCTGTTCGAACAGCACGCCGTGAAGTTGCTCGCCGAAGCGGGCAGGCTTGCATTGGCGGATGCGGGCGTCGCCGCGCGCGATGTCGCCGCCACGGTCACGGTCTCCTCCACCGGCATTGTCACCCCCAGCCTTGATTCGTTGTTGCAGCAGCCTTTGGGGCTCTCGCCCACGGTGCAGCGCCTGCCGGTGTTCGGATTGGGCTGCGCGGGCGGAGTCATCGGCCTTTCGCGTGCCGCGGCCATCGCCAAAGCCATGCCCGGGGAGTGGGTGCTGTTCCTGTGCACGGAGCTATGTGGCCTCACCTTCCGGCCCGGCGACGACAGCAAGGCCAATATCATCGCCACCACCCTGTTCGGCGACGGCGCCGCTGCCGTAGTGTTGCGCGCGGGAGAAGGTGCATCCCGTGCGCGCATCCGGGCCTGGGGCGAGCACACCTGGCCCGGCACCCGCGACATCATGGGCTGGACCGTCGAGGACGATGGGTTGGGCGTGGTGTTCTCGCGCAGCATTCCCGCCCTGGTGCGCGACATGATGCGTCCGGTCACGGATGCGTTTCTGGCAAGTAAGGGTCTTGCGCAAGCCGACCTAAAGGGCCTGATCGTGCACCCGGGCGGCGAGCGGGTGCTGGAGGCCTTGGAAGACTGCTACGGTTTCGCGCGCGGCGGGCTGGTCGAGGCGCGCGCGGTGCTGGCCGATCACGGCAATATGTCGGCGGTGACGGTGCTGGCGGTGCTGCGCCGGACTTTGGTCAAAGCGGGGGCGCGCGGCGCGCGAGGCCCGCACCTGATGGCCGCGCTTGGGCCGGGGTTCTCGGTCGGCATGTGCCTGCTGGACCTTCATTGATGGATCAACTGCTCACCCTCGTTCCGGTGCCACGCGTATGGATCGCCGTGGTGCTGGCACTCGTAGCGGTTCAACGCATCGCGGAATTGTTCATCAGCCGCCGCCACGAGCGGGCATTGCGGGCGCAAGGCGCGGTCGAATACGGCGCGGAACACTATCCTTTCATCGTCGCGGTCCATGCCGGCTGGCTTGTGGCGCTGGCGCTGTGGGCGGCGCTCATGCCGCCGGGAATGAACCCGGCGGGCATCGCGCTTTATCTGTTGGTGCAGCCGCTGCGGGCCTGGGTGATCGCCAGCCTCGGACGTTACTGGACTACGCGCATCATCAGTTTGCCGTCGGCGCCGTTGGTCCGGCGCGGCCCTTACCGGTTCCTCAAGCATCCGAACTACGCGGTCGTGGTATTGGAAATCGCGCTTCTGCCGCTCGCTCTCGGCGCCTGGCCGGTCGCAGTGCTGTTCTCGGCCTTGAACGCACTGGTGCTGTGGGTCCGGATCACGGCCGAGAACCGGGCGCTCGCGGCGCGCGGTTAGTCTTCTTCCGCCAGGACGCGGCGCGCGATGTCGATCGAGAACCCCGCGCGCACCACGGCCGCCAGCTCCTTTTGCGCAAGGCGGCGCTGGTCCAGCGGACTTAGTTTGGCGCGCTCCTCCGGCCGGAAGGGCCCCAGGCGCCTGCGGCGGATGTAGACCCGCGCACTGGCATAGGCGTCCTCCGCGTCGCCGGGACCGGCGGATTCGCGGACGGCCTGGACGGCGATGTCCCGCGGCACGCCCTTGGCGAGCAAGGCCACCTGAATCCGCGCGGGCGCTTTTCCCTTGCGGCGCAGGGAGGTCGCCAGGGCGTGCGCGAATTTCGCATCGTCCAGAACCCCCGCCCGTTGCAGGCTTTGTACCGCCACGTCGATCCACGCCAGGGCCTCGGCGCGATCCCCGCCGTGTACGCGGAGCGCACGGTCGGTCCGGCGCGTGAGAACGGCCTTGAGGTGCCCGGCGGTGCAGGAAAAGCGCTCCATGTGAAAGCGCGCGATATTGATCACCCGCGCCTTTGTCATTTTGCGGGGTGCGCCCCGCGCTTTGCGGGCGGTCCTCCCGGGCTCCTCACGCTTTTCCATGTGGCATATATAGCCTAAATTGACCGCGTCGCTGACCAGAGAGCCGGGATTTATGACCGAACACACAAATACGCTGCCGCTGCCCCGCACCATGGGCGCGGTCAACTGGCTCGGCATGTGGCAGCTGTACCTGAAGGAGGTGCGCCGCTTCTGGAAGGTGATCTTCCAGACCGTTCTGGCGCCGGTGATCACCACCCTGATGTTCCTGCTGGTGATGGTCTTCGCCTTCGGGCGCGGCGGCACGGTCATCGCGGGCTACCCGTTCGAGGAATTCCTCGTGCCGGGCCTCGTGATCATGACCATGGTCCAGAACGCCTTCGCCAACACCTCGTCGTCGATCCTGGTGTCCAAGGTCCAGGGCAATATCGTCGATGTGCTGATGCCGCCGTTGAGCGCGCTGGAGCTCACGATCGCCTGGACCCTGGGCGGGGTAACGCGCGGTGTGGTGGTGGGCATCGCCTGCGCCGCGAGCATGGCGTTCTTCGCCCACTTGCATCTGTACTCGGTGGGATTCCTGGTGTTTCACGCGGTCGCGGGCTGCCTGATGATGTCCTGGGCGGGAATTCTGGCGGCGGTGTGGGCCGACAAGTTCGACCATATGGCGGCGGTGACCAACTTCATCGTCACGCCGCTGACCTTCCTGTCCGGCACTTTCTACACCATCGACCGGTTGCCGCCGTGGGCGCAATTTCTCGCCCACTACAACCCGTTCTTCTACAACATCGACGGTTTTCGCTACGGCTTCCTGGGTCAGGACGCGACCCGGCCGGTGCTCGGCGTGGTGGTGCTGTTGGGCGTGAATATCGTGGGGCTGGCGTGGACCTACCTGGTCATCCGCAGCGGCTACAAGCTGAAGTCGTGACCCATTAAGATTTTCTGACAGCCAACGTTGACAAAATCTATAGCCGGCGTATGAATCCGCACCTTCGGGCGGCGCAAGCCGCCCGAAGCTTTTTCCGGTACGATGACATGGCGATGCGCCTCATGAAAAAGGCGAAGGGATGAGCATTTCCGCAGTGATGCCGACCTATGCGCGCACCGACGTGATGTTCGATCACGGCGAAGGCGCCTGGCTGTATACCGCCGATGGCCGCCGTTTCCTGGATTTCGGCGCCGGCGTCGCGGTGACGGCGCTCGGCCATGCGCATCCCTACCTGGTCGACGTTCTGAAGAGCCAGGCCGAGAAGCTGTGGCACTGCTCCAATCTCTACCGCGTGCCCGGCCAGGAAAAGCTGGCGGCGCGGCTGGTGGACAATTCCTTCGCCGACACCGCGTTCTTCTGCAATTCCGGCGCCGAGGCCATGGAGTGCGCCCTCAAGATCGCGCGGCGCTATCACCAGGCCCAAGGTGCCAAGGAAAAATACCGCGTCATCACGGCGCGCGGCGCTTTTCATGGCCGCACGCTCGCGACCATCTCCGCCGGCGGCCAGGAAAAGCATCTCGACGGCTTCGCGCCCAAGGTCGACGGCTTCGACCAAGTGGCCTTCGGCAATCTCAACGAGGCTCGCGCCGCGATCACGGCCCAAACGGCGGCGGTGGTGGTCGAGCCCGTGCAAGGCGAAGGCGGGATCATCCCCGCCGACGCGCAGTACCTGAAAGGACTGCGCGCCATGGCCGACGAGTTCCGCCTGTTGCTGATCTTCGACGAGGTCCAGACCGGCATGGGCCGCACCGGCAAGCTGTTTGCCCATGAATGGGCTGGCGTGACACCGGATGTGATGGCGCTGGCCAAAGGCTTGGGAGGCGGCTTCCCGATCGGCGCTTGCCTCGCGACCGAGCGCGCGGCCAAGGACATGAAGCCCGGTACCCACGGCTCCACCTTTGGCGGCAATCCGCTGGCGACCGCCGTCGCCAATGCGGTGCTGGACGTGATGCTGAAGCCGGGATTCCTCGCGCATGTCAACGCCATGGCCGCGGTGCTGCATGCCCGGCTCGATGCGATCGCCAGGAAACATGATCGTGTGTTCCAGGAGGCGCGCGGCCAAGGCCTCATGCTCGGGCTGAAGTGCAAGGTGCCCAACGGCGATGTCGTGGCCCGGTTGTTCGCCAATGGTTTGCTGGCCGTGGCCGCCGGCGATAACGTCGTGCGCCTGGTGCCGCCGTTGATCATCGGCGAGACCGAGATCGACGCCGCGACCGCCATCATCGACCTCGCCGCCGGCCAGTTGGCCGCGACCCTCTAATCCCTTCAACAATCCGGCCCGAAGCCATGGCGCTGAAACATTTTCTCGATCTGGATGTTATGACCGCGGCGACCCTGCGCGACATCCTTGACGCATCGGTCCGGCTGAAGAAAAGCCGCGGCGGCGAGAAACCTCTCGCGGGCCGCACCTTGGCGATGGTGTTCGAGAAACCGTCGACGCGGACACGGGTGTCGTTCCAGGTCGGTATGCAGCAATTGGGTGGGAACGTCGTGACCCTGTCGCCCCAGGAAACCCAGATCGGCCGCGGCGAAAGCATCGCGGATACCGCGCGCGTGCTGTCGCGTTATGTGGACGCGATCATGATACGCACCTCGGCGCCGGAGAAGCTGGCCGAGCTCGCGCGCCATGCCACGGTGCCGGTGATCAACGGTCTCACGGACGCATCGCATCCTTGCCAGATCATGGCCGACATCATGACTTATGAGGAACGCAAGGGCGACATCGGCAAGGCGGTGGTGGCTTGGTCGGGCGACGGCAACAATGTCGCGACCAGCTGGATCCACGCGGCGGCGCATTTCGGCTTCGAATTGCGGCTCGCCTGTCCCGCGGCGCTGTCGCCGGCGGAAAAAGCGCTGTCCTGGGCGAAGGCCAGGGGCGCGAAAGTGTCCGTGACCGCCGACCCCTTTGCCGCCGCGAAAGGCGCGGATTGCATCGTCACGGATACCTGGGTATCGATGGGCGACGATACCGGCAACCGGCACAATATGCTGACGCCGTTCCAGGTGAACGAGGGCCTGATGGCTGCTGCCAAATCCGATGCGATCTTCATGCACTGCCTGCCCGCCCATCGCGGCGAAGAGGTCACCGCCGGCGTGATGGACGGCCCGCAGTCGGCGGTGTGGGACGAGGCGGAAAACCGCCTGCACGCCCAAAAAGGCGTGCTGCTGTGGTGTCTCACCTGATGTCCGAGGCGTTGAAGTCAGCCGACGTCTGCCTGCCGTTCATTCTTGCGGGCGGTGCGTTTCGCGGAAGATTGGTTCGCCTGACGGCGGCGGCCACCGAGATCATCAAGGCTCACCAGGATCCCGAACCGGTGTCGCTGCTGCTGGCCGAAGCCATGGCGGCGGCCGTGGCGCTGGCCAGCGGCCTCAAATACAAAGGCGTGTTTACGCTGCAGGTGCAGGGTAAGGGGCCGGTTCATACCCTGGTGACGGATGTCACCAGCGACGGCGCCTTGCGCGGCTGCACCAAGTTCGATCCGGGCGAGGTGGCGGCGGAGATGGCGCGGGCCCGGACCGGCGCGGCGCTGCCCCATCTGCTGGGGCCGGGAGCGCATCTGTCCTTCACCGTGGATCAAGGTCAGGATACCGAGCGCTATCAGGGCATCGTGGAGCTGTCGGGAGAAACCCTGGCGGACGCCATCCATCACTATTTCCGTCAATCGGAACAGCTCGAATCGGCGCTGAAAATCGTCGCTTCGGCGCCCCAGGACGGGGCCGGCGATTGGGTCGCGGCGGCGTTGCTCCTGCAGCGCATGCCCGAGGCCGGCGGGGTTCCCATCGCCAGCCGTGAGGAAAGCGACGACGTCTGGCGCACGGCGGTCATCTTGATGAGCAGCGTGAAAGACGCGGAGTTGCTGGACGTTACCTTGACCCCGGAACGGCTTCTGCACCGCCTGTTCGCCACTCTGGACGTGCGGGCGGCCAAGGCCCGGCCCGTGGCCGCGAAGTGCCGCTGCTCGCGTGCGCGCAGCGAACGCATTCTTGCCTCATTTCCGGTGGAAGAAGTGAAATCTTACGCGGACAATGGCGAAATTCACATGACGTGCGAGTTTTGCCGCGCCGACTATGTGTTTCTGGAATCGGATATCGAAGCCATCGCTGAAAAGCACCGTGCTTGAGCTGGAGCGTGCCCCGGAAAGGTGGAATCCGGTTTTCCACTCGGACACGCGACAAACCAATAACGTTACGGATAGGGATGCCATGACCAAATCCATCGCCAAAATCCTGGTGCCGGCGTTCGTCGCCCTGGTTTTCCACGCAGCCTCGGCCGCCGAGGCGCCCTTGCGCTTCGCCGACGCGACCATGTTCTCCACCGATGCGGTCGCGCTCTCGATCAATATCGAGGCCCGGCCACCCAAGGAATATCCCCATGTGATGTACCGCGCGCCGTTCACTTTCGAGCAAGCGGTAAAGGCCTGGGCCGCGGCGCGGTTCAACCTCAGCGGCAACAGCGTGAACACGCTGCGCGTCACCTTGAAGGAAGGCGACATCACCGAGAAGCTGCTGCCCAAGACCGGCGGCATCAAGGGCTGGTTCACCAAGGATCAGGCGGCGGAATACGACGCGCGGCTGGCGGTGGAAGTGGCGGTGATCGACCCCAACGGCAAATCCGTCGCCTCGGCCGAAGGCAAATCGTGGCAGACGCAGACGGTCACCGAAGGCGCCACCGAAGACGACAAGCGCAAGGTCTGGGCCGATATGATCAAGGCCACGTTCGACAACATGGACGCGGAGCTGCTGCCCCGCATGCGGTCGACGATGTCAGGGTACCTGCACTAAAGGACTATTATTTTGTCGCATTTTCTCCGGCGAACCGATTCTCGCTTCGCCGGAAAATGCTTTAGGTGCGGCCGATAAAGGCCAGGAACTCTTTCCGGGTCGATGGATCGTCGCGGAAGGCGCCCAGCATCGTGCTGGTGACCATGGCGACTCCCGGCTTCTCGACGCCGCGGGTGGTCATGCATTGGTGTTCGGCCTCGACCACAACCGCGACACCCTTGGGCTTCAGCACGTCATTGATGGCGTTGGCGATCTGCGCGGTCATCTTTTCCTGGATCTGAAGCCGCTTGGCATAGGCCTCGACCACGCGCGCGAGCTTTGAGATGCCGACGACGCGTTTGTTGGGCAGATAGGCGACATAGGCCTTGCCGATGATCGGCACCATGTGGTGTTCGCAGTGGCTCTCGAAGGTGATGTCCTTGAGGACCACCATTTCATCGTAGCCATCGGTTTCCTCGAAGGTGGTGCGCAGAATTTCCTCGGGATCCTTGTGGTATCCGGCGAAGAACTCTTCGTAGGACCGAACCACGCGCGCGGGCGTATCGCCCAGGCCCTCACGGGCGGGGTCGTCGCCGGCCCAGCGGATGAGCGTGGCGACGGCGGCTTCGGCTTCTTCACGGCTGGGCCGCGGCGGGATTCTGGGTGTGTTCATGGGGATCAGTTTATGGCGGCGGTGTCGTAAGGGCTATCGAGAGAAAAGGCCGGAATTTCAATGTCGAAGCGCTCACCCTCGGGTGTGGTCATCTCATAGCTGCCGACCATGATGCCCGACGGCGTCGGCAGCGGGCAGCCGCTGGTGTATTCGAAATTCTCCCCCGGCTTCAGGACGGGTTGCTCGCCGACCACGCCCGGTCCCTTGAATTCCTGAAGACGGCCGAGCTTGTCGGTGATGCGCCAGTGCCGGTTCAGGAGCTGCACGGTTTCCGGCCCGCGGTTTTCGATGTTGACGCGATAAGCCCAGACGAAGTGATCGCGGTCCGGTGCCGACTGCTCCTCGAGATAAAAGGTGCGCACGGACACGCAGATGTCCCGTGTGACCTTCTCGTACACTGCTGCCGGCGGCTTTGGGCTCACGGAATTCCTCGCGTCTGATGCGTCTATATTGAACGTCGAGGGCCTGAGCGCAAGGGCTTCCGGTCAGGCGAGCGCCTGTGTGAGGTCCGCCAGCAAATCGTTCGGATCCTCGAGCCCTACCGACAGGCGAATGAATCCTTCGGTAATTCCGACCGCCGCGCGCTGTTCCGGCGTCAAACGCTGGTGCGTGGTGGTGGCGGAATGGCAGATCAGGCTTTTCGCATCGCCGAGGTTGTTGGAGATGTCGATGATCTTGAGCTTGTTCAGGAACCGGAACGCCGCCGGTTTGCCCCCCGCGACCTCCAAGGCGATGATCGAGCCGCCGCCCGTCATCTGCTGGCGCGCGAGGTGATACTGCGGATGGCTTTCCAGCAGCGGATAGGCCACGCGCGAGAGCGCCTTGTTCTTGGCCAAAGCGCGTGCGATCTGCAGGGCGCTTTCGCAATGCCGCCGCACGCGCAGGTCGAGGGTTTCGAGGCCCTTGAGAAGCACCCAGGCGTTGAACGGCGACAGGCTCGGTCCGGTGTGGCGGAAGAACGGCGTGAAGGTGTCGGTGATGAACCGCTTGGTTCCGAGCACCGCGCCGCCCATGCAGCGGCCTTGGCCGTCGATATGCTTGGTGGCCGAATACACCACCACGTCGGCGCCCAGCGCCAGGGGCTTTTGCAGGATCGGCGTGGCGAAGACATTGTCGACCACCACGGTGGCGCCCGCGGCATGCGCCAGCGCGCAGACCGCCGGCAGGTCGATCATCTCCAGGCCGGGATTCGATGGCGTCTCCAGGAAGACCGCCTTGGCGGGCTTCGCCAGGGCCGCCTTCCATTGCGCGATGTCCGCGCCATCCACGAATTCCGTCACGACCCCGAAGCGCGGCAGGAGTTCGGCGCAGATGTACTGGCACGACCCGAACAGCGCGCGCGAGGCCACCAGCCGGTCGCCGGCGCTGAGCTGGCAGGCGAGCGCGGCGAACACGGCCGCCATGCCGCTGGCGGTGGCGCGGCAGGCCTCGGCGCCCTCGATCAGGGCGAGCCGGCGTTCGAACATCGCCACGGTCGGGTTGCGGAAGCGCGAATAGACGTAGCGCTCGATTTCGTTCTTGAACGACTGCTCGGCCTCCTCGGCGGTCTTATAGACATAGCCCGAGGTCATATAGATCGCTTCGCTTGTCTCCATGAACTGGCTGCGCTCGGTGGCGCCGCGCACAAGTTGTGTCTGGAAAGCCCAATCGCGCTGAGACTCGTAATCGGTGGTCATTGTCGGTCCTCGTGTTCGGGCAATAAAAAAAGCCCCCGACCGGAACGGCGGGGGCGTAAGCCCTCGACCTTTTAGCGGTTTTTAACGTGGCCGCAATCCGGTCTCAAATCACCACGGATTCCCTCAGTACCCCGGGTCACTCCGGAGGTCAAGTTTCGCGCCCGCAGGGCAGTCGAGCAAAGTGAGAACCTTTCTAATCTATTGAAACAACGCTATAACTTGGGCGTAACAGTTCAGGATGACCCTTATGGCGAACGCTTTCGCCGATTACTTACGCTCCTTCGTCGAGGTCTTGAATTCCACCGAGGCCACGGACAACTCCGGCAAGACCATTTCGGTGGATGCCGGGATCGCGCGCGCGCATGACGCCATGCGTAAACTGATCGGCACACCCAACAAGATGATGTTCGTCGGCAACGGCGGGTCGGCGGGGATCGCCGGCCATATGGCGATCGATTTCGCCAAGAACGGCGGCGTCCGGTCGGTGACCTTCAACGACGCGTCCTCGCTCACCTGCCTCGGCAACGATCTGGGGTATGATCAGGTCTTCGCCAAGCAGGTGGAGATGCAGGGCTTGCCGGGCGACATCCTGCTGGCGATCTCCAGCTCGGGAGAGTCCAAGAACATCCTGGCGGCCGTTGACCAGGCCAACGCCATGGGCTGCACCTGCATCACCCTGAGCGGCTTCGCGCCGGGCAACCGCCTGCGCGCGCGGGGTGCCACCAATTTCTATGTGGCATCCGGCGTCTACGGCTTCGTCGAAACCGCGCACCAGGCGATTCTGCACGCGATCCTGGATACCGCGATGGGTTGGACCACCGAAGCGGCGATGACGCAGCCCTCCCGGAAGATGAATCCGGCGCGCTAAGCCCGGCGCGCTAAGCCCGGCGCGCTAAGCCCGGCGTGGGCTAGCGCATCATTTGGCCGCCCGGCGTCTTGGTCTTGGGCATGAGCTGCTTGCCGGTGACCAGGCTGACGGTATGCGCCGCGGTCACCAGCGCGCCGAACATCAGCATCATCATGATGGCGCCGTAAGGCAGAATCCGTGGGCTGCGCGGATCGGGCGGCTGCTTGAGCCTGGCGCGGCAGAAGGCGATCAGCCCTACTTCGGCGAGCAGGATCGCGAGCGTCAGAATCAACTCAAAACTCATGGCGTCGGCTTTCCGTTGGTCTGCAGCGCGGCGGCTTGCTTGGGCGGCGGCGGCTCGCCGGGATCGCCGGCTTCGTAGGGTATCGTGCCGTTATTGATCATGATGCGAAGATTGTAGATGGCGCGCGGGTCTTGAACCAAGCTCAGGTATCGCCGGTACCAGTACGCCGCTGCCCGCGCATTCAAGGTGGTGCCCTTGCCGTCCTGATAGGCGGCGCCGAGCAGCAGCATCGCGGGCGGATAATCTTTGACCGCCGCGGCCCAGAGGTTGCCGATCCCGCCGGACCAGCTGGGGGAAATGCCCGCTTTGCCGTAGATGATCATGTTCGCGAGCATGTAATTCGCGCCCGCATGACCCTGGTTCGCGGCCTGCTCGTACAACGTGAAGGCCTGGAGTTCGTTCTGCGGAACGCCGGTGCCGCTGGCGTAGGCCGAAGCCAAGAAGAATTGCGCGTCGGGGTTGCCTTTCGCGGCCGCCGCGCTCAGCAGCGCGATCGCCTTGGGGATGTCCTGCTTGGCTCCATAAATGCCCTGGCCGTAGCGCGCGCCCAATTCAGCCTGAGCGGCGAGTTCGCCGGCTTCTGCCCGCTGCGTGATTTCGGCGAAGGTCATATGCGCTTCGGGCCGCGGATCCAGCGACCGCATTTTGGCTTCCGCGGCGGCCACGTCATCGGTTTCGGCAGCCTGCACGGCGCCGGACCAGGCGGGAATCGCGATCAGGAACGTAAGAAGGAATGTGCGAAGTGAGACAAACATTTACTTAACCATGCGGCGTTGAGGAGGGACGGGGGGCATCGGGTTCGGCATCTTTGGGCACCGGCGCCGCCCATTCGCCGAGCTTGGTGCGGAAGGCGTCGCGTACCTGCGCGGCGGTTTCCGCGCCGTCGATGATGTACGGCGTGAGTAGAATGATCAGCTCGGTGCGCTGCAGGGACGACGACGAATTCTTGAACAGATTGCCGAGCACCGGGATGTCTTTCAGGTACGGGATGCCGGTATTTCCGCGGCTGTAGTTCTCCGAGATCATGCCGCCCAGAAGCGCGGTCTGCCCGTCGTCCAGCGACAAGGTCGTCTGCAGCGAGCGATTGATGATCAGCGGGCTTTGGACGCCGGAGATATTGTTCTGCTGCGCATCGCTCACCTCCTGAGACACGGTCAATTCCACGCGCCTGCTGGAATTGACGGTCGGGTTGATGTTCAGGATGATGCCGGTGTTGCGATACTGGATCGCCTGCAGGATCGAGGTGTTGCCGCCGACGACACCGCCGGTCGGCGAGGATTCTTGCGTGGTGATGATCGGCACCTGCGTGCCGACGTTGATCGAAGCCGATTTGCCGCTGCTGGTGACCAGGCGCGGCGAGGACAGAACCTGCAACCGGTTGTAGTCGGCCAACGCGTTGACTTGCGACATGATCGAGGCGTGATCGCGCACCAGGGTGAAGAAAATACCGGCGCCGTCGGACTTGATGGTGGTTTGATTGAGCGCCCCGCCGCCGCGCGCGGCCCAGTCGAAGGTCACACCCAGGCTTTCACCCTGCTTCAAATTGACCTCGGCGATGGTCGCTTCGATCATGACCTGAAGCGGCGCACGGTCCATCTGCTGCACAAGCGTCCGGAACTGTGCGTACTCCTCGGCGGTGCCGGTGAAGATGATGCCGTTGCGGGACTCGTCGACCATGATTTTTTGCCGCGCGGAGGAGGAGGACGAGGAAATGGCCGGTGTCGCTCCCGGCGCACCCTGCGCGACGGCCTGTGTCTGGGTGGTCGTGGTTTCGGCGATGCCCCGGACGATCTCGACGATATCCTTGGCCTTGGCGTTGTAGACCTGATGGTAGAAGGCGCCCTGGCTATTGGCGGTCTGGGACGGCTGATCCAATTCGGTGGCCCACTGCAGCACGTGCTGCAGGGCTTCCTGTCCGGTGCCGAAAGCGATGATCACGTTTTGCGCTTCCACCGGAATGAGTTTGATGGCCGACGAAATGCTGCCGCCGGTGCCGATGCTGTAGCCTTCGGCGGTCAGAATCTCCACCAGTTGCGTGGACAGCTTGGCGGCGCTCCAGAACGCCGGCGATATTTTCAGGCTTTGGGTGCCGGCAAGATAGGGCTGGTCCAGGGTCTGAATGACTTCGGTGGCGGCGTTCACGTCTTCGGCGTTGCCGAGCAGCAGAAGCCCGTTGGCGAACGGCAGCGGAACGGACTGGACGCGGTCCTTCATCGTCAATTCAAGCCAGACGTTCATGGTCGCCGTCTGGATGCTGTTCAGAGGCTGGAAATAAAACACCGGACGCATGTCGCCGGGCACGGACGATACGCCGCGGGTGCGGATGATGCGGGGGATCGGCTTTTTCTGTGTGGTGACTTCGACCACGCGGTAAACGTTGTTCGAATAAACGACGGTGACGCCGTAATTCGCCAGGACTTCCGTCACCAGCCGGTAAAAATTGTCCCGCTGCAGGGGGGTCTCGCCCGTGCTCAAGGTGACCATCAGATCCTTTTGCATCAGGCTGTTGTCGATTTCGTACGGCACCTTGAAGATGTCGCCGAACACCGTGTTGATGAACGCGGCCAGGCGGATGCCTTCGAATTTGACCGAAACCGGCTCGCCGGTGAGGCGGGGCGGCGTGGCGGCCACCAGGGGCTCGGTCTGCTTGCGCCCGAGCGGCGGCGTTACGCCTGGGGTCGAGGTCAGGTGATCACGTTTGGCGGTGCTGGAGCCGGCCATCTCGATAGAGTCGGTCTCCGCCTTCTTGGTGATGCGCAGGGGCTCCGGAATTGGTTCGCCGCCTTTGAGGGCGCAGCTGGCGAGCAACGAGGCGCCGGCCGCGGCCAGGATCAGCCGCGGAAACACGGAGGTGTTCTTGAGAGGAAAGCGCATATTCAGTTCTTCTTACCTGGGCTGGGAAAATTCTGATCCTTGCTGACGCCGAACAGCTTCAGCGTCGTCTCCGCGTTGTTCTCGGTGTAGCTGATCTCACCGCTTGAGATCCGGTCAATCGGTGCGCCATTGGGCAACGCTTCTCCCTGATTCAGGCGCTGCACCCGCCGGCCCTTGTCCAATTCGATGACCGCCAGGAGCTTGGCGCCGTCCTTGACCGTGCCGATGAAACGCCATGGCGGCACGACCGCCGCGACCACTTCTTCTTTCTTCCGGCTCGGGTCGTCGAGCCACAGCGGCGTCTGGATCATTTCCTGCCGCTTGGAACCCGAGACATAGGGCGCCCAGCGGGGCAAGGACCACCGGTCGGCGGCATCCACCGCGGGGGGGGTGCCCATGATGGTCGTCAGGCCGGCGACAAGGCCAACCGCGATCGCCGCGCCGAGCGCGGCCACATGGGGCACATAAAACCTCAAAATCCGCAAGGATTCGAGAAGCGCGAGAAGACGGGCTTTGATCATCAGCTTTTCCCGGGGGCCCAATAAAAGGCCGAAATATCCATTTCGATCCGCGCATTGCGGCCTGCCCGCACGCTCAGGCGGTCGATCACCACGGTTTTCTCGCCTTCCGCGACGTCGGCCAGGAAGTTGCTCAACCCCTGTGAGTCGAAAGGCAGGACGAGCTTCGCCGTCATCCGCTGAATTTCGCTCAGTTTGTCCGGGGTGGCGCCCGGCGCGGGTGCGGTCGTCCGGCTCACCGGCACCCGGCGAATTTGGATCTGCTGCATGGGCTCCATTTTATAGCGGCCCATATGGTCGCGCAGCCACTTCTCGAAGCCGGCGTCGGCGAGGCCCGGCGTTTGCGCCGTCCACAACCGTTCTTCCAGGACCGACTTCAGGATCTGGCCCTGTTGCCGGCGCTCCTGCCAGACATTGGTGCGGATCTGGGATTGCAGCCGCGCCATGTCGGTCTGGGCGCGCACGTAATGGCGCTCCAGGGAGACCACCAGTTGATGCAGGCCGAGCAGGCTGGACAGGAACAAAATGACCGCAATCGCGGCGATCATCGTCTTGAGGCGGTCCGACAGGACAAGATCCTTGCCGTAACGCTCCATGAAGCGGTCACGCAGGTCGCTGGCGGCCTTCCGGACCGGCTGCGGGATTTTCATAACACCGCTCACGACGCCGGCCAGGTCTTATGATCGACCTGCATTTTGAGGCGAAGCTCCTTTTCCTGGTTTGCCAGGGAGCCCGTGACATTGGAGAAGTGCTCGTCGCGCTCGAAGGCCTCGATATAGAACGCAGCTTCCATGGGGCGGTCAGCCTGCAGTACCAGGTCGAGATTACCGCTATCGAAGGTCCAGTCTGAAATGCTGATCCGCCGGCCCTTGATCAGATCGGCGGCGGTGGCGAGCAGCTCGAACTGGGAGGGCATATCGTCGAGCGATAGGTAGGATTCCGCGGCATCGAGATTTGTCAGCGCGGCGGTGCGGTCGGTGCGCACGGACTGATTGGCGGCGCTCATGCCGGCGATGGCACTTTCCGCGCGCCATGTGCCGATGGATAACACCGCCGCCTCCGTAAGAAAGTACAGGAAGGGGGCCGCCACCACCGCCGCCGCGATCGCGGCCGCCTGGTTGTTCTGCACCAGGCTCCAGACGTCGGTGATCGGCGTCGCGGCCACGGTCCAGGGGCCGGTCAGCAGTTCGCTGCCGGTGGCGGCCGGGACGGCTGGCGATGCCTGGCTGAGATCCACGCCCGCGGCACGCAGGAACAACATCCAATCCCGGGCCGGGGGCGCTTCCGCCCACCACCGGGTCGCGACCAGCAGACCGCGCCGCCATACCTGACCCTCGACGCCGTCGCTCATGGCCGCGAGGACCGCGCCCTCGGAATGGGACGCGCGGAAGAAGGTCTCCGGCCAGACCGTGGCGCGCGTCTCGTCGATGCCCGCGGCGGCGATCGCGGATGAAATCTGCGCGGCGTCCCAGGCATAGACCGAGGCTTTGTTGCCGACCCACTGCGCCGAAAAACCAGTTGACGGGAAAGGCGACCATTTCCGCACCAGCAGCCCCAGCGCGGATTTGCGCTTGGCGTCCGGCAGGGATTCGGCGACCTCGAACAGATTGTGTCTGAGGAAGCGGCGGCCGACGATCCAGGAAACCCGCCTATCTGAGCCCGGCAGCTCGGTTACGCTCTGACTGGTCTGGAGCAAGCGCTTCGGGGGTTGGGAAAGTGACTCCCGGATCGGCGCGATCCAGCGCTCCGCGGTATTGCGAAGGAACTCTAAACGCATAGTCCACCTGCCAGGGCTGGTTTTGACTGAGAGGAATGAGGGAAAGCGAGAAGCGGATACGCTCGTTCGTGACGCGATTGACGAAATCGATGATCGTGCAATTGCCCGGCGACACGCTGAAGAAAAAAGCTTCGTTGGGAACGATGACGTCGGCCGCGCTCATGAAATCGCGCGCGTGACGAAACTGGGTGTCCAGCCGTTTCTCGACCACTTGCGAGGCGCTCTGGTCGGTGAGGCCGGGGACGTAGGTGAGCAGCGCGGCCTTCGGGGCGGTGTTGGGGTTGAAGCCGGACACAGCACAGGTCGTGAGGATCGGCGATTTCATGTCGTCCTCCCAGAGCTTGGGGACTTCATCCCAGCCCAGGATGTTTTGCGCCTCCCGCGGCGTCAGCAGCGGCGCATTCGAGGGCAGCAGCCGGCTGCGGCGTTCGTAGTCGGTCTTCTCGGCGCCGGCCAGGTGGGTCAGATCGTCGTCGTCGATCCAGTCGGCGAGCGTATCGGGAAGCTGGTTGCGCAGGGTCTCGGGCACGTCGTAGAGCGCGAGCAAGCGGCGCAGGAGATCGGGCGTGATGAAATTGAGGTTCACGAGGCCGCGGCCGTCCTGAAGCTGGATCGCGTAGTTGGGGTTGCCTTGCAGGACATACGGCCGGCCATCGAAGGCGATATAGCTCGACGAAGCGTAGTTCGCCGACATCACGCTCATCATATCGGTGATGTCGGGCCGCTTGAGGTCGCGGCCAGTCTCAAGGCCGCGGTGGGTCATGGGGCGGGTGCCGAGGGCGTAGATGATCTCGCTCTTGGCGTCCGAAAAGGCGAGGTCGCCTTCCGCCCGCTCCTTGAGTACGCGGGCGTTTTCGATCGCCCGTGACACCCAGGTATTGATCGCCGCGACCCCTAAGCCGAAGAACGCGACGATCCAGAGAGTCAGCACGAGGATGAAGCCGCGCTGGCTTTCAGCGCGCGCCGGAGTCCGTTTGCGATCCCTTGGATCGCAAACGGACTCCGGGTTTCCGCGTGGTCGCATGTTGAGCGGCCGAACCGGTTTCCACTTCGGCCTAACATGCTCAAGCATCTCCGGGCCAAGGCTCTGTAATGAAGTCAAACCGACCTCTGGACGCCGTCTGCATTGAACCTAAAGGAAACGATACGGGGCACACCCTGCGGCCGCCGTCGCTCGGACCGGCATGGTACCCGGGCGGCCCGGAGCCACCAATGAAATGATTGTCAGACCTCCGGCTAAAGCTTTGTGTTTCCTTAATAAGTTGAGAATCGGACGGGGCTTCCCCCGTCCTCCCGGCTAGTTGGCCGGATTATAGAAAGGGGTATCGATCAGCCGCAGCGGCCGGCGGTGGGATCCGTCGATGCTGGCGATCAGGCTGGACGGCGTACCGTCGCCCATCTCCACGCGGATCAGCCAGGGGGTCTGGGGGACGGGATTGTCAGCCGAACCGGGCGGCGGCCACACCTCGCTCCAGGCGCCGACACGGTCGCGGTAATAAAAGCCGCCGACGTTTCCCGGCCAGCGCGCGATCACCGTTGGCGCGGATTTTTCCTCCCGGTAGGTAACGAGGGTCTCGCCGGTGCCGGAATCGTAATCCATGGTCATGGTGAAGCCGACCGGGGAGCCGAGCCGCTCCTGGAGCGGTTTGACGGTGAAGCCGTGAACACTGCGCAACTGTCCGGCAAAGACATTCGGCTTGTCGGGATAGTCCGGTATGACCCCGCGCAAAGGATCGAGCAGGATGTTGCGCTGGAGGATGAACTGATCGGCGTCCACCAGCTTACTCTCCACGCTGGTGCGGGCGGAAAGCACCAGGCCCATTCCTTGAACCAGGACCACCGAGACCAGCGCCGTGATCACCAGCACGACGATGGTCTCCAGCAGCGTGAAGCCGGCATTCGGCGCGCGCGCGGTCATTTGAGAGGCATTTCCTGCGCGGTTTTCTCGTAGCCGACCTTGCGCATGTCGAAGTCGAACCAAGGCCCCTGTCCCCGGTCGAGCGTCACATGTACCTTGTAGAAGCCGAGGCGATAGGCTGGCAGCCCGGCGCCAACATTGATTCCAGGATTGGGCTCCACGATCGCAGTGCTGTCCCAGGTCATGGTGATATTGCGGTCCAGCGCCAGAGACCCTTGCGCCTCCACCATCGGATTGATCGGCTCCATCAGGGCCAGCGCCGACTGCATGACGAAGCTTCTTTCGTTGGATTCGCCGGCGCGTTGCAGCTCATTGGCGGCCTGGCTGACGAAGCTCACCATGGGAATCAACGCGAGTGACACCACCGTCAGCGCGACAATGGCCTCGAGCAGCGTGAAGCCCTTGCTTCCGGCATTCATGGGCTAGTCCACCAGCCGCGCGTGGCACTGGGGCGCGGACAGTTCGTAAGAATACGCGGCGCGTCCGATTTCCAGGGTAACGGCGCCGCCGCCGCAGAAGCCGGAGGCGCGGAAATAAATCGGCGCACTCACGGTCGCGCGCCAACCGGCCGGCAGTGGCAGCTGCGCGTAAGCGGGATTGAGCGGAGGCTGGTGCACGCGCTCCTCGCCCGCCGCTGGCAGGGTACGCATGCTCGCGGCGAGGCTGGCGCCGGGATCGCGTTTGGGCTCGCTGCCCTCGACCCGGCCGGCATCGGTATAGTCGCCGATCAGGAGCAAATCCTGGTTGTCGCGGAAGGCTTGATAGGCGAGGCCGTTCAGGGTTTGCTCAAAAGCCTCGCGTTTGAGACTGAAATCGAAGCTGGCGCCCATGGTGCTCATCTGCGGCACCACCACGCCGGCGGTGAGGCCGAGAATCACCAGCACCACCAGCATCTCGAGCAGCGTGAAGCCGCGATCCGGCGCAGGTGTTCCGGCAAACCGCACTCCAAAGGGCCGTGCTGCCGCGGCTGTGGCTTTACTTGCCGGCATCCGCTGTGGACTGCCCAAGGAAGCCGACGTCGGCGTTAGTTCCCTCACCGCCGGCCTGTCCGTCCGCGCCGAAGCTGAACAAGACCACTGTGGTCTGAGTCGCCGGATTGTACTGATAAGGATTGCCCCACGGGTCCAACGGCACGCCTTCGGAGAGATACGGCCCCTGCCATTTCCGCGCAGCGCGCTCCTCGCGCGGCGCCGTCGTCAGCATCGCGAGGCCTTCTTCCTTGGTGGGATAACGCCCAATATCGAGACGCATGGTATCGAGCGCGGCCTTGAGCATGCGCACCTGGGTATCGGCGGCGGTGACCTTGGAGGTGTCCACGCGGCCCATCAGCTGCGGTCCGACAAGTCCCGCCAGCAAGCCGATGATCACCAGCACCACCAGCATTTCGAGCAGCGTGAAGCCGGCAGTTGCGGTCCGGCTAGCGCCGCGTACAAGCGCCGCGCGGCGCGCGAACGAAATGATCCGCATGACGGAATTCCTCATCTTACAGAGCCACTTGGTTGACGGACGTGATTGCTAACATGATCGCCGCGACGATGCCACCGACCACCACCCCGATCAGAAGGATGGCGATGGGTTCGAGCATCAGCAGAAACTGCTTCATGCGCTGGCGCGCGGTGTCTTCATAGAGTGTCGCGAGCGACCGCAACATCATGGGCAGCTCGCCAGATTCTTCGCCTACCTGAATCAAGCTGAGAGCCGTGGGCGAAAAGGCTTGCTGCGCGCTCATGGCGCTGGACAAGGAATGACCGGTGCGCACCATTTTTGTGGCTTGCTCGAGCCGGTCGCGCAGGCTGTCGAGGGTCACGGAGTCGCGGGCGAGTTGCAGCGCCTTGATCAGATCGACACCATTGGACAGCATGGTGCCCGACATGGATGCCCAGCGGGCCACCTCGGCATCCCGCAGCCAGACGCCCAGCAGAGGCAATCCCGCGAGGAATTCGCGGAAACGGGCGCGGCGCTGGGGATCGATGAAGATCGAGCGCGCGGTCCAGATCAAGGCCGCGACCGCGAGAAAGATCAGGAGCTTGTGGGTGGCGAGGAACATCCCGGTCTTGAGCACCACCGCCGAAACCCAAGGCAAGGGCTTCTTGGCGCTCGCCAGCATGGTGGAGAAGCGCGGAACGACCACGATGAAGATGAACAGCACCGCCGAGATCCCGGAGATGATCAGAATCGCGGGGTAAGTGAGCGCGTTGCGGATGTCTTGGCGCACTTGGCGGTCATAGGCCATCTGCGTGGCGGCGTCTTCGAGCGCTTGCCCCAAATGCCCGATGGCCTCGCCGGATGCCGCGAGCTGGTAGACATAGGGCGGCAGGGACGGCAGCGCGGCCGACAGTGCGTTGGTGAAGGTATCGCCCGTCCTCAGGCGCTTTTCCATTTCGCCGAAGGCGGTGGCGAGCAGCGGGTGGGTCGCCTGGCCTTTCAAGGTTCCGATTCCCTGCACCAGCGGAACCCCCGCCTTGAGCAGGAGGGAGAGCTGTTTGAGAGCCAGGATCCGGTCCTGGGCGGTGACCCCCCGGCGGCGCATCAGGGCCGCCCCGGACATGGTCTCGGATTTGGCGGGGGCCAGTTCCACCAAGGTCAGGCCTTGGCTTTCGAGCGCGCGTTGAGCTTCGCGCGGGTGATTTGCATCCACCCGTCCGGTCAGGAGGCGTCCGGCGCCATCGAGGGCTTCGTATTGGAAAGTCTGGGGCATGCGAGAGTGAGCCGGGTCAATCCAGGCCCGCGCATCATACGCTTCGGCGCGGCCGTGCAGCGGTTACATCAGTGTCAGTTGAGCAACTTGGCTAAGCCTTTGAGCCGCCGCGGTTTCTGGCGACCAAAGGCACAAAGAAAAAGGGAGGGCGATTTCTCGCCCTCCCCCAATCTTTCGTCAGGCGAACCCGACGTTAGGTTAGCAAACCATCCCTTACGGGGTGGTCACGCCACCAGCCGCACCGCGGTTACGGAAGCTGGACAGATCGGCCAGCTGACCCGTCGCCGGGTTGAAGATGATGTGCTGAGCGTAACCGCTGAACGCGCCAGCAATCGAGAGCGTGTAGTTGACGCCAGCAGCCGGGGTGATGCCCGCGCCGGTTTCAATGTCCTTCGCGCTGATCTGGAGCGTCTGGTTGGTCGCGATCGAAGCAGTGGTGTAGACGCCCATGCTCGCGCCGGTCGCGTCGTTACGCACGGTCACCGTGGCAACAGCGGCGATGATGCCGTTGTTGTGGATGCGGGCGAACGAAGAGAACGCGGTGTTAGACGAACTCAGGAAGGTGTTGAGCTCGGCCGCGAAACCGCCCAGCGAGATCGAGCCAGTCTTGCCGGTAACGGTCGGCACAGCCTGACCCTGGCCGCTGCCGATACCGAAGGCAACGGTCACGGTGCCAGCGGAAGCCGCCTGGAGGGCGGTGGTGCCGCTGAAGGCCACCTGGACCACGAAGCTGGTGAAGCCAGCCTGGTTGTTGATGCTGAACGTCGCGACACCAGCCGAGAAGTTGGCAACGGTGCCGTTGAAGATGCCAGCAGAGGTGTTGACCGACAGGCTCTGCACCGCGGGCTGCGACAGCTCGGACGAAGTCACGGTGACCTGAATGCTCGAGATGGTCTGGGTGGCGCCGTTGGCGGCGTCAGCCTGAGCAATGCTGGTCAAGTCGGCGGCGAACACGCCGGTACCGGTGATGTCGACGTAAGCCAGCTGCACCGAGGTGATGCCAATCGCGCCGCTGCCGACCGTGAAGTAAGCGAAGGCAACCGGAGTGGCGCTGGCGCTGGCGGTAGCGGTACCACCCGAGCCAACCGTCACGGCGACCGGAGCGGCCGAGACAACGACGTTCGCAGCAGTGATGTTTTCGAAGGTCTGCGAGGTGTTGTTGGCGTTGTAGACCAGGCCGTTCACGCCGATCGCGCTGCCGACAGCGGCCAGACCCGAAGCGTTGTTGAAGCCAACGCCCGAGAACAGCACGCCGCCGTAGCTGGCGGACACGTTGTTGAGGGCGCCGTTGGTCTGGCTGATCTTGTTCGACAGACCGCCGCAACCATCGAGGATGATCTTGGTGGTCAGCGGGGTGACGCTGGTGCAGGCCGTGCTGGCCGCGACCGTGAAGCCTTCACGGAGGAACGAGCCAGTGTTGGAGAGCAGCAGGAGCGCGTCAACCGACTGGACGAAGCCGGAGCTGATCGGATCGAGTTCGACGCTGAACTTGGTCGCGGCCGTGAAGTTGTTCGCGAACACGACGTAGATCGACGTCAGGCCGACGGTCACGGCATTGGCCGTGGCAGCGGTGGTCGAGAACACGGTGTTGGCGATGTTGGTCGCGGTGAAGGCGTTCAAGGACGACTGGAGCTGACCGGCGGTGACCGCCGCGGTAATGGTGCCAGCGTTCGCGGCGCTGGAGAGCGCCGTGGTGGCGAGCAACACGCTGCCAGCCGTGAAAAGCTGTTGTTTATTCATAGTTATGGGATCCCCTTAAGGTTTCAGATCTGGTTCAGTAAAAGCACTCGCCGCACGGCAAGCGCTTGTTGCGCCCGTCAGCGCACGGCCATATCACTCTGGCAGGGGGGTAATGTCAAGCCGGTCAAACCCCATAAAGACCCCAAAACAGTATATTTTCTTGGGGTGAGGCAGGCGGACCGCGCCATTAATGCGGCCTTAATATTTGCACCGGCGAACGGCCCCGGGAACCCCCTCGTTGAGCAGTCCTGTCCCGTCGCGACACATGACGGGAGCGGCTGCCGGCGTCCTAGAACGCGCAGAATCCCGCGAGCAAGGCCTTGAGATCGGCCCGGGCTGAGTCTCCCGAGTCGCGAAAGACTCGCACACTGCGGTACCAGGGGCTGAAAGCGCCACGGTCGAACCAATACCATAGCCGTTTATGGCCATCCGGCACCACGACGGCCGTCGGCACGCCGAGCGCTCCCGCCAGATGCGCCGCGGAATTGCTGACGGAGATCACCAGATCCAGGGCGGCGAGTTGGGCGGCGAAGGTATCGAGATCCTTGAGGCTGTCGACCGCCGGATCGTTCAGGATGGGCACGCCGGTCGTATCGCGGAAAGCCTCCAACTCATTGTTAACATTTCCATACTGAATATTAACGAAGGTAAATTTCGAACCATTCAGGAGCGGTGAAAACCACGTGAGAGGTAAGCTCTTCTGGCCGCCGGTGCGCGGATTCGCACTGTGCCAGGACAGGCCGACCAATTTCCCGTGGGGAGCCCACTGGCGATATTTGGCTTTCAAGGCCGCCGTGGCGGCGGGATCGGCCATCAGGAGTCGCGCGCGATTCGGAAAAGCCGCCAAAGTTGGACGCAACCAGCGCCCGAGATCCAGGACCGAGCAGTGAAAGTCGAACCCCTGGGCCACCAGTCCCGCGTAGGCCTCCGGCAGTTTGGCGACGATCTCGATGTTCGGAAACGAGCGCCGGTACAGCGGTACCAGGCGCGCCGAACACTCCACAACGCAAACCGCCGCGCGCGCCGCCACCTCGCGCACCATCGAGGCGTACAGGATTTCGTCGCCGACGCCCTGGTCGCTCCACAGCAGGATTTTTTTGTCGCGCAGGTCTTCGCCTTGCCACGCCGGCCACGGCCATGCCCGCGGCGAGAACGGAAACCGGGGGTCGTCGAAGCGGTGAGCATAGCCCGCCCAGCCGTCCGCCATCCGGCCGAGCGCAAGGTGGGTCAGGCCGCGATTGACGACGGCGCCCATGTTGCGCGGGTCGAGCGCCAGCGCGCGGTCGAAGGCGGCGATGGCGGCGTCGCGCCGGCCCATTCCCTCATAGTGATTGCCGAGGTTGTTCCACGCATCCGACCATCCTGGCTTGATGCGTAACGCGGATTCCACGAGCGCGGCGGCGCGGGCATGATCGCCATTCTCGGAATACAAAGTCGCGAAGCCATACAGCGTCTCGGCGCTGTTCGGGTCCAACGCCAGCGCTTGCTCAAAGGCTGCTTGTGCCTCGGCGGCAAGCGTCGCGCGCGCATCGGCGTCCGCGCCCGCCAGCATTTCGGTCAGGCAGACGCCGAGATTGTAGGCGCCGCGCGGATCTTTCGGCGACAGCGTGGCGGCGGCACGGAATGCCGCAGCGGCAGCCTCGCGCCGGCCCAGTTTGTGGTGGACGCGTCCCGCGTTCAGATGTGCGTCGCCGTAGGCCGGCCGCAGCGCGATCGCCTTGTCGTAAGCCGCGAGCGCATCGAGATCGCGGCCCAGCGCGGCCAGCGCGCCCGCGCGGTTGAAATGCGCATCGGGATAGGCCGGCATCTGCGCCACCGCGCGGTCGAACAGTTTCAGCGCCGCCGCGTGCTGCCCGCGATTCGACGCGATCGCGCCTTTCAAATTCAATGCATCCCCGCTGGCGGGATTGAACTTGAGAACCTTGTCGTAGAGCTTTTCCGCCGCGTCGACCTTGCCCTCCTTGTGAAGAGCAACGCCGCGCAGCAGCAGCTCTTGCCAGGAATTTTTGCCGGATGCGCGCGTCACGAGATGCCGCCCGTCTTCCGGACTGCGGGCGCGACATGGCCGGCGAGCGCGGCGGCGGCCTGGCCGGCGACATCGGCGTCCCAGCCCTCGGCCGTTTCCGCCCGGAACAGCCGCGCGCTGGAATACCACGGGCTGTCGTCGCGGTGCGTGAACCAATACCACAGCGCGCCCTTGGCGTAAGGCAGCAGGATCCAGGTCGGAATCCCTTGCGCGGCGGCCAAATGGGCGGCGGTGTTCGACGTGGTGATTACCAGATCCATCGCGGCGGCCTGCGCCAGGGCGGCTTCGATGTCGGCGACATGGTCGACGGTGGGATCCTGAAAGATGTCGGCGCGCGCTTCGGCGATCTCCGCGCCGCGATCGCCGTATTGCAGGCTGACGAAGAAGCATCCGGGAACGGCGAGGATGGGCGCGAAATGACGCAGCTTGGCGGTCTTGTCGGCGCCGAGATAAGCATTGCCGCTGCGCCAGGAGATCCCGACGATCTTGCGTCCGCCGGCGCGGGCTTCATAGGCGGCGCGCAGCCGCGCGGTAAGATCCGGATCGGCTTTGAGGTAACCTTTACGGCGCGGGAAACTGTCGAACGACGGACGCAAATACCGTCCCAGGCTGCCCGCGGCGACTTGAACGTCGGCGTTCGCGCTGCTTGTGGCCTGGTCGGGATCTTTCCAGCCGGTGATGGGAATGCCGGGAAACGACCGCGTGAAGGCGGGCATGAGGCGCGTCGAGCATTCGATCCGGCAGGCGCCCGCGCGGGCGATCAGATCGGGGATCATGCTGGCGTAGAGAATTTCGTCGCCGATCCCCTGCTCGGTCCAAACCACGATCGTTTTGTCCCGGATGTCTTCGCCCTGCCAGTATCGCGGCGCGGCGGGACGGCGCGCGGCTTGCCCGAGAATGCCGAAGCGATGTTCATAGGGCGGCCATCCTTCGGCGAAGCGGCCCAGCCGCAACAGGTTGACCGCGAAATTCAGGGTGATCTCGGGATCGCCCGGCTTGAGCGACAAGGCCTTGTGATGCTGAAGGATCGCGGCGAACAGCCAGCCCCGGTCGGCGAGGCATGCGCCGATGTTGGTATAGGCTTCGGCCAGACTAGGGTCGCGGGCGAGCGCTTGTTCGAACAGGGCGATGGCTTCGCCATTACGATTCTGATCGCGCAGCAAGTTGCCGAGATTGACATAAGCTTTGAGCAGATCCGGCGCATCGGCGATCAGGCTCCGGTAAATAGTTTCGGCTTCGCCGGTTTCACGCGCGGCCGCCAGGCTTAAGGCCAGGTTGTAGCGGACCGTGGTATCGGCGGGATCGCGCGCCAATGCGTCACGCAGCGTCGGGATGGCGCGATCGAGCTGCCCATCCTTGCGGAACAGATCGCCGAGATTGTTGAGCAGTTCGAACTTCTCGCGACTGCCGTTGGGCACGAGTGCGATGGCGGCTTCCAGCGCGCGGATGGCCTGATCATGAGCGCCAAGGTCGGCGAACGCGGCGCCGCGCGCGATATGCGCCGGTGCGTATGCGGGGTTCAAGGAAACGGCGTGTTCGAGCGCCGCCAGCGCCTCCTCCAGGTTCTGCTTGCGCGCTTCGCCGTCGGGCGCCGGCAGATCCCGCAGGCACTGGCCGAGATTGTAGAACACGCGGAAGTCGGGGCAGGCCCTGGCGGCGGCGCGGAGCGTCGCGACGGCATCCGCGAACCGGCCTGTGCGATGAAAGAGCGTGCCGGCGTTGAGCCAGGCTTCGAGATGTGTGGGCTTGAGGCGCACTGCCTCGCGGTAGGCCTTGAGCGCTTCGTCGCCGCGGCCCATCGCGCCGAGCGCGTCGCCGCGGTCGGCGTGAACGTCGGCCATGGCCGGCGCGGCCTTGGCGGCGCGATCGAACAACTTGAGCGCCGCCGCCTGATCGCCGCGCGCGGCCGCGATCAGGCCCTTGAGGTTGAGCGCATCGGCGTTGGCGGG
>JAIBCD010000178.1 GCA_019694335.1 Rhodospirillaceae bacterium | reverse complement strand
CCCGCCTTGTGGACCGCCTTCGGCACCACGGTCGAGAGCCGGCAGGTGATCTCGGTTCCGATGGCGACGGCACGCAGCGCGGTTGTTCCCTGGGCCGCGTGCCGCTCGGCCGTCGCCAGCACGGCGGGCAGGATGACCGCGCCTGCATGGACCGGCCCGCCTTCGAACGTATCGTCGAAATCCTCGCCGTGCGCCGCCGTCCCGTTGAGCATCGCCGCATCGGCCGGCGAATAGCCCCCGGGAATCCCCAACGCCGTGCAGGGGCCGCCAGGATCGACGGCGGCGCGGGCGGCGGTCAGGAAATCGCTGTCACGCGCCGCGACGCACAGCCCCGCGATGTCGATCAGCAGTTCCTCGGCGATGGCGGCGACCTTGCCGCTCGGCCGGGCGGTTGCGCAGACATCGGCGAGGGTTTCAGCAACGGTCATTTCGGCTTCAACTCCCGCCACAGGGAATAGAGGGTCAAGAGCAGGGCCGCGAGCAGCAGCCCAAGCGCAACCTTGTCCTGCAGGAACACGAGGTGGTCGCCGCCGGATAGCACCAGGCTGCGGCGGTAGTTCGACTCAACCAGGAAGCCGAGGACGACGCCGAGGACCATCGGCAGCACCGGCACGCCGAAGCGCCGCATGCCGTAGCCGATGACGCCGGCGCCGAGCACGAGCCCGAGGTCGAACAGGCTCTGGTCGATCGCGAAGACGCCGGAGCACACCAGCGCCAGGATGAAGGCGATCAGGTAGGGTTTCGGCCGGTTCACCAGCCAGATGCACGGCGTCAGGATCACGAGCCCGACTAGCACCATGAAGATGTTGGCGGCGAACAGCCCGGCATACAGCCCGTATACGACGTCGGGTGCCTTCTGGAACAGCATCGGCCCGGGCATCAGTCCGTGGATCATGAAGCCGCCGAGCAGGACCGCCGCCGAGTTCGACCCCGGGATGCCGAGGCTGAGCAGCGGCACGAGCGCGGTGCCGGTGACTACGTTGTTGGCGCATTCCGGCGCCGCGACGCCCTCGACCGAGCCCTTGCCGAACTCCTCGGGGTGCTTCGACCAGCGACGCGCCTCGTTATAGGCCATGAAGGCCGCGATCGTGCCGCCCGCGCCGGGCGTCACCCCCTCGAACGTGCCGATGCCGCAGCCGATGAGCTGGCACTTCCAGGTGCGCCGCCAGACCGCCAGCGAAGGCAGCTTCAGCCGTGTGTCGCGGGCCTCGGTGCGGTCCCAGGCCGGCAGCGAGATCTGGTCCAGCATCTCGGCGACGGCGAAGAGCCCGACCATCACCAGGATCGGCCGGATGCCGCCGAGCAGTTCCGGGCTGCCCATGGTGAAGCGCGGTACGCCGGAAACCGGGTCGGTGCCGACCGTCGCGATCATCAGTCCCACCAGGGCCGCGAACAGGCCCTTGAGCAGCGACCCGCTCGACAGGCTGGCGATTACCGACAGGCCCAGGATCCCGAGCGCGAAATAGGCCGGCGGCGTAAAGGCCAGCGCCACGGCAGCAAGCGGCTCCGTCGCCACGATCAGCACCGCGAGGCCGAACAGCCCGCCGACAAGGCCCGACATCAGCGAGATGCCCAGCGCCTCGCCGGCGCGCCCCATCTTGGCCATCTCGTAGCCGTCGATCGTCGTCGCCGCGGCGGAGTTGGTACCGGGCGTGCGGATCAGGATCGCCGGGATCGAGCCGCCATATTCCGCGCCGACATAGACCGAGGCCAGTAGAACGATCGCATTCACGGGCTCCATGCCGTAGGTGAACGGCAACAGCAACGCCATCGCGATCGAGGGCGAGATGCCGGGCAACGCGCCGCCAAAAATTCCCCAGATCACACCGCCGAGCGACGCGAGGAGAGTCATGAGGCCCATGGGAAAAGATCCGTCAGAAGAAGCCGGCGGGCATCGGGATGCCAAGGGCCCAGGTGAACATGACCCAGAAGAATCCCGCTCCCAAGAGCGCCGTCGCCGCCAGGGCCGTGCCCGGCCGCGCACCGGCGAACCACGATACGGAGCCGAGCAGCAGCGCGACCGTGACGGGGTAGCCGAGCACGGGCGTCAGAACGAGATAGGCGATGAGCATGCCGAGCAGGGCCAGCGCCCGAACATGGTGGCGCAACGGCAAGGTCTCGTCGTCCTCCTCCGTCTTCCTCCGCCACACCAAGCCCCGCAGGAGGAGCCCGGCGCCGACCGCCGCCATGCCCCACGCGAGGACCCGCGGCACGCCGTCGGCGCCGACCGCGTCGGACAGGAGGCTCGCCTGGATCTGCGTGGCGCCAGCGTAGTAGGCGCCGGCCAGCGCCAGGGCGATCAGCCCCAGCACGGCGTCCTTGGACAGGGTCACTTGATCACCCCGAGTTCCTTCAGGTTGTTCGTCACGTCCACGGCGAAGCGCTGGGTGAAGGCGCGGGCCTCGGCGCGCCCCATGACCGCCGGCACCAGGCTTTCCTTGCCGTACTCGGCCTTGTAGGCGTCGCTCGCCACCACCGCCCTGATCGTTGTCTCCCACTGCGCCGCGATATCGTCCGGAATGCCCTTGGGCCCGGCGAGGCCGCGGAACTTGGTCACCGTCAGGTCGATCCCCTGCTCCTTGGCGGTTGCGAGCTGCGGAAAGTCCGGCAGACGCTTGTCGGTCAGGACGCCCAACAGGCGCACCTTGCCGGCGTCGAGCTGCGAGCGAATTTCCTGGATCTCGCCAATGCCAAAATCCAAAGTGCCGTTGAGGACGTTGATCATCAGGTCGCCCCCGCCCTCATGGGTCGCCACCGCGGCCTGGACACCGGCGGTGCGCTTGAGCCGCTCCAGGGCGATGCGCTCCAGCGAGGCCGGGTTGGCGGCGCCCCACTTGGCCTTGCCGGGATTGGCCTTGGCGTGGGCGATGGCGTCGGCCAGCGTCTTGAACGGGCTCTCCGCGCGCGTGTAGATGACCTCCGGGTCGAGGAAAACGATCACGATCGGATCGAGGCCCTCGTAGCCGACCTCGGGCTTGGAGAGCAGCGAGGTCTGGATGTATGTCGGCGTCGTGGCGTAGAACGTGCCACCGTTGGGCGCCGACTTTGCCACCTTGGCGACCGCCGCCGCGCCGCTGCCCCCGCGCACGTTCTCGACCGCGAAGCTGACGCCCATGACCGGTGTCAGGTGCTTCGTCAATTCGCGCAGGAACACGTCGCTGCCGCCGCCCGGGCTGGAATGCGTCACCAGCGTGACCGGCGAAACCGGATACTTGGTCTGTGCCAAAACCGGCTCCGTGGCCAGGAACGCGAGGCCCGCCAGCGCCACGACCGACAGTCGTTTCATCGTTTTCCTCCTATGCTTTCTTATGTCTTTCGCATCCCGATACCGGCGCCGACGCCGGCGACCCAGTTGGCAAGGCCGACCACGGCGAAAGTGACGATCAGCATGGCCACGCCGAGGACCGCGATGGCGCCCAGATTGCCGCTCTCGTTCAGGTCATAGATCACCACGGATAGGACCTTGGTGTTCGAGGTGGCCAGCATCACCGCGGCAGAGAGCTCGCGGACGACGCCGATGAAGATCAGGCACCATCCGGCGATGACGCCCGATTTCAGCAGCGGCGCGGTAATCCGGCGCAGCGTCACGAGACGGTCCGCGCCCAGGATGCGCGACGCTTCCTCGAGTTCCGGATGCACCGAGCGGAACGACGCCCGCAGCTGCTGGAACGCGGCCGGCAGTTCGATCGTCAGGAAGCCCAGGAACAGGATCCACAGCGTGCCATAGAGCACGACCGGGCCGCGCGTATAGGCAAGGAACAGCCCCACCCCCAGCACGATCCCGGGGATGGCCAGTGGTGCGGTGGCCAGGAACTCCAGCGCCTTCGCGCCCGGGGCCGCGCGCCTGGCCGCCAGATACGCGATCACGAGCGCCAGGCCGGTGCCGGCGGTCGCGGTCCCCAGCGCCAGGACGAAGGTGTTGGCGAAGGCCAGCCGCGTCTGCGAGAACTCGACAAACACGAAGGAGAGGTTCGCCAGGGTCAGGTTCTCGGCGGCGAAGGGCCCCGAGGGTATGCGCGATACCGCCGCCTTCAGCAGCGCGGCGTAGGGCAGGAACAGCGGCAGGGCAAGCGCCAGCAACGCCAGCGCGAGGACGGGCCACCGCCACGCGCCCAGCGGCACCAGCCGGGGCTCGCCGGACTTTCCACCAACCACCGCGAAGCCCCGGCGGCCGATGATCCGGCCCTGCATCCACAGCAGCGCCACGGTCACCAGCAGCATCGGCAATGCGGCGGCCGCGGCAATCTGCGGCTTGGGCGGGAACTGGAACAGCGCGTACACCTTCGTCGTGACCGTATGGAACCCCGCCGGCAGCGCCAGGATGGCGGGCGAGCCGAACAGAATCATCGCCTGCAGGAAGGCGACCAGCGCCCCGGCCAGCAAGGCCGGCAAGGCCAGCGGCAGGGTCACGCTGCGCACGATCTTCCACCGCCCCGCGCCCAGAATCCCGGCCGCGTCCTCGAGGTCTGCCGGGATGCGGTCCAGGGCATTGGTGAGCACGACGAAAACGTAGGGCGCGGTGTAGCAGGCCATCACGAAGACCAGCCCGCCGAAGCTGTAGATGTTGACCAGCGCCTCGTCCGTGCCGGCAAGGTCGCGCCACAACTTGTTGAGAATGCCGCTGTTCGGCGCCG
>JAIBCD010000049.1 GCA_019694335.1 Rhodospirillaceae bacterium | reverse complement strand
CGCCGGAGCCTTGTCCCCGGCCGACCGGAGCGCGCTCATGCGCTGGCTGGCGGCGGATCCGGCGCGCCTCGAGGAACTGGAGGCGATGGAAGCCATCGGCCGCATGGCCGGGCATATCGCCGGCAGCGCCACCGCCCGCGATTTGCTCGCGGCGGATTGGCGCGCCCATCACGCCGCGCGTCCGCGCCCCCTGTCCCGGTTCGCGTTGCCGCTCGCCGGGGCGGCCTTGGCGGCGGGCGTCGCCGCCTTCCTGTTCTTTCCACCGGGCGCCTCCGGGCCGCCTCGGGTCAAGGACCACACCGGGGCGGTCGAAACCGGCATCGGCCAGATCGCGAACTATGTGCTCTCCGATCAATCGCAGATCACGGTCGCCGCCAATTCGGCGGTCTCGGTGGATTTCAGCAGCGGCCGCCGCGACGTTTCGCTCACGCGCGGCGAGGCGTTCTTCGATGTCCAGCACGACCAGGCCCGGCCGTTCGTGATCGCCGTCGGCGGGCGCAGCGTCACTGTCACCGGCACGCGCTTCAATGTGAACAATTACGCCGACCAGAACGAGCTGGAAGTGGCCGTGGTCGAGGGCCGGGTCAACGTCAGCTACCGCACCGACAACGGCGCCAGCGAAGTCCAACGGATGACGGCTGGCGACGTGATTCTGTTCCCCGCGTCGGGTGCGTTGGTCAGGCGCAACCTGACGCCCGAGCAGGCCGCCGCCTGGCGCAGCCGCAAGCTGTATTTCGACAGCGCCCGCCTCGACCAGGTGATCGCCGAGGTGAACCGCTACAGCGCCAAGCCGCTGGTGTCGGAAAGCCGCGACATCGAGAAGCTGTCGATCACCGGCCAATTTCCGGCTGGTGACGTGGCGCTGGTCCTCACCTCGCTGCAGCAGATCTACGGCATTCGCGCGCGCGAGACCGCGAACGCCTGGCTGCTGGATCGCGGCCGCTGAGCGGCGGCCACGTCTTTTTTTGTTACGCGCGTTCACCGCGCCGTCCGCTAGAGGCTGAATCTCACGCCCGCCCGGAACACGCGGCCGAGCACGTCGTACATTCCCGGATTGGTCTGGGCGTAGCCATAAGGCGTGCCGTTGATGCGCGGCACGCGCGCCGGATCGGCGTTGGCGAGGTTGCGGACGTTCAGGAACACCTCGAGGCCGGGTAGTGCCGCATAGGCGACCGAGGCGTCGAAATAGGTGGCGCCGTCGATATGGTTGTCGTTGATGGTGGGCCGGGCGATGGTCGAGACCGGGCACCCCGATGCGCATTGGATGAACTGGTTGCCGATGGCGCCCGCGCTGACGCCGCGAATTCCCAACGCCACGGTTAGCGGATCCGCGTCATAGGTGATCGAACCATGCCAGCGCCAGTTGGGCAGCCCGCTGTCGGCGCTGCTGCCTTCGTTCTGGCCGGCGATATCGACCGGCATGTTGACGCCGTTGTTCAGGATACTCGTGATGTAATGGGTTGCGAACATGCGCAAGCCCAGCACGCCCGCGCCGTCCACCACCGTTCCGAGATCGGCGCGGTAGCTGGACTCGAAATCGATGCCGCGCGCCTGCTGGCTGGCCAGGTTGAAGGGGTAGATGCTGACCAGGATCTGCGGCACGCCGCCTTGCGTACTGCGATCCACCGCCTGGCAGTAAACCTGGTTGCCCTGGTAGCAGCTGTTGATGATGTCCTGCCCGGACAGGGTGCCGATGGCATCCTTGATGCGGATGTTCCAGTAATCCACCGACAGGCTAAATCCCGGAAAGAACCCGGGCTGCGCCACCACGCCGACGCCGGTGGTATCGGCCTTTTCGGGCGTCAGTTTCAGGTTGCCGCGCGTGAGCGTGCGAATGAAGGCCGTGGGGTCGTTGGTGACCGGATCGACCACGTTATTGGTGCCGGCGACACCTCCGGCATATAGCTCCTGCAGATTGGGCGCGCGGATATCCCGCGACCGCGTCGCGCGCAACTTGAGCCCCTCCACCGGGGCATAGGTCAGACCCAGTTTCCAGGTGGTGACATAGCCCGCGGTCGAATAGCTGGTGGCGCGCAGCGCCGCGGAAAGATCCATGGCGCGCGCGAAGGACACATCGCTGGCCAGCGGCACCACCGTTTCCACGAAGCCTTCGGTGACGTTGTAGCTGCCGAAGGTGGGTACATAGTTGCCGAGAAACCACCCGGTCGGGGCCGCGTCGCCGCGCACGGACTCGCGCCGGTGTTCGGCGCCGAACGCCAGTGACACCGGCCCTGCCCAACTCCGCAGCGGCGCGCCGCGCAACGAGGCCGCCGCGACGGTCTGCTCGAACCGCTCGGTCCGCCGGTCGGTGCCGGTGATGTAATCCAAAGCCGCCTTGCTGTTCACGCCCAGGCCGAACAGGTTGTAGGGCACGCAGCCGTTGCCGGGATTGGCGAGGCTGGAGCGGCAGACAATTGCCCCGTTGGGTCCGCGCACCGCATCGCCGGCGGCGGCAAACCGCGCGGCATTGATGTCGCGCAGGAGTTTCGAGGTCTGGCGCGTCACGCCGTTCTGGACATAGGCGTCCCAGGTCCAGTCGGCGCCCAACGCATCCACGGTGCCCCTGGCCCCCACCACCAGGCGCAGCGACGTACGGTCGCCGGCCACTTCCGGCGCGCGGCCTTCCAGGTCGCCGTTGATGGTGCCGAAACCGAACGACGTGACCTTCAGCGCCGCGATCTGCGCGGCCACCGACGCGGGGATAAAGGCGTTGTCGGCCGCCACCGTGAGGTTGCCGGAATAGAGTGGCAGAAGGGCAATGGAAAAGGAATTGGCGTGGCCCCAGGCGGCCTGGGCGAAGACATTGACGCCGCCGTTCAGGTCATAGCTCGCGCGTGTGAACAGGTTCTGGCGGGATTCCCGCGTGCCCAGGCTCTGGGTGGCGTGGACATTGAGCGCCGCGGCCTGGCCCGAGCCGTACATATTGGCACCGTCGTTGAGGCTGCCGTAGTCGAACCGATAGGGAGCGCCGCCCGGCCCGAAAGCGATGCCCTTGAGCGGCCCGGACGTGATCACGCCGCCGGGCGCGGCGCGCGCGTTGTTGACCGGGTCCAGGATCAGATACTGGGGCTGGCCATTGGTGGCGGTGTAGTTGGGATTGTACAGCACGCCGATATTGGAGGCGTTCCAGGCCCGGTTGATCGGGTGCAGCACGCCGTCGCCGTGCTCGGCCTCGCCGCTCGCCAGGAAATGCCCGCGCGCGTCCGCGAACGAGGAACCGTGCGTCAGCGTGATGCGGAAATTGCGGTTGTCGCCGTAGGTGGTAACACCGCCGGACACCTCGCCCTTAAAACCCGTGTAGGTGCGGTCGAGCACCAGGTTCACCACGCCGGCCAGGGCGTCGGAACCATAGGCCGCGGAGGCGCCGCCCGTGACCACATCCACCCGCGCGATGAGTTGTTGCGGGAAGGTGTTGACGTCCGCCGCCCCGGTGATGGTGCCGCCCACCGTCCGCGCGCCGTCCAGCAGCACCAAGGTTCGCTGGATGCCGAGATCGCGCAAACTCAGGGCGTTGGTGCCGACCACGCCCGACGCGGTCTGGATATTCTGGTTGGGCGTCTGGCTTCCCGCCAGCGCCGGCAGGCTGTTGATGAAGTCCGCGACATTGCCGGAGCCGAAGCGGCCGATCTGGGCCGCATCCACCACGGTCACCGGCGTCGGCGCCTCGTAACCATCGCGCGCCAGCCGCGTGCCGGGCACGATGATCTCGTCGATCGATGGCGGGACCGGCGCTTCGATGGCGCGGCGGCGAGCGGGCTTGACCGGAGCCGTTGCGCGGCGCGCGGGCGCCGCCGTGACGATCACATATAACGATCCGTTGTTGTTGATGACGTCCAGCCCGGTGCCCGCGAGCAGCCGGCGGATGGCCTCCTCGATCGAGAGATCGCCACGCGCGCCGGCGGTGGCCTTGCCCGCCACCTGCCCTGGAGCGAACGCCAGGTTGGCGCCGGTCTCGCGCTGCAACCGCTTGAGGGCGTCCTCGACGCTCATGGCGCCGATGTCCACCGGGAAGCGCCCCGCTTGAACCTGAGCCGGATCCTGGGCCCAAGCCTGGTACGGGGCGACCGCCAGCACGGCCAGGGGCAGCAGGCGCGCGCCCCCTGCCCCGACCGTGCGGTGTCGCCAATGCTTGAAGCGCTTCAGAATGTCCTGGACCCCCGACGCCGTGAGCCGCCGCTCACATCCCGGGGGGCGTGGATTTGGCGGAAATCCCACTCGCGGCGCGCCCTTCCGGCCCCGTTACCCTAGCCTCCCCCGACTTCCCAGCGAAAGCAATGTGCGGCCATGGCGCGGTGAAAGTTTCTAAAGAGGTTTGGACCTGCGCTAAACGCCGGGAAATCCCCGGGCGAGACGGATTTTTCGGCCGTTCCTGTCGGAAAGGCCGGGCGCCCGACGTAGTAGCTTTCTGCGGGTTCTTCCCGCAAAAGTCAGACCGAACGCTATCGCCGGCTCCCCCGGACGATAGCAGGGGCCGGGCCCCTCGCAATGCAAAGGGGGGCGCGGCGCCCGGCCTCGCCCCCGCCGCGCGAGAGACCAATTGAGCGCCCGCCTGGCCTAAGCGACAATCGCGCCATTGCCTTAGTGGAAAGGAACGTCATGAGCCGCCAACGCATGCTGACCTCGGTTGCCGCCTTGAGCCTGATGCTGTTCGCGGGCGCCGCGAACGCCGCGGAGCTGAACATCACCACCGCGACCATCCCCGAGGAACAGGCGGCCATGGCGACCGGCCGGGTGACCTCGCAGAAGCTCACCGAAGCCTTCCTCAAACGTATCGACGCCTACGACAAGAAAGGCCCGGCCATCAACGCAGTGATCATGGTCAACCCCAATGCCGTGAAAGAGGCGCGCGCGATGGACGCCGAACGGCGCAAGGGCAAGATCCGCGGGCCGCTGCATGGCATTCCCATCCTGCTCAAGGACAACTACGAAACCCACGACATGCCCACCACCGCGGGCTCGCAGATGCTCAAGGGCTCGATCCCGGCCAAGGACGGCTTCGTGGTGCAGAAACTGCGCGACGCCGGCGCGGTGATCGTGGCCAAGGTGAACATGAACGAATTCGCCGGCTCCGGCGGCATGGTCAACGGCGCGCGTGATCCGGAAATCGTCAAGAAGGGCCGCGCCCAGGCCGGCTTCAGCTCCATGGGCGGCCAGACCAGGAACCCCCATGACCTCGCCCGCGTGCCTTCCAGCTCGTCGGGCGGCACCGGCGCCTCGATCGCCGCCGGGTTCGCGCAGTTCGGTACGGGCACCGACACCGGCGGCTCGATCCGTGGACCATCCTCGGTCAACGGCGTCGCCGGCCTCAAGACCACCTGGGGGCTGGTGAGCCGCGGCGGCATCGTGCCGCTGGCCCTGTCGCTCGACACCGCCGGGCCGATCGCCCGCAATGTCACCGACCTTGCCGTGGCGTTGAGTGTCATGGCGGGCACCGACCCCGCGGACCCGGCCACGGCGCAGGCCTCGAGCCACGCCGAAGCCGATTACACAAAGTATCTCAAGGCCGGCAGCCTCAAGGGCGTGCGCATCGGCATCACCCCGGAATTCATGGGCGGCAACGACCAGGTAAAGAAGATCTCCGCCGACGCGGTGGAGCAGCTCAAGAAGCTCGGCGCCGAGATCGTGACACCCGTGGTGTTCCCGGAATACCTGCTGGCGGCGCGCGGCGGCATCTATGAACTGCTGGTCAATTCCGAGTTCAAGGCGCAGATCACCGACTACCTGAAATCCACCAAGCCGGAATATCCCAAATCGTTCGACGACCTGGTCCGGATCGCCAACGACCCGAACACCCATTACGCCAGCCCCGAGAAGGCTTTTGCCTTGAGATATTCGGGCGAGCGCGCGCTGCCGATTACGGACCCGCAGTTCCTGATCCTGCGCGACCAGATGCTGCCGACCTTCAAGGCCGGGATCGCCGCGGTGTTCGCCGACAACAAGATCGACGCCCTGTTCTTCCCGACCAACGCGCGGCCCGCGAGCCCGATCGCCGAAGTGCCGCGCCCATTCACCGCCACCGAGACCGCCGGCGCCTCGCCCGGCAATATGACCAATGAGTCCGGCTTCCCGGAAATCGTGGTGCCCGCCGGCATGACCACCGATGAGAACCTGCCCGTGACCATGTCATTTCTGGGAACGCCCTGGTCCGAGCCCAAGCTGATCGGCTTCGCCTATGACTTCGAGCAGGCCACCAAGGCGCTCCGCACACCCAAGAACACGCCGACGCTGCCGAGCGATGTGATCAAGTATTAAACGGACAGGGAACAGCGCCCCGGCAGGAAACCGCCGGGGCGTTTTTCTTTTAGGACACCGCCGCGCCGCGCCGCGCGGTTCTGCGCACGTCCGAGGGCTTGGAGTTGAAGTGGCTCTTGAAGGTGTTGGAGAAGTGCGAGCAGTTGTTGAAGCCGCTCTCGAGCGCGATCTCGGTCATGGAGCGGTCGGTCTGCTCGATCAGCCATTTGGCGCGCGCGAGGCGTAACCGCAGCCGGTACTCGCGCGGGGTGATGCCGATGTTGGAGATGAAGCGGCGTTCGAGTTGCCGCAGGTTCACGCCCAAGGACTGCGACAGGTCCGAGAGCTTCTCGGGCTCGGCCAGATCCTGTTCGATGATCTGCATGGCTTGGCGCACGATCAGATCCTTGGCCTGGTGGGCGATCATGGCCTCGGGCTGCCAGGCATTCACCGGCAGCGGGTTTTCCTCGTAGAGCAGCCGCAGGGTCTTCACCGCCCGGGCGCGATTGACGTGCTTCTCGATCAGGTGCGCCGCCAGGTGCACGGTCGAGGTGCCGCCGACACAGGTGATGCGGTCGCGGTCGGCCAGGAACATCTGGCTCGACTGGACCTTGAGGTCGGGGAACTCGTTCTGGAATCGGGCGCGGTGGAAGCGGCTGACGCAGACGTCATAGCCCGCGAGCAGGCCCGCGCGCGCCAGCACGAACGAGCCTGTGCACAGGCCGATCAAAGGCACGCCTTCCTGCGCCGCCGTCTTCAGGAACTGATAGGCGCCGCGGTGGACCTTCTGGCCGTTGTGCAGCATGCCGCCGACCACGCAGATGTAGTCGAAGCGCGCGGGATCTGCGAGCGGCGCCCAGGGCCGCACCGGCACGCCGCAACTGGAGACCACATCCTCATCGGTATTGCCCAGGATGGTCCACTCGCAGTCGATCTGGCGCGAGCGGTCTTCTTCGTCGGCCGCGAGCCGCAAGGCGTCGATGAAACCGGCAAAGGTGGTGAGCGTGAATGGCTGCACCAGGACAAATCCAACCCGGAGCTTACCGGCCACGGGCATCCGGACGCGCCCGCGCTGAGGTCCGCGCGCCCCGATATCGTCGTCAGCTGCCACGGTCGTCCTCCCCCTTCACCGCACGTTGGCGGCGAAACGTGTCGCTGTCGTATTTCTCTTGGAAAGTGTCGCCTTATTGTAAGACGAGAACAAGGACATTTGAGACAGTTGCCCCGTAGGGAGGACCGCCGGTTTCCGGGTCAGGTTCCATGCCTCGAACGGCACAGCCAAGCGAGAACACCGCCCATGCGCATCCTGGTGACCGGCGCCGCCGGCATGATCGGCGTGAAACTCGTCCAGCGTCTGTCCACGGGCCATCTCGGCAGCCGCAAGATTACCGCGCTCCACCTGGTCGATGTATGGGAGCCCAAGCCGGTGACCGTGCCAGGCGCGCGCGTCACCACCGAGGCCTGCGACCTGGCCGCCCCGGAAGCGATCCCGCGCTGGATCGGCGAGCGGCCCGACGTGGTCTTCCACCTCGCCGCCGTGGTGTCGGCCGAGGCCGAGGCCGATTTCGAGAAGGGCTACAAGGTCAACCTCGACGGCACCTTCCGCCTGCTCGACGCGATCCGGGTACAAGGCCTGGCGGCGTCCTACCGCCCGCGATTCGTGTTCGCGTCGTCGCTGGCGGTGTTCGGCACGCCGCTGCCGGAGGTGATCGAGGACGATTTTCCGGCAATCCCCTTGGGCAGCTACGGCACCCAGAAAGCCGCCGGTGAATTGCTGGTGAACGACTTCTCACGCAAGGGCTATCTGGATGGCGTCTCCTTGCGCCTGCCGGTGATCTGCGTGCGCCCGGGGGCCCCCAACAAGGCCGCGTCGGGATTCTTCTCGAGCATCATCCGCGAGCCCCTGACCGGCCGGGAAGCCGTGCTGCCGGTGCCCGAGACCATCCGCGCATGGCACGCAAGCCCGAGGGCGGCCGTGGGCTTCCTGATCCACGCCGCGTCCATCGACCTGGCGCCCTTGGGCGCCAACCGCACGCTCAACATGCCGGGCGTCTCGGCCTCGGTGGGCGATCAGATCGAGGCCCTGCGGCGCGTGGCCGGCAACGACGCGGCGGCGCTGATCCGGCGCGAACACGACCCGGCGATCGAACGGCTGGTGGGCAGCTGGCCGAAGGCCTTCCATCCGCGCCGCGCCACGGCGCTGGAATTCAAGGCCGAGACCTCGTTCGACGAAATCATCCGTATCCACATCGAGGACGAGCTTCGGGGTGCGGCACGGACCTAGCTCAGATCGGCAGCGCGGTCGTCAGCTTTATGGTGTTGATGGCGAAATTGGTGTCGACCGTGGCCACGCCCGGCAGATGCAGAAGCTTCTTCTTCAGGAACTTCTCGAAGTCCTCGATGGTCGAGACCGAGACCCGCAGCATGTAGTCCTTGGTCCCGGTGATGGAGAAACACTCGACGATCTCCGGGCAGGCCTGCACCGCCCTCTCGAACGCCAGCAGCGCGGCTTCGGTGTGCTTATCCAGGACGACATTGCAGATGGCGATGACATTCTTGCCGATTTTCTTGGCATTGATGATCGCGACCTTGGCCTGGATGACGCCGGTTTCCTTGAGGCGGTTGTAGCGCCGCCAGCACGGCGTATGCGACAGGCCGACCTTGTCGGCGATTTCCTGCATCGACAGATCGGCATCGTGCTGCAGCAGCCGCAGGATCTTGAGATCGGCGGCGTCCAGGTCGGCCCCTTCCACAGGCAACTCCATACCGGCCCTCGTGTGTATGCGGGTCACGGCGTCGATCTTGTATAATAAGTTTCTCGCGCGCTTACGGTATTACGACAGATTCTTATACTAATGCGCAGGGGCCGTAGCGCCGGCCTCGCTTACAGCTCATGCACGCGCAAGCACCGCCGGTGAACGTAAGCACCGGGCGGCGGTATCGCGGCAGGCAGCTCTATTTCTCCGTAACCGTATAGAAAGCGTCGCTGAGCGCGATGTTGCGCAACAGGCCCTTGAACTTGTAGCCCTGCGCGCTGAACGCCTTGTTGTAATAGGCCATCAGTTCGTCGCGTCCGCCGGTGTCCGGGCTGCCGACCCCATAGCTGAACGCGCGGCGCACCACGCACGCCGTCAGGGCCGGGCTGTCATGCAATGCCTGGCCAAGGCCGGCCGCATCCTTGAACGGCTTGCCGTCCAGGCTGCCCGAGGCGTCGATGGCGGCGCCCTTCTCGGTCTCGCGGTACTGGCCAGCGCCGTCGAAGTTCTCCAGCGCCAGGCCGATTGGGTCGGTGATCTTATGGCAGCCGGCGCAGACCGGATTGACCAGGTGCGCGGTCACGCGCTCGCGCGCGGTGTGGTAGACCGCCTTCGGATCCTCGACGATCGAGAAGTCCACGTTGGCGGGCGGCTCGGGCACCTTTTGGCACAGAATCTGCTCGCGCACCGCCTTGCCGCGGCGCGTCGGCGAACTGCGCGCGGGATGGGCATGCAGCGCCAGGAAGCTCACCTGCGACAGGAGGCCGCTACGCTGGCTGCCTTCCGGAAACTCGGTCTGTACCCAGCCCGGCGCGCTCGGCACCCGGTACACCGCCGCCAGGGCCGGCGACAGGAACGTGGTGCGGGTGGTGAATAGGTCGCGGTAATCCCCGTCCTTCTTGATTAACTGATCGACGATCACGCGCAGCGTCTGCTCGCGGGCGTCGATGGCGGTGGCGCCGGTGAACGAGGCATAGGCCATCGGATCCTTCGACAGGCTGTCGAAATCGTCAAAGCCCAGCATGTCGGAGAAGAATGCGCGGGTACCTTCCTCGATACGCGGGTTGGCGAGCATGGCGTCGACGATCTTCGCCCGGCCGGCCTTGGTGTTCAGGTCGCCCCTGTCCGCCGCCTTGAGCAACGTGTCGTCCGGCAGTTGGTTCCACAGGAACAGGCTGAGGCGGGTGGCCGCCGAATGCGGGTCGAGCCGCAGGCGCCCCGGGTTGCCCGGGTCGGGCTGGCCGGTCTCGGCCGCGAAGATGAAGTTCGGGTCGAGCAGCACGCCCTCGAGCGCGAACGACAGGCCCCGGTAGAAGTCGTGCACCTTGCCGGCGGCCTCGTTGGCGGCCGCCACGGTCGTGGCCAGCTTCTCGGGCGCCATCGGCGCCCGGTACAGCAGCCGCGCGGTGGCGCTGATGAACTGCGCCGCGCAGGCGGGGTCGGCTTCCATCACCGACTTGGGCTTGCATGGCACCAGGAAGTCGCGGTGGCGCACGTCCACCACCTGGGCGGCGATCAGCTGCGCCGCGTGCTGGAATTTCTCCACGCCACTGGCGGTCACGCCGGCCGCCGCGGCACCCAGCGCCAGCAGGCCGTCGGTGCGCCGGAACGGCGGGAAGCGCGCGTCGATCCGCGCGTCGGGGCCGAATACATAGGCCAGCGAATTGAAATACTGGTCCTGGGTCAGAACCCGCACGCGCGCGGGCGCCTTCGTCAGCTGGGGCTCGGCGGTCGCGGGGGCAGACGCGGCGGCAACCGCCTGCGGCTTCGCGGACGCCGTCTCGGTCTTGCCGGAGCAGGCGGCCAGGGATACAGCCGCGATGACGCCGGCCGTCGACAGAGCGATTGAACGCACAGAAACAAAGTTCAAGCTGACATTCCCTTCCCGAAGATCAACGGCATGACAGGCGCGAAACCGGGCCTCCCAGCCCGGCGCGAATAATATACGCCGCCGGGGGTGCATAATCATCGCCATTTTGGCCCAAAAGCGCGCTAAATCTCTGATCCGTATCCTCATTTCAGGCCAAAACTGGCAAAGTTTTGACTTTCGGCGGCGCCCTCCCGGCGCGGCGCGATGAGCGGCTAACGCGCGCCCACGCGCTGCCACCCGCCGTCGCCCACCGGTTCAAAGTCATGATCGCGGTAGAGATTGCGCACCGGCGTGTTGCGCGCGGTCGGAACGATCCTCCCGGTCAGGCGCGCGTGCCCCAGGTCGCCGATAATGCGGCGCATGAATTCATGTTCTACCCCGAGGCCCAGCACGCGGCAGCTCAAGACCAGGCCGGCTATGTCGCCGTGCGTCACCACGGCCGCGCCGACCAGGCCGTGGTCGCCGAAACGGTCGGACACCGCAACCGTGTAGAAGCGGCTCTCCGGCGTGCGCAACAGCGCGGCGAGTTCGGCGGCGGCGATCTTGAGCCCGGTGGTGTTGAACTGGGTGGTGCGCTGGAAAAGCTCGGAAACGCGCGTCAGCGTCTGGGACTCCCCTTCCACCACTTGCGTAACCCGAACCTGCACCTGAAGCGAGGCGACGAAATCGCTTTCGCTCATGCCCTCCGCGCCCGCGCGCGCGGCGGCGCGTTCCAACTGCGCCTTGGTCAGCGCGGTCCGCGCCGCAGCTTCCGCGGTCACGCGCGGCAGCTGCAAGCGCGGATCGTTCAGCAGGCGCCGGCGCAGGGAGAACGGATCTTCGCCCCAGGCCTCAACCGCCGGAAGGCGTGCCCGGACGCGGGCGCGCTCGACCGGGTTGTCGTCGATGAACAGGAAAGTTTCGAGCGCGAGCCCCAGTTCGTCGGCGATCGATCGGATATTGTCGACCTTGTCGCCCCAGTTCACCCGCCACGTGACGAAGTCCGACGGCGTAAGCAGGGCATGGCGCGGGTAGTGGTCCTCGTATTTCCACAACGCGCGCACCGTGGCCTCGTCGTTCTTGCTGACGCACGCCAGCAGGACACCGCGCTTTTTCAAGGCCAACAAGGCTTCATGTAACCCGAAGAACAGGCCAACGAAGGAATAGGGCCCGCTTACGGACTCGCTCCAGGCGAAGGGCGCCCCGGTCTCGGCCAGCACGCCCGGCCACAGCACGCCGTCGAGATCGACGATCACGCACTTCTTGCGGCCCCAGGCGAGCACGACGCCGAGGGCATCGATATGAGCGCGTGCCGCGACCGGTTCGCGGATGTACGGATCGCCGCCGACCGTGTCCGCGAGCGGCGCCAGGTCGGGGAAAATCCCGTGAACGGCGGCCTTCTCGCTCTCGGCCCGCTGCAGCAGCCAGCCGGGCGAGCCGAAATGAACGAAGCCGACCTCGCCGTCATCGATCAGGCGGCCGGCGCCGGCGCCGGCGAACGCCGCAGCGACATCGACCACATGAACGTCCGCGAATTCCTCGGCCATCTCGGCCAGTGCGATATTGGCCGCGCGGAAGCGGTTGCGGTGGCCGCGCGCGCCGCGTTCGGCCAGGCCCATGGGCTGCACGGTCGGCTCGGGCAGATTGTCGACCAGGATCGGCGCGGCGGTGAACTGGCGCAAACTCCGCACCACCTCGCGCGCCTGCTGGATGAACGCATCGTGCGGTATTCCTGCCCCCTCGCCCATGAGCGTGAAGCGGCCGCGCAACGCGCCGACGATGACGGCATCGTGCTTGTGTTCCGCGGCAAAACGCGCATCTCCCGGAAACGTCGCGGCGACACGCAGGTCGATGCCGCGCGTGGCTGCCTCGCGCCGCAGAAAATCGGCCTCCATCTGCAGGTCGCATTCCCCGAACAGGATCACATCGACGCGCTGCCCCGCCCCCTTGAAGTCATCCTCGCCCAACGCCCTGGTCACCGCCCAATAGGGCTGCGCACCTTCCTGGACTTTGCGGCGGAACTGTTCGAGCAGCGCGCCGGGATCGCGCCCGTGGTATTCGGCCAGCATACCCGCGACCTGCGCGAGCTCCGCTTCCGGCGTCTTGTCGGTCAGGATCGCGCGCTCGAGCAGGGCCCGGATCGTATCGTCGGGCTGCACGTCGCGTGGCGCCGCGAATCCCTGCAGGTACTGCGCGAAGGCGCGGGTGACCACCAGGCGCACGTGGCTGATGGCATCGACGAGCAGCACCCGGTCGGCGCCGACCGGCAACATGTGGATGAAACGCGAAAGGCGCAGCTGCATGATGATGCCGGGCGCGTCAGTCTTCGGACCACATCCGCATGAGATTGAAGCGCACGCTTTCCAGCCGGACCCGGTTCTGCCAGCTCATCTTGAGCCCTTCGAGCACCGCCACTTCGTTCAACTCGTACATCAGCGTGCGCTGTGCTTCGTCGCGGATCAAGCTTTCGATGAAGGTCACCGCCACCAGCCGTACGCCCGCCGTCACCGGCCGCACCTCGTGGAGCGTGGTCGATGGATAGACGACGGCCGATCCCGCCTGCCCTTTCATCACCACCGGCTGCGTCCCGAGGTAGATCACCAACTCGCCGCCCTGATAAGCCGCCGGATCGGCGATGAACACCGTGCTGGAGAGGTCCGAGCGCAGCATCCGTGCTCCTGGAACCTTCATATGCGGGACGTCGGCGTGGATGCCGTAATGCATGCCGGCCTCGTAGCGGGCCAGCAGAGGCGCGGCGATCTGCTTGGGAAGCGCGAAATCGTAGAACAGCCGCGAGCGGGTATAGGCCGCGGAGATGATCTTCGCCACCTCGGCCGCCGGCGGCGCGGCGAGGTCGGCCTGAAGGTTGTTCTTGGTCTGGTTGGCCGGGTTTGAGGACCGCCCGTCGGCGAACGGCATCTCGCGGCACAGGGCCGCCACTGCCGCCACCTCGGCGGGTGAAAGTAGGTCTGGGATGTCGAGAATCATGCGGCCGCCTGTCCCCGCGCAAGTCGTCGGGCCCGATGTTAGCCGACGCGGCGGCCAAAAGAAAACGGCGGGATCATGGTTGGATGGCCCCGCCGTTTCCTGGATCAGATAAGCCGCGTCACATCTTGAAGCGCACGCCCGCCCGGAAGTTCCGGCCGACAACGCCGTAGATGCCTTTCGGGATCGTCGGCTGCAGCCCGAGGATGGTGTCGCTGCCGGTCACGCCGGTCATCTGCGCCGGCGGATCCTTGTCCAGCCCGTTCTGCATGCTGAGGAACGCCGACACTTGGTCGGTGATCTTGTAGGTGAACGTGGTGTCGAAATCGAACTCGCCGCGCAACGCCATGTTGTCGATGGTCTGATGGGTGGTGGTGGACACCGGACAGCCGGTGGTGCACTGGACCCAGGCGGTGTTGGTGACGCCCGCGCTGAAGCCACGGAACTGCACGACCAGGGTGATCGGGTCGCTGTTGTAGGTGACCGTATTGCTCCACTTGAACTTACGCGTCAGGTTGCCCCCGACCAGTTCGATCACCGGGGTGATGCCGTTGTCCGTCCGGCTGGTCAGGAACACCGTGCCCAGGAAGCGGTTGCTCAATGTGCCGTTCCAGTCCGGCACGACCTCGTCGAGGTGCAGCGTATATCCCGCCTCGAAGTCGATGCCGCGATAGTAGCTCTGCGCGATGTTGTAGTTGGCGACCGCGACGGTGAGCACGGGGGTGACCGGCGGCCGGAAGACACCGGAGCAGAGCTGGGTCTTGCCGAGGTAGCACTGGGTCAGGATGTCCTGGGCGGACAAAGTGCCGATGGCGCCGTTCATCTTGACGTTCCAGTAATCGACCGAGGCGCTGAAACCGGGCCAGAAGCGCGGCTGGACAACCACGCCGACGCCCTTGGAGATCGCGGTTTCAGGCTTCAGCAGCGGATTGCCGACGCCGTTCAGGTTCTGGCTGCCCGTCGCGGGGCTCGGCTTACCGTCCGGGCCCGGGTTGAACGGATCGAGCAGGCCGGCGCCGGCCGAGGCGCTGTTCGAACCGCCGGAGTACAGTTCGCCGAGGTTCGGCGCGCGGACGTCGCGGGAGATACCGCCGCGGAAGCGCAGATCGTCGATCGGCGTCCAGGTCGGACCGATCTTCCAGGTCTCCACGGTGCCGGAGTTGCTGTAGTCGGTGACGCGGCCGGCGATATCCACGTCCATGGCTTTCGCCCAGACCGTGTCCCTGGCCAGCGGGACCAGGAACTCGGCGAAGGCTTCCTTCACGTTGTATTTGCCGATGGTGGGCTGGTAGCTGGAATTGAACCAGCCGATGGCCTTGGACACGTCGTCGGTGATGCCGCGCACGCTGGTGTCGCGCCATTCGATACCGGTGGCGAACGAAACCGGGCCCGCCCAAGAGTCGAACGGCTTGGAGTTGATGGACAACCCAGCCCCATGCTGGTTCATGATCTGGCCGCGGTACGAGGTACCCGAGATGTAATTGATCGCGGCGGTGCTGGCGACCCCGATGCCGAAGATATTGTACGGCACGCAGCCGTTGGTCGGGTTGGTCAAGGTCGAACGGCAGATGATCGAGCCGTTGGGCCCGGCCACGGCATCGAGCGCGCGGGTGAAGTTGGCCGCATTGACGTTGTTGGCCGACCGTTCCGCGGTGCGGGTTTTGCCGACCTGGAAGAAGGCGTCCCAATCCCACTCGATGTCCATGGCATTGAATTTGCCGCTGGAGCCGATCAGGTAGCGGTTGGTGATGCGCCGCTGGAGGCCGACAAGGCCGGGAACGCCGTAGTGGTACCCATTCGGGTTGGCGGCACCGTAGATGTCCACCAGGAACGTGCCCATGTTGAACGACGTCACCTTGAGGGCGGCGGCCTGCGCGGCCACCGACGCCGGCAGGAAGGGGTTCGAGGCCTGAAGCACCAGGTTGCCGGCGTAGAATTCCGCCGCGATGCCGTTCGCCTCGAAGTTATCCGCCCAGGACGCTTCGCCGTAGACGTTGACGTCGTCGGTGATGTCGTAGCTCAGGCGGGCGAAGGCGTTCCGGCGCGTTTGCGGCGGGTCGATGGTGGCGTTCTGCCACTGCTTCTGCGTGGCCCAGTCGCCGCCGGCCGTGACGATGCCAGCCGTGATCGAACCGTAGTTGAAGTTGCGCGGCGTACCGCCGGGTCCGAAGATGATGCCCTTGAGCGGGCCGGAGGTGATGATGCCGCCGGGCAGAACCTGGTCGGGGCCGCCATTGTAGACGTGCAGGAACTGAGGCACTGAGGTGCTCTGGCCCGCGCCGGTGCCATAGGCCGGATTGGCGATCGCGGTCTGGCCGTAGGACGACCAGTCGCGCGCCTTGGCGTAATCGGGAATGCCGTCGCCGTGCGACACTTCGACCGACCACAGGAAATGCCCGCGTCCGCTGGCGAAAACGTGGCCGCCGGTGAGGTCAATCTTCCAGTTGCGGTTGTCGCCCCGGGCCGTGACACCGCCCGAGATTTCTCCTTTGAAGCCGACGTATTTGGTGTCGAGGATGAAGTTGACGACACCGCCCACGGCATCGGAGCCGTAAGCGGCCGAAGCGCCGCCGGTCACCACGTCGACGCGGCTGACCAGGCCCTGCGGGAACGCCGACACGTCGACGTAGCCGTCCGCGGTCGAGTCAACCGAGCGGTGGCCGTTCAGGAGCACCAGGGTGCGCGCGACCCCCAGGCCGTGCAAGCTGATCGCATTGATGCCGCCGCGGCCGTTCGAGAGGTTCTGCACCTGCGACTGGGTCGTGAAGCTGCCGCTCACAGCGGGCAGCGTGTTGACGAAGTCCGCGAGGTCGGGACGGGCGGCGGCTTCGATCGCTTCGGTGGCGACCACGCTCACCGGTGTCGGCGCTTCAAACCCGTTGGTGATGACGCGCGAACCGGTCACCACGATTTCTTCGGTCGCCGGAGCCTGCGCGGTCTGCGCGGCCGGCGCCGGAGTTTGCGCGGATGCGACACCCGGAATCACGACGGCGCCGGTGGCGACAATGGCGGACAGCGCGGTCATGGACAGGGGGCGCCGGACAAGGAGCCCGGCCGGCAAGCCCGATAAATCCCGGGCGCTGTTGGTTTTGGACCCGGCACCTGAAATGGCAGTGAACATCGTCGGTTCTCCCCCTTGAGTGGCGGCGGCGCCGCCACGGTGAATTTGAAATCGGTGACACGGCGCTGGACTCCGGAAACGGTGAGTCCCTTCACCGCCCTCCTCCCGGCCCCGCGCTTATTGTCTCTTGGTCTTCACAACTCCGATAACACAGTGAAGTGGGATGGGTTGTAGGATGACTTATGAATGATGATGTTGGGTGAAAACCTTCACAAGCGCTTTTAAGAATACGTCATTTTTTTGCGGGTATGCGCATCCGTCAGCCCTGTGACCGTACATACATTTAAAGTGTATTCCGCGCGCCACGAGAGGCGCATAGGAAAAGGGCGCACCTCGCGGTGCGCCCTTCAATATTGAGATCTACGCCGCGGCTAGCGCTGCTCCGCGCGCTGTGTTGTCGGGGTGGCTTCGGCCACATTACCTTCCGGATGTTTGATGAATACCTGCACGAATCTTGCGTCGATCGCCGAAGAAATCGCAGTATTTTTGCCGGTTTGCGGATCGGGATAAGCGTCTGCCAGGCGCTCCAGCGCCCGGGCGTGGGACGGCTGGGAGCCCAGGCCCTGACCGGACCGGATGGTCGACCAGCCCTTGATGAAGGCCGAGTGCCAATCCTTGATGTCGGAATACCCGGCGATCATGCCTTCGGCGCCGTCGGCGGTCAGTTTCAGGCGGAAGCGCGCGTCGTGGATGAGCTGCGTGTTGACCGCATACTCCGGCAGGATGAAGTCGGCCGGTTCGGTGATCAGGACGCCGTCGACGATCTTGCCCTTGCGGTGGCTGATCAGCTTCTGGCCGAAACGCATGTCGAGGCGTTGCGAACCGCCCGGCACGTAGTTGTTGCCGGTGGCGTCGGTGATCAGCGGATCGAGGCCGCGATAGGAGGTCACCTCCACGCTGTCGTCGTTCGACATGCTGTCGATGCCGGTGATCTCGAGCAGGATGCGGTTGTAGGTCGAGTTGCGGTACATGCGCGTCAGGCCGAACTGATCGAGCACGCCGACCGGGCCGCGCCAACCGTCGACACAGCCGATGACGCGGAACAGATTGTTGTCCACGCCCTTCTCGCCTTCGGGGCTGGTGAAATCGTTCGGCCCGACCTTGCCGTCGAGGTTCATGCCGATGGCGATCTTGCCCTGCGCTTCCTTGAACGGAAGGTTGTATTTGATGATATCCGGGTTCCACGTCGCCGCCTCGCGGTTCAGCGCGGTTTCCTCGTAGGTGTAGACCTTGTTCTTGTCCGGAAACTGCATGAGCAGTTCCTCGCGGGAGCCGACGTTCATGCCGTTCGGGCATTCGACCTTGGCTTCCGGGGTCTGGTAGATCGACCAGTGCGCCCAATACAGCGCGAGGCCCAGGCTGCCGCCCTTCGGCACCGCCGCCTCGGTGGGCGCGGCAACGGCGGCGCCGGTGGCGAGCAACGAGAGCGCCGCCGAGACCGTCATCTGTTTCAGGAATTTATTCTTCATCATCGCCTCCATGGGCCTCATTCGCGTGAAGATCGACTAGGGCTCAGTAGAATCTGCCGAGGGACATCGTATAGAACGCCCTGAACGTATTGCGATTCTGATCGTGCTCGCCGAACTCGTCGCCGAGAACCTCGCCCGCCTTTTCGCCGTTGTAGGTGTAGATGGGACGGCCACGATAGGTCCAAACCCGCGCGGCGTCGGCCTCGCCCTGCTTGGCCCACTTGCCGGTCTTGGCGTTGACGTAAGCGATGCCCCAGACCCGGCTGGTGCTCACCGCATTATCGGCGGCGCGCACCATCGGCCAGGTCTTGGCGCAGCGGTCGGCGTCGCCCGCGCCGCAGATGGCGATGCGGTAGGCCTGCGGCGCATCGGGATGATCGCAGGCGATCTGGTCGAGGGCGTCCTCGTAGCACCAGTAGACGTAGATGGTTTTGCCGTTCTTGTCGGCCAGAACCTGCCCCGCGAGCGTATCGCGCTGCGTGAACTCCGCCGGATATTTCGGCGAGAATTGGGTATAGGTCGCGTGCCAGCCGGGGATGTCCTGACCGTCGAGGCCGCGGATATCGCGGTCGAGCGCGTAGGTGTAGAGCGGCTTGCCGCGGAACACCCACTGCTTGACGCCCGGCGCCCGTTCGATCGTGGTCCAGCCCGCTTGCGCCTGCGCGAAGGCCGGCGCCACCACCGGCTTCCAGGTCTCGGCGCATGCGTCGGTGCAGTTCGACTTGGTCGCGCTGTCCTTGTCGTAGGTATAGACCGTGAAGCCCTTGTCGGTTGAAACCAGGCGGCCGGTCGCGGTGACGGTGACGTCGAAGCCCGGCGGAACCGCGGGCGCCGGCGCGATCGCTTCACGCGCGGGCTCGCCGACGTTGACCTGGCGCGGTGGGGTCGCGCGCTTGCCGCCATTCACGTCGCCGGGCGCCTTGTCGAGGATGGACGTGTACAGGGCATAGTTGTCATAGGCCCATTGCTTGGTGCCGTCGTTGCGCGTGACGATGGTCCACTTGCCGACCGGCTTGGCGTCGGCGGCGGCCAGCACCGGCGGCCACACCTGGGTGCAGGTCGGGCGCTTCTCGACTTCGGGCAGCAAGGCCGGCCCGTAGATCGAGTACTGCCCATCGGACATCGTAAGTTTTTCGTTGTTGCACGACGGCTTGTTGGGATCCTCGCCCACCTTGCCCTGGCGCAGCGGCACCGAGCGCCAGATATACATGGACTTGCCTTGCGGGTCGCCGAACACCGGCCCCTGGGTCTCGGTGTTCACTACCTGGAACCCCGGCGGCATCGGCTCCGCCTGAGCGGTTTCGACCAGGCCTTTGCCGGCCGGCGCGGCGGCATTGGCAATTGCGGCCGCCAGGCCCAAACAGGCCGCGGCGGTCACAAGGCCGCCAATCTTCACAACAGTACGCATGTGTCGCTCCGTTTTACGGTCAAGAGGGCAGCGGCCCTTAGACCAGGACTTCGCCGATTTCCTTGGAGGTGGTGTTGGACTGGGTGCCCCAGCTGGCGATGTCGATGCCCAGCACCTTCTGGATGGTGTAACCGACGCGCGCGCCCGGAGAGGTGGCGCCGGCGACGTGGATGCCGCCCTTCATCTTGCCGCCCGCGCGTCCCGCGGTGAACATCGGGATGCCGTCCATGCCGTGCACCTTGGCGAACGACTGGTCGGAGTTCGCGAACAGCAGCATGTTATCGAGCAAGGTGCCGTCGCCTTCCTTGATCTTGGTGAAGGACTCGACGAAGTAAGCCCAGGCTTCCATGCAGCGGCGCGTATACCACGACACGTTCGGCTGGTAGCCCAGCGCCTCGTCCACCGGTTCCTCGTGCGTGGCGCTGTGGTGCGGCTTGTCGTAGCCGGGACGCGCGGTCGCGGGGAACGAATTGGCATAGACCATGTTGATGACGCGGGTCTGGTCGCAGGCCACGGCCATCACGAAGATGTCGGTCATCAGGTTGTGGCGCTTGCCCACCAGCGCCGCGTCGAGGTTCGCGGTCACCACCTCGCCGGGGCCCTTCTGCTGCACGCAGGCCGCGATCGGGTCGGGCTTGCGCAGTTGCGCTTCCAGCTGGTGTTCGAGTTCGCGCAGGCCGGTGAAGTACTGGTCCAGGCGCGCCTTGTCCTCGGCGCCGACCTTCTTGCTGAGTTCGGCGGTTGAGTCGAGCACGCCCGACAGCACGCTCTTGCGCACCATCGTGACCGGGTTCGGCGTGAAGGTCGGAGCGTTCGGATCCTGGAAATCCGGACCGAATACGCGGGTGTAGAACTGGATCGGCGACCACTCCGGCGAGACCGGCGTGTTCACGTTCTCGTAGTTGAACGAGTCACGGATATCGCCGGTGGCGGTCGCGCTCAGGGACTTGAAGCGCGTGGTGCGGCCGATCTTGTTGGCCACGGTCACGTCGATGGTCTCGAGCGGACGGTCGATACGCGTCGCCGGCATGCTGCCGGAACGCAACGCGATCCAGCCCGAGGTGTGGCACAGCGGCGGATTGGCGTCCTTATAGACGTCGAAACCCGAATACAGGTTGATGTAGTTGCGCACCGGCTTCAGCGCCTCGATCTCCTCGGGCAGCTCGAAGTTGGCGCCGACCTTCTTGGGCACGAAGATCGCCTTGTTCATGCCGCAGCCCCAGAACCAGGTGCCGAACCGCACCGGCATCGGCTTGCCGTCGGCCATCGCCGTGCCGTTCCCGTTCAAGAACACGTTCAGCAGCGGCAGGCCCACGGTCACCGCGCCCCCGTTCAGCATTCCGCGCAGGACGCGGCGGCGATTGAAGTCAGTCATGGTTCCTCTCCCTAATCCCCGGGCTTGTGTCAGCGCGCCGCACGGGCACGCGCTTGCCGCGCCCTCGGCGTAGCGTTTGATTCGATCTTGCGGGCTTTTGAAAACGCGCGGTCGTGCGGGCGCGGCGCCAGGTTGTCGGACAGCATCACGTCCGCCACGGCAACGCACACAGCCCCTGAACCACGACGAGGAAAGCCCACCTGAAACACTCCTCCGCTTGGCGGAGGCGCCGCGCACAGCGCCGCCGGTGCCTGACCTCCCAGTCAGGCGACATTAACATACGCGAGCGGGGCGCGAGAATCATCGCCAATTTCCCCGGAAATCGGGCTAAATCCCTGCGCGGTATCCTCAATTTGGGCCCAAAACCGCAAAGTTTTGGTTTTTCGTCCGCAACGACCCGCGGCGCAAAAAATCCATACCCAGCAATGCATTTCCCCGCTCAGGGGAGCTTACCCTCAATCTCCTGGTAGACGCGGGAAATGGCGATAGGCGGTTCGGTGCCATGGAGGGTCCAGTCGCCATAAGGCCCCCAGTCGGCCTTGTCGGCGGCGGGACAGGGCGCCGGCGGCTGGCCCCGCACCCGCGGCGGACACGCCAGGCCAAGCGCATGCAGGCGCTTACCCTCGGCGATGACACGGACAATCGCCTTGCGCGCCTCCTCAAGCTCGGCCTTGAGCGTGGGCGCGTCGTCGACGAAGCCGTGGCCGGGGATATACCAGGTGGCGTTCAGGCCCTGGGCCTTGCGGATCGCCGCTTCCCACTCGCTCGGGTAGCCGGCGCGCATTGCCGGGAACAGGCGGTGGAAATAGATCTCGCTCAGGAACAGCACCTTGGCGGCCGGCACATGCACTACCAAGTCGCCGCCGGTATGGGCGCGGCCGATATTGAGGATCTCGACCTGCTTGCCGCCCAAGGCGAGGACGCGTTTGTCGGTCACGGTTTCGGTGGGCACGACCGCGCTTTTCTCAAGCGCCTTCTGGGATACCGGCGAGGAGATCACGACCACATCCGGAAATGCGGCCTTGAAGGCGGCATTGCCGCCGGTGTGGTCGCCGTGGTCGGAGCACACCACCAGGTATTTGATCGGCTGCGGCGTGAGTTTCCTGATCTCGGCGATCATGCGTTCGGCGGCCGGCACGTTCCCCTGCCCGTCGGCGACGATCACACCGTCGCCTGTCACCACGATCAGGCTGTTGGTGGTCATGAGCCCAGGCGGATCGGCGGGCCCCGCGGCCTCGTAGCTGTAGACGCCGGGCGCCAGTTCCTTGACCTGCGGATAGTCCTTCTCCGAAAGCCCACGCGTGGCGAGGTCGCCGGTCTGGACCGGTTTCGGTTGGGCGACGGCGGGCGCGGCGAACAGAAGTAGTGCGGCGAGGATGCGGATCATGAGTCACTCCGGCTGAACAGGACCGCGAGTGTGAGCCAGACAGACGCGACGCGACAGAGAGAAGAAATCAACCGGCCTTGAGGAAAGCTGCCCTCGCGGCGGCGTTCCTGCGTATAGTACACCGATGCACAGCTCATTCCCGAAACGCGGCGTCGGCGCCGCATTTCCCGAACGCGGCGTCGGCGCCGCGATGCTAACTTTGTTCCGCGCGGACGGTGCCGTCGATGCGCACGCCATGGCGCGGCTGGGGCGCTGGCTGCTCGCGAACGGCTGCGACTTCCTGCTGCTGTTCGGCACCACCGGCGAAGGCCCATCGCTCTCGGCCGCGGAACGGATCGAGGCGCTCAAGGTGATGACCGCCGAGGGCCTGCCACCGGAACGCATCGTCGTCGGCACCGGTTGCGCGGCGCTCACCGACACAGCGGCGCTGACGACGGCCGTAGGCGAAATGCGGCTGGCCGGCGCACTGATCGTGCCGCCGTTCTTTTTCCGTGGCGCGACCCAGGCCGGACTCAAGACCTACCTGGCCGAGGTGCTCGCGCGCACGCGCGAAGCCGCGACGCCAGTGGCGCTGTATCACATTCCCGATGTCGCGGGCCTGGGTTACGACGACGAGACCATCGCGGCGCTGCTCAAGGAACATCCCGGCCGTATCCGGGGCATCAAGGACAGCACCGGCGACGCGGCGCACGCCGCTGGCTGGGCAAAAGCCTTCCCCGGCCTCTCGGTATTCGCGGGCGACGACCACATCATCCGCCAGCTGGCCGCCGCCGGCGGCGCCGGAACCATGACCGCCACGGCCGGGCTCGCGCCCGCGCTGGTCGCCGCCGTCACCAACGCAGCACTGAAGAACCCTGGCGCTGCGCCACCGCAGGAAGAACGCCTGAGCAAAGTGTGGCTTGAAGCGCTGCTCGCCTTTCCCGTGACCGAAGCTGTGAAGACATTATTCGCCCATGTCACGGGCGATCCACGCTGGCTGCGGATGCGCGCGCCGCTGACGCCGCTCGACCGCGCCGCCGCGGACGCCTGCGTTGCCCGCTTCAAGGCGCTCGACGACGGCACCATCGCCCGCGCGCTCAAAGGACTGCCAACGGTCTTTTCCCCTTGAGCAAAGCGCGGTCCGAGGGCACAAACTGAGCCCTCGCGGGGAGCCTTTTCATGCCACTCAGTTTCGCGCGCATGGCGATCGTGCTCGG
>JAIBCD010000177.1 GCA_019694335.1 Rhodospirillaceae bacterium | reverse complement strand
CTGGTGCTGATCTCCGACAGTTGCCATTCGGGCACGGTGACGCGCGCCGCAGGCCCGGATCCCGACGCCGACGCGGTATCACGCCCGCGCTTCATGCCCATGGGCAACTGGCTGTCGGCGGACAGGCTGCCGCGCGGCGCCAGCGGCAATCCGTTGGCATCGGTGGCGGTCACCTCGGGAACCTCGCCGTTCGCCAGCGCCCTGTCGCGCGGCGTGGGTGATCTGCTGCTGGCCGGGTGCAAGGAAGGACCGAACAACTACAGCTATGACGCCGTTATTCAGGGCCGCCCCTGCGGCGCCTTTACCTACTACGCGCTCAAGGCGCTGAAAACCCTGAAGCCCACCGCGACCTACGCCGACTGGCACGCCGCGATCAACCCCGGCTTTCTGCCGTCGGCGTCCTACCCGCAAAGCCCGCAGATCGTGGGCAACACCGCGGCCCGCAAGCGAAAGATTTTTTCCTGACGCCACTCCCCCGGCGTTTCCTTTTCGCGGTTTGGAAAGGCGAGCGGCGTGGCCGGGCGCGCCGCCCATGAGTTGGCGAAGAACCAGTGCTACGTGTTGAGGAGACCGTGATGTCGGACACCACCCCGCTCAAGCTCATCGGCCGCGAGACCGAGAAACCGATGCTACCGCCGCTGCTGGCAGCCGCCGTCCGTTCGGCCGGGCAACAACCCGACCCCTTCCTGCCGCCGGGATACCTGCGGGCCACGGCCACCTTCGATGTCAGCCCGGCCGCGCGCGGCGCCACCGACGGTATCGCCGAACGGCGGTACGACGCCAAGGCCGACGAAGTGCTCGTCATCGAACTCGCCGACGGCGGTACCTTCATCACCAGCGCCGCCAAGCTCAAGGCCTCGCTCGAGCGCAGCCGGCCCGAACTGATCGGCCCCGACGGCGAGATTCTGTTCGAGCAACTGCGGGCCGAGGGAACGGCATCGAGAGGATTCCTCGGCGAAGCCGTCGGCGGCCTGGTGAGCAGGGTGTTCGTGCTGGTCGTGGGCGAGACCAGCGACCCGATCATCGGCGCCGCCAAGGAAAAGCTGGGCAGTTTGGTGGAGCTGGGCGTGACCTGGGCTGGTACCAAGGCGCTGATGTGGGCCATCGAGTCGCGGCTGGATCGCTCGCCCGGACTCTACCGTTGGAACGGGGCGCGCGGAAACGCTGCCGATTTTGGCGATGTGGATCAGGCCGCCTTGTCCAGGGCCGCGGCCGAAAAACAGCCGATGCTCGTCTTCGTCCACGGCACCGCCTCCAGCACGCTGGGCAGCTTCGGCGACCTGCACGCCAGCGACCGCGATGTTTGGAGCGCGCTCGAGCATCACTACACCGGCGGCATCTTCGCCTTCGAGCACCGCACGCTCTCGGAAAGCCCGATCGAGAACGCGCTGGCGCTGGCGAAAATCTTGCCCGAGGGCGCGCACATCAGCTTTGTGTCGCACTCGCGCGGCGGTTTGGTCGCCGACCTGCTGTGCCTGGAGAACTTCGACGCGCTCGTCGGCCAGTACCGGTCGGACCTGCCCCACACCGGCGACGCCGACGCGGATGAAGCGCAACGCGTGCGCGCAGGGCTCGACGCCGCCCATGCCGAACACCGCGACCGGTTGCGAAAGCTTGCGACCGAACTGCGCGCCAAAACGCTGGTGGTGCAGCGCTACGTGCGCGTGGCCAGCCCGGCGCGGGGCACCCAGCTCGCCAGCGGCAACTTCGACTTGTTCCTGTCCGGTCTGCTCACGCTGATCGGCCAGGTGCCGTTCTTTTTCGGCAGCCCGCTGTATTCGGCCTTCAAACGGGTAGTGCTGGAAATCGCTAAGAACCGCACCAACCCGCATCTCGTGCCCGGCATTGAGGCGATGCTGCCCGACTCGCCCATGGCCCGCCTGCTGCGCGATGCGCCGGTGCGCGCCGGCATCGAGATGGCGGTGATCGCGGGGGACATTGAGGGTGGCAACCTGCTCCAACGCCTAGGCGTGCTGCTCACCGATTTACTGCTCTTTGACAACGTGGACAACGACCTGGTGGTCGATACCGCCTCCATGCTGGCCGGCATCGCGCCGCAAGCCAGGGCGAAGGCGCTGTTCGATCGCGGCGCCGATGTCTCGCATTTCCGCTATTTCACCAACGCCGACACACGCGCCGCGCTGCGCGACTGGCTGGTGACCGAGCAGGTGAAGTTGTTGCCCATATTCCAGCCGCTGCCCGGCCACTTCGAGGACATGGATGCGCTGGAGGAACAAGCACGCATCGACGCCGTGCGCGGCCGGCGCGGCATCGCCGCGGCCGACCTGCCGGTGGTGGTGATCCTGCCTGGCATCATGGGTTCGCACCTGTGGGTGAACCGCAACGACCGGGTGTGGTTCGATCCGATCGACATCGCCGCCGGCGGGCTGACCAAGATCGCCTGGGAGAAACCGGGCGTCGAGGCCGAGAAGCTGTTCAGCATGTTCTACGGCGGCCTGTGCGAGCACCTCGCGGCGACCCACCGGGTCGAGCGCTTCCCCTACGACTGGCGCCAGCCGCTCGATGTGCTCGCCGAACGGCTGGGTGAATGCCTCGACCGACTGATGAAGGAGACCCAACAACCGATCCGCCTGCTCGCGCACAGCATGGGTGGGCTGGTGGTGCGCGCCTGCATCCACCAGCGGCGTTCGGTGATGGACGCGCTGATGCGGCGGGATGGGGCGCGCTTCGTGATGCTGGGTACGCCCAACCAGGGGGCGTATTCGATGGTGGAGAACCTGCTGGGCAAGGGCGATACCCTGCGTTCCCTGGCGCGGATGGATCTCACCCACGACATGAAGGAAGTGCTAAGCATCGTCGCCGGTTTCCGCGGCGCGCTGCAATTGCTGCCCAAGCCGGGATTTGTGGACGTATTCCAGGGGCAGCCTGGGGGTGGTGACCCGGACCAGAAGTTCCAACTTGCCAAAACCTGGCGAGACTATCAGCCCAAGGTGTTCGATTTCTGGTTTGGCAACGGCCAGTCGGCGACGCCGACGCAGAAGGAACTCGATGCCGGCAGTTGGCTGTGGCGGCGGGATGGCGAGAAAACCCCCGCCCTGCCCGAGGCCTACGAGCAGAAGACCGCCTACGTTTTCGGCGTCGCCCGCAACACGCCCTGCGGCGTGCGCGAAGAGAAGGGGCGCCTGAAAATGGTGGGCACCACCCAGGGTGACGGCACGGTGACCTGGGCGTCCGGGCGCATCGGCGGTATTGGCCATTATTACTACCTGCCCGCCCAGCACGGCGATCTGCCGTCTGCCCGCGACTACTTCCCGGCCCTGACCGAGTTGCTGGTCAGCGGAGCGACCGGCGGTCTGCCGAGCAGCCCGCCAGCGACGCGGGCCATCGAGCAGCCGCGGCCCGTGGTCTATGACGCCGGCCCGCCGACCCTGGATGGCGGCGACGCGGTGGCGCGCGGACTGATGGGCGGGCCCCCGCGCGGTCGGGTGGCGCCGCGGCCGAAACGACGGCTCGAAGTGGCGGTCAAGGCGATGGACTTGCGCTTTCTGTCCCAACCCATCCTGTTGGGCCATTACGAGCAGGATCCCATTGCCGGACCGGAGGCGCTCATCGACCGCGAGCTGCTCGACGGTGACCTGAGCCAGCGCTACAGCCTGGGCCTGTACGCCGGCCCGCGCGGCACGGCGACCGTGGTGTTGCGGGCGCCCAACGAACAGGAACGGCGCCGGGGCAGCGTGAGCGGCGCGGTGGTGACCGGTCTGGGGGCTTACGACGGCGCTTTGAGTCCCGATAATCTGACCGAATCGGTGCGGGCCGGCGTGCTGCGCTACCTGCTGCAGGTGGTCGACGTGCTGGGCAAGGACGAGCGCGAGATGCCGCTGGTGACGCTGCTGCTGGGCTACAACTCGTCGGCCAACCTGTCCGTGGGCGCGTCGGTCGAGGCGCTGGTGCGCGGCGTCCTCGAGGCCAACGCCAGATTCCACGAGGCGACGCGGCTGAACATTCGCGTCGCCAGGCTGGACATCGTCGAGCTGTATCTCGACACGGCCATCACCGCGGTGTACGCCTTACGTCAGATGCCGGATAAACTCGACGCGCTGGCCCGGCGCCTCGGCGCGATGCTGGTGTGCCGCCCCGAACTGGAACAGGGTGAAGGACTGCGGCAGCGGTTGTTCGACAGCCGCGACCAGAGCTACTGGCCGCGCCTCATCGTCACCGAAGACGACCGGTGTGACGACCGATATCCCCCGGCGGGTTTCGAGACTTCCGGCGCCGGCGGGGGCGAAAAACCGGCGGAGCGCGACCGCCGCGCGGCCGTCGCCGAACGCCTGCGGTATCTCTACGTCGGCCAGCGCGCCCGCGCCGAGTCCGTGGCGCATCAGCGCCAGCCGGGGCTCATCGAAAAGCTGGTGCGCCAGCAGATCCACAGCGCCTTGTGGCAGGAAAATTTCGGCCGCATGTTGTTCCAGTTGATGGTGCCCCACGACTTCAAGGATGCTGCGCGACAGATCGAACGAATGGTGCTGGTGGTGGATGCCTATACCGCCAACCTGCCCTGGGAACTGATGTTCGCCGACGATGCTGGAGAGGGAGGAGAAAAATTGCCCCTCGCCTTGCGCGCGCCAGTGGTGCGGCAACTCGCCACCTCGCACTTCCGCCGCCACGTGCGCCAGGGCATCCAGCGCAGTGCCTTCGTGGTCGGCAATCCGTCGGTGGAAGGCTTCGCCGCCGCTTTCCCCGATCCGCGCCGTCCGGACGCGGGCGACCCACCGTGTTTGCCGGGGGCCGAAACCGAGGCTGCGGCAATCAGGGACTTGCTCAATGG
>JAIBCD010000176.1 GCA_019694335.1 Rhodospirillaceae bacterium | reverse complement strand
AAGGCGCCTAGGGTGTGTTTCCGATTTTTTGAATCGGAAACACACCCTAGGTTTTTGTTTGGTCGCATGTTTGGCGGCCGAACCGGTTTCCACTTCGGCCTAACATGCTCTAGGCTTTTTCGGGCGCTGGCCCCAACAGGGCCGGCAGCAATACCAGCGTCGCCAGCAGCGTATACGCCAGCGACATGGCCAGCAGTTCGCCCATGGCCGAGGTGCCAGGGTGTTTGGACAGCGCGAGGCTGCCGAAGGCCGCGGCGGTGGTCAGCGCGCTGAACAGCATGCCGCGTCCGGCGGGGGACGACAGCAATAGGCCCTCGCCATCGCGCCAGGCGGTCACGAAATAGATCGGGAAGGTCACGCCGACGCCGAGCAGCAACGGTAGCGCGATGATATTGGCGAAATTCAGGGCGAAACCCGTGATCGCGCAGGTGCCTAGGGTCAGCAAGCCCGCGAACAGCAGCGGCGCCAGCACGCGCAGCACATCGTCCAGCCGCCGCACGATCGCGAACAGCAGCAGCGTGATGGTGACCAGCGCCAGGATGGCGGCGGTGGCAAAGGCGCTGGTGACCACGACGCCGCTTTCATAGATCGCGACCGGCGCACCTTGGGCGTCCGGCGCCACGCGGCGCACGGCCTTCAGGAATTGCGCGAGGTTGCTGGCGTTGGAGCCGGTGGCGGCCGGGAAGGCCTGCACGCGGTAGCGCCCATCCTTGGCGATGAAGGTGGCGCGCAAATCTTCGGGGATGTCGGCGATGGTCACCGGGGTGGCGTCGAGCGCGGTTTTCAGGGGCGTGATGGCATCGTCGAAACCACCGAGCAGATTGGCGGAGACGGCTTGAATTCTATCCGGTGCCGCGGCGAGGCGGTCGAGCAGCGGCGCGATCCGCTGGGCGGCGTCGCGCAAGGGGCCGGCGGCATTGGGTTTCGCGAGATAGGCCTTGGCGCTGCCGCTCGCGGCCCGCGCGGCAGCGGCGAGATCTTCGGCGGAGGGGGCGGGTTTGGCGGCGGCCGTTCCGTCGATCGCGGGGCCGAGCAAGCCCGAGAGGTCGCCGAGAGCCGCGAGTTTTTCTTCCTGATCCGACGGCACCAGATCGGAGATGGTGATGACATGAGACACCTCCGGCAGAGCAGAGAGCTTCGCGGCCATGGCCTTGGCGGCTTCGGGGTCGGCCACCAGCACGCTCAGGGTGTTGGGATTGACCAGGGGGTCGTCCATGAGTTCCAGGGCGGTCGCCATGGATTCCGTCGTGGGATCCTTGAGTTTCAAGGGATCGAAATCGAAGGTCAGGCGCGGCAGCACGGCCAGCGCCAGCACCGCCAGCAGCGCGCTGCCGCCGATGACGGCGCGCCGCCGGGTGAGCAGGGCGCGGTTGAACGGCGCCGCCCAGGCGTAGCCGATGCTGCCCTTCTCGGGTGCCGGCCGCATGAGGCGGAGCAGGGCCGGCAGCAGGGTGAAGCTCAACACCACCGCCACGATCATGCCGCCGCCCGCGATCACGCCGAGCTGCGCGACGCCGCGGTAGTCGGTGGGCAGGAAGGAGAAGAATCCGAGCGCCGTGGCGGCCGCGGCCAGCAACAGCGACTTGGCCATGGCGCCGCCGGCGGCATCCAGTCCTGCATCGAGTGCATCGCTAGCCGGCTCCCGCGCGCGGCGCTCGGCGCGGTAGCGCATGCAGAATTGGATCGCGAAGTCGACCGCGATGCCCACGAACATCACGGCGAACGCGACCGAGATCAGATTGAGTTCATGCACCGAGATCGCCGCCCAGCCGATGGTCATGACCAGGCCGGCGAGCAGGGTGATCAAGGTTGCGCCCACGACGCGCAGCGACCCCAGCGCCAGCAGCAGGAGCAGGGCCACCAGCACCACGGACACCGCACCGGCAACCCCCGTGCCCTCGGCGACGGTGGCGAATTCCTCGTCGGCGAGGGGAATCTGACCGGTAAGCCGCACGCGATATCCGTGCTCGGGCGTCAGGCCCAACTCCTTCGCGCTCGCGCGGATGAAGTCGGAAGCCTCGCCGCCGTGCTCGAGCGACGTGAAATCCAGCTTGGGTTGAGTCACGACCATCGCCCGCGCGGTCTGGCCGGGCGGGGCGAGGGCGCCGAACAGCGCCGCCCAGTTGATGGATTTGGTTTGCCCCGCCAAAGCGGCGTCGATCACGTCGGCGGTCTGCTGGACCGCGGGCGCCAGGCCCTCGGCGCCAGGCGCGCCTTCGGCGGCGCCGGTGAAGCCCAGTTCGAACAGGCGGAACAGCCCCCGCGCGTTGCGATCGGTGGCGATGGAGGCCAGCAGCGGTTGAGCTTCCGCCAGCTTGGCCGAAAGATCGTTGAGCTCGTCGGTGGAGAGGTAGAGCAAACCGTTCTTCTGGAAGAACGGCCCGCCGCCGGGCGTGGTGACGGTGGCGAACAGATCCGCGCGCGGCTTCAGCTTGGCCGCGAGCTTCTGCCCGGCCTGTTCCGCCAGCATCGCCGAGGGCGCATCGACCACCGCGACGATCACGTCCACTTCGCCAGGGAACTGGGCGTCGAAGGCCTTCTCAGCGGCCCGGAACGGCACGTCGTTGTCGAACAAGGCCTCGATATCGGTATTGATCGAGAGCAGTGTCGCCGCCGCCACGATCGAGAGCGCGAGCACGCCGGCGGTCGCGCCGACCACGGTCCAGGGCGAACGACGGCAGAAGCTGACAATGTTACGGGCGACGGTGGAGAGCATGGCGAGGTTTATAACCCCGCTGGGGCGGCGTTAGTAGCCGTCGCCGCGAAGCGGCGCAGACAAGAATGCCACTTGGTGTTGCCAGTAGTTGGGGAGCGCAGAGGTAGCGTTAGTACCCGTCGTCGGCTGACCAGTCGGCATGCCGTCGCCGCGAAGCGGCGCAGACAAGAATGCCACTTGGTGTTGCCAGTAGTTGGGGAGCGCAGAGGTAGCGTTAGTAACCGTCGTCGGCCGACCAGTCGGCATGCCACCGCGGATCGGACGCTGCGCCTTTGCGCTGGAAACGGATATCCGTCGAGACGCGCATCATGTCCACATGGGTGTCGGTGGAGGCGTGCACGATCGAGGGCGAATGGACGACGATATCCCCGGCCTTGAAATGCGTGGTCAGCCAGCGGCGGCCGGTCTTGTCCGACAGCCACTTGAGATCATGGGTGATCGGGCGTGTGTCATGGGCGCGGTCGGTGGGCGCGTCGTATTTGCGCATATCGGCTTCGAGGCCGGCGTCTTTGTGCGAGCCATCGAGATACAGCAGCGCGCCGGCTTCCACCGGGCAGTCGCCCAGCGGCACCCACAGGGTCACCAGGTCGGCGGGGACGCCCTCGATATAGGTCTTGTCGAGATGGGCGCGCGACGCGCCTTTGCGGCCGGGAATGAAATGGCGCAGCGGCGTGCGGCGGATCTGCTCCGCTTCGTTGCCGAAGATCGCTTCGGCGATCTCCTTGAACACCGGAAGGCGGGTGAAGGCGCGGAAGGCTTCGCTGCGCACGAAGGCATGGGCCGGGTGGCCCTTGAGTCCGTGGTTGGGGAGCGCGGGCATGCGCCCCGCGAATTCACCGCGGCGCGTGTCACCGTCCTTACACATTTCCGGGCCGAACAAATCGAGATAGGCGGAGCGGATGTCCCACACCTTCTCGGCCGGCACGGCGCCGCGCAGCAACACATAACCGTCATCATTGTAGCGCGCGCGAATATCCGAGAGCGCCGCCGGCGTAGTCTCGCGCAGCGCGCCGAAGTATTGGGAGGTGTATGGGATCGGGCTGCCGTTAGAGGTCAGCGTCGCAGGCGCAGAGTTCCCCAAGACCAGTATCTCGTTGTGGTTGTTGTTATTTTGGCGCCATCCTATCGGCGACCGCTGGGAAAGCAAGGGTTCGCGTGCTGCATGGCACACTCCTGCCGCCGTTCTACCCTAAGTCAGCGAATCCTATGGGTTTCAGGCCTTTTTCGCGCAAGGCCGCTGCAACCATAGGGCTGAGTAATGCTTCAAATTCCCCCAATCGGTCGTAGCCGGGCGCCTGTGCTTCAAGGTCAGGCGTGTTCCGGCTGGCGGGATGAAAATAGAATTCGGTCACGCCGTCCCTGACCTGCATCAAGGCCGCTGCGACTCTGTCGGCCGTGAGGTGGCCGGTGGCGGCCATGCCGACCAGGACATCGTTGTGGCGGATGCCGGCGGCCCTGAGCCGTGCGCGCAGCAGGGCCAGCCATGGCGTGAGCAGCCCGGCCGGCGGCTCCCACGGCAGCCGCATGGCGGGAACCTTGCTCCCTTGGCCAAACTCCCGCGCGACCCGGATGATGATCCCGAGCACCGTCGGATGCAGGTGCATGTGATTGTGGGCGTTGACATGGTCGAGCGCGAGGCCGGTGGCGCGGAAGGCGTCGAACTGGGCGCGGATCTCGCGCGCGAGATCGCGCCGCGCGGCTGGCGAGAAAAACCAATGCACACCCGCGGTCACCAGATTACGGGGCAAGTTGCCGGCGGCGTCGGCGAGCGCCGGGATCGCGGCGTGCGGCAACAGCGCCTTGCCGTCGGCGACGGTCACATGCAAGCCCACCCGCAACGATGGCAGGCGCTTGGCGCGGGCGACGGCATCGGCGGCGGCGGCCGCACCGACCATCAGGCTGGCGCAACTCAGCACGCCCCTGGTGTGAGCTTTTTCCACCGCTTCGTTGACCTCCGGCGTCAGGCCGAAGTCGTCGGCGGTGAAGATCACCTGCTTCATATTGTATCCGGCGGGCTCTTGTTTTACGCGGAGCGGGGGTTTACGCAAAGTCCAGATTATCGTGCGTGATCTAGAGATCACGCACGATAATCTGGTTT
>JAIBCD010000175.1 GCA_019694335.1 Rhodospirillaceae bacterium | reverse complement strand
CAGGTCGAGCAACGCGGCGGACTCCTCGATGCGCGTGCCGACCGGGCCGCGCACATGCATGACGATCGAGCCGGAATCCACCGACGGGAAGAAATTGCGGCCCAGGAACGGCACCAGGACCAGGCTAACGGCAACGAACGCCAGGAAGCCGGTGACGAAGCGCTTGCGGTTGCCGAGGGCCTGGGCGAGCAGCCCGGCGTAGATGCCGCGGATGGCGGCGAAGCGTTCCTCGAACCGGCGCTGGAAACGCCCGAACGCATGGGTGGGCGCGGCATGGCCGTGCGGGTCGTGCGGCTTCAGCAGGAACAGGGCCATCGTGGGGACCAGGGTGCGCGACAGGATGAAGGACGCGACCATGGCGAACACCACCGACAGGGCCATGGGCACGAACAGGAAGCCCGACACGCCCGGCAGGTAGAACATCGGCACGAACACGATGCAGATGCACAGCAGCGACACGAACGCCGGCACCACGATCTGCTGGGCGCCGTCCATGATGGCGGTGCGCACGTCCTTGCCTTGTTCCAGGTGCCAGTTGATGTTCTCGATGGTGACGGTGGCGTCGTCCACCAGGATGCCGATGGCGAGCGCCAGGCCGCCCAGGGTCATGACGTTGAGGGTCTGGCCGAAGGCGGCGAGCGCCGCGATCGAGGCCAGCACCGCCAGCGGGATCGAGATGGTGATGATCACCGTCGAGCGCCACGAGCCCAGGAACATCAGGATCATGAAGCTGGTCAGTACCGCGGCCAGCACGCCTTCGAACACCACGCCGGTGACCGCGGCCTTGACGAAGATCGACTGGTCGTTGAGTGGCGTGATGGTGAGCGCTTTGGGCAGGCCCTTGGTCAGCTCCGGCAGCACCGCTTTCACGCCGTCGACGACGGCGATGGTCGAGGTGGCGCCGGCCTTGAGCACGGTCATGATCACCGAGCGCTGGCCGTCGACATGGGCGACGTTCTGCTGCGGCGCCGCGCCGTCGCGGGCGTGGGCGACGTCGCGCAGCAGCACGGTGGTGCCGGCGGCGGTGTGGATCGGGATGTTGTTGAGCTCCTCGACCGTGCCCGGTGCGTTGTTGAGCTTCACGTTGTATTGCAGGGTGCCGATCTTCACGAAGCCGGACGGCGTCACCTGCATCTGGGCGGCGATGGCGGCGGTCACGTCCTGCGCCGACAGCCCCTTGGCGTGCATGGCCTCGGGGTTCAGGTCGATCTGGATCTGACGGGTGCGGCCGCCGTAGGGATAAGGCGAGGCGAAGCCCTGGATCGGGATCAGGCCGGTGCGGATATAAGTCTGGCTGTAGTCATAAAGCTGCTGCTCGGTGAGGCCCTGGCCGGAGACCGCGAGCTGGAGGATCGGCACGGTCGAGGCGCTGTAGTTGATGACCAGGGGCGGCGTGGTGCCGAGCGGCGCCTGCTTGAGGCCGGTCTGGGCGAAGGCCACCACCTGCGCGTTCGCCAGCGCAATGTCGGTGCCGGGCTGGAAGAACACCTTCACCATGCCGATGCCGGGCAGGGCGGTGGCCTCGATATGTTCGATGTCGTTGACGAGGGTGGTGAGCCCGCGTTCGAACGGCGTGACGATGCGCCCGGACATGTCCTCGGGCGACATGCCAGAGTACTGGAAGGCGACCGCGATCACCGGGATGCCGATGTTGGGGAAGATGTCCACCGGCGTGCGCTTGGCGGCGATGATGCCGCCGATCAAAATCATCGCCGCCATGACGACGAAGGTGTAGGGGCGCGACAGCGCAATCCGGACAAGTGCGGTCATGAGTGTTCCTGAAGCATCGTTCCGAAAAGCGGGGACCGGGTTTCGGCGAAAACGACGCGACCCTATCAAGGCAAAGACGGCTTATTTCCCCGATGGACCACGGGTTCGCAATCTTTTGAAAGTAACCGTCCGAAACAGGCTCCGCCCAGCCGCCCGCGCGCAATCCAGGACCGCGCGCCGCGCATGACCCGAAAGCTTCATGACGGGCGCAAGGCCATAGGTGAGCGAGATTCAGTTGCTAAAACCAAAGGCTTGCACACCATCGGCGCAGCCGACAGCACATACGTGCATGTGGCCTCTGGCGGGTCAGCCCAAGACAGCGCCCCGGGCCGCGAGAAGTTCGCGCAGGACCGAACGGTGGCAGCGGGATTCGTCCGCGCAATAGCAGCCGACCGAAAAGTCCCCGCTGTGCGAGAGCGCCGCGAGCAAATCGAGACTGCGGCGCGCGCCGGGAGCAGCCATCTCGTGCTTGAAGCCGCGAACAAAAGCGTTCCATTCCGTGGCGGTCTCCGCGGCGAGCGCCTTTTTCATCAACGGCAGGCTGGGCGCCAGTTCCGGGAACCAGACGTCGTACCAGTTTTTCTTGGCGTAATCCTGTTTGCGCACGCCGCGTGGCGGGCGCCGCACGGTGCCGATGCGCGTGCCTTCCCTGGCGTGACGCGCGGTTCCGAGGCGAACGATGCGGAGCGTCATGATGGGCCTTCCGGGATGGCTTCGTGCCCACAGGCTAACACGGGCCCGCGCGGCTTTCCGGAAATTGCTGATTTTCCTGGATTTTAGGGCGCTTTCCGCATGATTTATGCCCCTCGCTGTGGCGCGGTCTTTCCCTTAATATGCCGTGCCTTAAGCGGAAGAGGGATCCCCATGCGGATCGCGGAAAAACTGATGGCCTTCGGGCTCGCGGGTCTGGTGCTGTGCGCCAGCGTCGCGGGTTGCGACAAGAAGCAGCAGGCGGCGGCGCCTGCGGCCGCCTTGAACGTGGCCGATCTCGAGAAGTGGTCGGACGAGACCTTCGGCAAGATCCTGGCCGAACACCGCGTGTCGGCGCTCGCCATCGCCGTCACCGAGGGCGATAAGCTGGTGTTCACCAAGGGTTATGGCTACGCCGACTGGAACGGCAAGACGCCGGTGAACACCGAGACCACCCAGTTCCGCATCGCCTCGCTCACCAAGACTTTCGTCGGCACCGCGGTCGCCCAACTGCTGGAGGCCGGCAAGATCGAGTCCCTCGACGACCCCGTGAACAAGTACCTGAAGCGCTTTCAGCTGAAGAAAGCCGCCGGGGAAGATTTTGGCGGCAAGGACGTCACCATCTGGAACCTGCTCACCCATCGCGGCGGGCTGGGGATGGTGGGCGTGACCATGGCGAACGAGGACGGCCCGGATCGCCCGACGCACCCGCTGCCGGGCGACTATATCGCCGCGCGCATGTCGGAAGTGGTGCGCGAGCCGGGAACGCTCTCGCACTACTGCAATCCCTGCACCGCGACCCTCGGCTTCATGATCGAGGACATCACCGGCCAGACGCTCCAGGACTATATGAAGGAGCATGTCTACACCCCCCTCGGCATGACCCACACCGAGATCACCAACGCCGCCCATCCTGGGCCGGACGTGGTCACGCAGTATGCCTTCACGCCGGATGCTTCGCCGACGGCGCTGCCGTATCCGGTGATCACGCCGGCGTTCTCCTACGCCGGCGACACCAACTCGACCGCCGTGGACATGAGCAAATGGCTGATCGCGCATACCCTGGGCGCGGACGGACCGGGCGCCAAGATCCTGTCCGCCAAGGGCTTCGATCTCATGCACACCCGCAAGGTCGGCAATGTGCCGGAGGAGAGCGGCTTCGGCATGCAGTTCTTCATCTACGACTACAACGGCGAGAAGGTGATGGAGCATTACGGCTCGCTGGCCTTCCGCTCGATGGAATTCTTTTTGATGAACCGCAAGGTCGGCGTGTTCGTGACCTTCGGCGGTGGCGGTCCGGCCCCGGCGGATGCCGCGCCCGGTACGCTGCCGGCCGAGGCCGGCCCGGTCGAGCCGGCCATGTCGCATTCCGGCGTGCGCGCCCTGGTGCTGGAGCACTTCCTCGGTAAGCTGCCGGTCAGGCGCGACATGAAGGTCGAGGTCGCCAAGTACACCGGCACCTACCGCAGCATCCCGGCCAACCCCAAGGACGCGCCCGGCGGCCCGCCCATGACCGTGACCGACAGCGGCGACGGCGGCCTGGTGATCGCGGGCGTCGGCGTTTACCGTCCATCCGGCCCCGACGAGTTCACCCTCGACGGCCCGCTGCCCCTGCAGGCGGGTTTCCGCGATTCAAATAAATTCAAATTCACCGCGACCCCGGACGGCGGCATGCGCATGTGGGAACATGTCAATGCCGGCGGCCTGGAACGCGTCTCCACGAACTAACCAACCGGAAAGAGAGATAATGGCTAAAGAAGAACTGCTGGAATTCGAAGGCGTCGTCACCGACGTGCTCCCGGAAGCGCGCTACCGGGTGAAGCTCACCAACGATCACGAGATCATCGCCTACACCGCGGGGCGCATGAAAAAGAACCGCATCCGCACCCTGGTGGGCGACCGCGTCACCGTGGAAATCTCGCCGTACGACCTGGGCAAGGGCCGCCTGGTGTTCCGTCACAAGGACGAAAGCTCGTCGCCGCCGCCGTCGGGCGCGTCGCGCTTCAACAAGGGCGGTCCGCCGAAGCGCAGGTAATCCGGCGCGCTCAGTATCCGAGCGCGCATCCGTCTTTGCGGGGATCTGAACCGCCGGTCCAGGTCCCCGCCGCCAAATCCCGCATCACCATCTGGCTTCCGCCCAAAGGCTCGGGCGCGATTTTCACCTTGTGGCCAAAGCCCGCGAGGCGCGCGCGCGCGTCTTCGAGCACGCCGTCCTCGACCGCGAGCGCGCCGTCGAACAGGAAGGCGCGCGGGCAATCGATCGCCTCCTGCGGGTCCATGCCGTAATCGAGGAGATTGGTGAGCACGTGAGTCTGGCCCACCGGCTGGAAATCGCCGCCCATGACGCCGAAGGCCAGCC
>JAIBCD010000174.1 GCA_019694335.1 Rhodospirillaceae bacterium | reverse complement strand
AAGAAGGCGTATCCGGTCTGCAGCCACATGATCAGCGGCAGGATGGCGATGCCGGCGCCGAACGGCGACGGCACGCCGGTGAAATAGTTGTGCGCCCAGTGCGGCACGTCGGGCTGGCCGATCATGGTATTGAAGCGCGCGAGGCGCAGCACGCAGCACACCGCGTGCAACAGGCACAGCGGCCAGCCCAGGCTGCCGGCCCCGTTCATGGCCCACAGGTACATGATCATCGCCGGCGCCACGCCGAAGCTGATGGCATCGGCCAGTGAATCCAATTCCGCGCCGAACTTGCTGGTGCCGCGCAGCATGCGCGCGACGCGGCCATCGACGCCGTCCAGCATCGCCGCCGCCACCAGCGCGATCACCGCGCGGTCCCACTGGTCGTTGATGGCGTAGCGGATGGCGGTGAGGCCCGAGCAGGCCGCCATCAGGGTCAGCACGTTCGGGAAGATGCGGTTGAACGACAGGCTCTTGAAGCGCCTGGCCGCCCCGGCCCGGGCACGGCCCAACGGCCCCTTGAGGCGCCGGGGCGCTTCGTCGTCGCTGAGTTCGTTGTCGTCGTCGGACATCGCGCGTCCCACTCTCAGCTAGCGAACTTCACCATCGCGGTCGCCTTCGCTCAACGTCAGGTCGGCCAGCACGGTTTCGCCGGCCACGGCTTTCTGACCCACCACCACCAGGGCGTTCACCCCGGCGGGTAGATAGACATCGAGGCGGCTGCCGAAACGGATCATGCCGAAACGCTGGCCGGTCAGGAGCTGCTGGCCCTCGCGCACGTCGCAGCGGATGCGCCGCGCCACCAAGCCCGCGATCTGCACCACCGCGAATTCCTTGCCGTCGGGCGTGCGGATGGCGAGCGCCTGGCGCTCATTGTCCTCGCTGGCCTTGTCGAGCGTGGCGTTGAGGAATTTGCCGTGGAAATACTCTTCCTTGATCACCGTGCCGCCGATCGGCGCGCGATTCACGTGGCAGTCGAACACGCTCATGAACACGCTGACGCGGGTCATGGGCGAGGATCCGAGGCCGAGTTCGACCGGCGGGGCCGCCGGGCCGATCAGCTGCACCACGCCGTCGGCGGGGCTGACCACCAGGCCGGGGCGTGTCGGGGTGACGCGGTCGGGATCGCGGAAGAAGTAGAAGCACCAGACCGTCGCGCACAGGCCGATCAGGCCCAGGAAGGTCCACATCCACCACAGAACCAGGGTGACCACCGCGAAGATCGCGACGAAGCCCGGCCCCTCGGGATGCAGCGGCGGCAGCACATAGTCGCGCCAACCGATCTCGGCGCTCTTGAATCCGTCGTTCCGGGCCTGGCTCATTGCTCACCGCTAGTCATTTGATCCCGCAGTCATAACACCTAACCGCGAGGAAAGTCAGCGGCAGCGTTACATTCCGAGCGTGACCGAGGTCACACCCGGAATGTGTGTTTCCTGGTCGCAGTCTGGTCGGCCGAACCGGTGCCCACCTCGGCGTGGAATGCTCACATGCGGTCCTTGGGCAGCTTGAACACCTGCCCGGGGTAGATCAGGTCGGGGTTTTTGATCTGGGCGCTGTTGGCGTCGTAGATCAGCGTATACAGGATGCCCTGGCCGTACACCCGCCGGGCGATGTACCAGAGGCTGTTCCCCTTGATGACCGTGATCTCGCCTTCGGCCGTGGCGATCTGGGCCTGGTCGAGCTTGAACGGCACTTCCACCCGGGCCAGCACGTTGTTGTTGGGCCCGACCTGGTCGGCGCGCAGGGTGTGGTCGCCGGCGACCGCCTTGCCCTTGGGCTCCATCTGCCAGCGGCCGTTGTCGTCGGCCACCGCGCTGCCCAGGAATTCGTTGTCGAGATAGACCTGCACCGTGGCGCCGGGTTCGGCCTTGCCGCTGACCGCGAACTTGCCGTCGGCGCCGTAGTCCACGCCTTCGACCGCGAGCTTGCCGGGCGCGGCCGTGGGGCCCTGCAGCACGCGGCTCTTACCGCCGTCGCGCGACTGTTCGACGATCAGCACTTCGCCGTTGCGCTCCGGCACCGACATGACCACGACGTTCTGCGAGAACAGATCCTTGCCGTCGGCGCCCGGGGTCTTGAGCGAGAACTGGCGCGTGCCCGGCGCCACCGGCGTCGAGGGCAGGTAGAGCCATTCGCCGCGGGCATCGGCGGTGACGCGGCCGATTTCCTTGTCGCCGTCGAGGATGATGACCGTGGCGCCCGGCTTGGCCCGTCCGGCCATCACCAGGTTGCCCTTGGGGTCGATCCGCACCACGTCGAAGCTGGGCGCGTCAGGGCCGGTGACCATTTTCGTCGCGGGCGCGACCGTATTGTGCTGCAGGCTGTAGGTCAGCACCGCGGCGCCGGCCACCAGCAGCACGCCGACCACCGCGATGATCAGGGGCGTATTGGTTCGGCGCTTCTCGGGAGCGGCCGAACGGGGATCGGCATCCAAATTCCGGGGTTCGGTTTCAAAATCCAAGGCCTATGTCCCTGTTTCAGTTACAGAAGGGCGCATCAGGAGCGGCTAGGCGCAGACCGGGTGTAAGCAATCGAACCCCGTGATGCAACCTGGCCATGGCGGAAATATGGCCCGGAGCATTTTCGCGGGAAAATGCGACCAACCCATAGAACCTGGCGGCAGGGCCGCACTGTATATGGCCCCGAAACCCCTATTTTAGGCCTCTGGCGGTTAAGGGGCCGTTACGTAAGCCACCGCCGCCGCCAGGAGCAGCGGCAGGCCGGCGACTCCTGCGAGCACCACCGGAAACAGCAGGCCCGAGATGCGCGCCTTGGGCAGCGGGACGCGCCGCGCGGTTCCGTCGGCGAACAGCATCAAGGGCAGGAGCAGCAACGCGGGCCGGACCGCGGGGTGGCTCGCGGCCAGCGCCCAGACGATCGCCAGGAGCGTGGCCCCGGCTCCGAGCACGATGGCATCGCCCACCGGCAGCGGGATCAACGCCGCGATCACCCCGTAGGCCGCCAGCGACAGCGCCAGCATCACGGCCGTGACGGACAGGGGCGTGTCATGGGCGACCCCGGCGATGGCCGCCGCCGCCAGCGCCACCATGGCGGTGATCACCAGGACCACCGTGGTGTCGCCGCGCAGGCGGTCGAGGCGCGCGAGCACCGCCAGCGCCAGCGCGATCAGTCCGCCGATCAGGCTCAGGTTCGAGACCGGCAGCGGCCAACCCGGCGTAAGGGTGCCGGTGACCGAGGCGACCGCCGACACCGCCACGACACCCGCGGCGGCGATGAAGGTCGCGAACCGCCGCTGGATCACCGCGTCCACCAGGAGCCCCATGAGCATGGCGCCCAGTGCGATATGGCCGATCCGCGCGAACGGTTCCGTCGGCATCCACCCCGGCCGCCAGACAATCGCCCAGGCGATCAGGAAGCCCGCGACCACGGCGGCGCCGGCGAGACGCGCGCCGCGCTCGGCCCCCAGCCCCAGGCGTAGCGCGCCGGTGAACACCAGCGTCAGCGCGAACGGCAGGACGAGGCCCAGGGTCAGTTTCACGTCTTGCTCACCAGCCAGGAATCACAAACCCCTCCCCCGCGCGCGAGGCGCGCGTCCGTCCGGGCCGGCCTTCGGCCGGACGAGGGAGGGGTTTGGGGTAGGTGTACTCTTCTACCTCTGCTTCGCCACATCCGCGGCCTGCACGGCGCGGCCGACGTTGCCCCAGCTCGAGCGGATGTAGTTGGAAACCGCGGCGATCTCGGCGTCGGTCATCACTTCGCCCAGCGGCTTCATGGTTTCCCACTGGCCGGTGCTGATCTCCTTCGGTGCGTTGGCGCCGTAGATGATGATGTTGATCAGCGAGGCGGGATCGGCGTGCTGCACGATCACGCTGCCCACCAGGGGCGGCGCGTTGAACATGCCGCCGCGCCCCGAATCCTGATGGCACTTGGCGCAGCGGTCCTTGTAGACCGTCTGGCCGGCCTTGGCCTGATCCTCGGAGATCGGCGTGCCGCCCGGCAGCTCCTTGGGCGGCAGGCTCTTGATGTAGACCGCCATCGCCTTGGTGTCCTCGACCGACAGGTGGCGCATGCTGTTGACGATGACTTCGGTCATCGGCCCCCAGGTGCCGGCATGGCTGATCACGAAGCCCTTGTTCAGGTACTTGGCGATATCGTCGGCCGACCAGGCGCCGAGGCCGGTCTTGGCCGGGGTCAGGTTGACGCCCGCCCACTTGCGGATCTTGGGTTCCGCGTCCGGGGCGCCGACATGGTCCAGGATCTCGCCGCCGGCATAGGCCTGGCTGCGGTCCTCGGCGAGGAAGATGTTGCGCGGGCTGTGGCAGGCGCTGCAGTGGCCAAGGCCCTCCACCAGATAGGCGCCGCGGTTCCATTCTGCCGACTGGGTGGTATCGGTCTTGTAGCGCTCCGACGTATGGAACAGCGCGTTCCAGAAAATCATCCCCAAACGCGACACGGAGTTGAACATGATGCCGTTCGACGGCGGCGTGTATTTCACCGGCTTCACAGTCTTGAGGTAGGCGTAGATCGCCTTGACGTCGTCGTCGGTGACCTTGGTGAAGGCGGTGTAGGGGAACGCCGGAAACAGGTGCCGGCCGCCGGGCGCGACGCCATCGTGCATCGCCTTGATGAAGTCGTCCTCGCTCCACTTGCCGATGCCGGTTTCGGCGTCGGGCGTGATGTTGGTGGAATGGATCGAGCCGACCGGCGAGTGGAATTCCAGACCGCCCGCGAATTCCTCGCCGCCCTTGCGGGTGTGGCAGCTGATGCAGTTGCCGGCCGCGGCCAGGTACTTGCCCTTCTCGACCTTCTCGTCGGTCTGCGGCGTCATGTCCGAGGGCGCGGCGGCCGGGTTCTCGGCGGCGG
>JAIBCD010000173.1 GCA_019694335.1 Rhodospirillaceae bacterium | reverse complement strand
GCAGGGCCGGCAGGGCGTCGACGCGGGTGAAGAGGTTGAGCGAGTAGGCGCAGGCGCCGAAGGCTTCGGCCGGCGTCCCGGCGAGCGTGAGCGGGACGTCGAGGAAGGTGAGGGCGTCGATCGCGGGACCGGCGACCGACTCCACCGCGAGGCGGACGTAGGACGGTCGGGTGGCGACCCGGAGGACGGCGGAGACCGAGGCGCCGGCGGCGGCGAGCGTGAGCCGGCCGTCGGCGAGCTCGGCCTTCGTCGCGGGGAACGAGTCGGCTCCGCGTCGGACCGACGGCTCGGGAACGCCTTCTCTCAGTTCGGTGGCATCCGCGCCACCATAGCGCGTCAGTAGCAATGCACGCATCGTTCCCGCCTCCGTGCTGGAAGAACCAAGGTGGCCGCTGCCCGCGCGAGCGCAAGCTGAACGCCACCCCTCAAGTGACCGCCGGACCATGTCGGCAATGGCCACGACGCCTTGATTATCGCCCGCAACACGGAGTCGGCGCGGGGCAATGCTCCCGCCGGGACACGCCCGCGTGCGCGAAAGGCGCCCATCGGCGGCGCTGCAACGCCGGCAAGGCCACTCCGGCGAGCGCGATGGAACGGACGTACGGGGTGATGAACGCTCGCGGCTCGCCGCCTTTGCCGGCCCCTCTTGCCCGGAAGCCAAACAGCCTGTGAAACCGCCGGCGGACCGGAGAGTCGCGGCCTTTCCCCTGATTGCTCGACTTATCGCTCTACAACTCGTGGAGGCTGGGCGTCACTTGTGAAGGGAAAGCAAAACCTCTGGATGGATGCGCGGCGATCCAGTTGATGAACTCGATGCGCTCGCCATCGTTCCACACTTCGGTTGCATAGCGCTGAAATATCGGGGTTTCGGCAACCGTTCTCACGGCAGAAATATACGGCATTGCCGTATTTCCCGTCACGCAAGGAGAACACGCAAGCCACTTGTCAGCGGTCGGGAAAGTCAGGCCTGGCGGGACGGCGCGTGGGGTTTCTCAAAGCACGCCTTTGCGCAGCGACGGGACGAGGCCGAGCACACTCGATCTCGGAAATGTGGGCCCGCGTAGCCGCTATCGTCACAACACCGATAACCCGGGAGTACCCAGGCCTGGAAATCCTTTGGCCCCTCTTGCGGAAAGCTTCGCGCGCCGTGAGTAGGTTGTCGCGATCACCCACCGACCGCAGATTCGTGGTCTGCCCAACAATTTCCTACCCGATCAATGGTTTGGGAGACATATCACCCTGTTGTCCGATGGCCAACCTACAGCGGATTGCTGACCCTTGACCTCTGATCTGTCGCCTGATCGCTGATCTTACCGTCCCGTTATTACCGTTCAGCCCAAAGGTCACGGACTAAGTTTCACCTTGAGAATTGGATAGCCTGGAACGTTTTGACGGATTTCCCCTTCGTATTCTTCCGCGCCTTCTTTCTTGTTGAGCACCATCGATACATTGTCACGGCAGGGGTTTGAGTATTCCTTTGAAACTATGACCGTGATCTTGGGACCTTCCTTCGTAATCGCCGCAGGCGCCCCGTTTATGGTGCAAGAGGACTGGTTTGACCATACGGTGAGCTTACCTGTGCCGCTTACGGAATCGATGCTCAATGAGACAGATTGGCTTGCGCTTCCATTCGGATCCGTCCATCGGCCCGAAAGGCTACTTGGCAGACCGTTCAACTCCGCTGCAACAGACGTGCCGAGAACGGCAAGAGCAGAAAGTACGACTGAATGACCAAACAATTGGATGCGCTTCATGGGCTCTTCTCCGAGAAAGGAAGGTTGATATTCCGGGCCCAACGATAGTTCATTTCCAAATCCGCACGGTTTCGCGGCGGCATGCCGATTTACACCGACAAACCGATCATCGATTTCCCCATGCGATCAGGGGCTTGTGGGCTCAAGTCTGTTATCCGTGCAATTGAACATCCTGCCAAACCGTGCAGCAGGTTTCCACTCAGCATGGTGCGGATGTCGATCGCATCTGTCAAGCCGCATGGCAACGCCGCCGCAGTGCCCACCGCGAAAGTCAGCCCTGGCGGCACGGCGGCCACCGGCGACGGAACGGCGCGCCGGGCCTTTGCGCCGAATCGCGGCGGCTTCCCAGTCCGCGCCGAAGCGGCTAGGATGCGTCGCGCGGGCGCGCCCTCGCGCGCCGAACCGGCATCGATCGATCAATCTCGCCCAAGGATATTTCATGTGCATTCCACGTCTTCCCGCCCTCGCCCTGCTTGCCGGCCTGGCCGCCGGCCCGGCGCAGGCGCAAAACGCTTCCAATGCCTCGGCCAATTCCTCGGCGGCGCTGTCGCTGGCCACCGCCAGCGTGGTCGCCGGCTCGGCGGCGACGCTGGCCGCCGCGTCGCAGCTCACGGTGGCGGCCGTCGAGGTGATCGGCGAATCGGTGGTGATGGTGTTGAAGGATGCCTCGAAGGGCGTCGACATTTCGATCCGCGCCTCGGCCAAGGTCGCCGGCAACGCGTCGCTGGTGGTGGGTTCGGTGATCACCGTCACCGCCAGCGCGGCGGGCTATTCCCTTTACCAGGCCGGGCGGCTGATCGCCTTCATCCCCAATGAAGTCGGCCGCAGCCTGGTGCATCACGAGAAGACCCGGCGATGAAACGCTGGCTGGCGGCGATCCTGCTGCTGCTGGCGCTCCCCGCCAGCGCCGGGCAGACCTGCGAGGAGCAGGACCTGTCGCCGGAAATGCTGCGCCAGGCCTTCGATCTGGCGCTGGAAACGCGCAAGGCGCTGGACGAATCCGGGGCCAGGGTGGCGATCCTGGCCCGCGCCGGGCAGGACCTGTCCAAGTGGGGCTTGTCGTGGTCGCACGCCGGCCTGGTGGTGCGCGACCATCCGGCCGGACGCTGGATCGTGGTGCATGAACTGAACGACTGCGGCACCGCCGAATCGGCGATCTACGACGAAGGCCTGGCGAATTTCTTCGCCGACTTCCCGATCCGCTGGGAAGGGCTCCTCATCACGCCGACGCCCGACGTGCAGGAGGCAATGTTGCGCGCGCTGGCCAACGGCATGGCCCTGCGCCTGCACGAGAAGTCCTACAACATGGTCGCCTACCCGTTTTCGGCGCGCTACCAGAACTCCAACCAGTGGCTGCTGGAAATGGTCGCCGCCGGCCTGGGCGGCGGCTCGGTGAGCAACCGCGTGCAGGCCCAGCAGTGGCTGCGCGCCAACGGCTACGTGCCGACCAGCCTCAACATCCCCGCCCTGACGCGGCTCGGCGCCCGCGCGTTCCGCGCCAACGTCGCCTTCGACGACCATCCCCCGGAACAGCGCTGGGCCGACCGCATCGACACGGTCACCGTCGAGTCGATCGTCGCCTTCATGGAACGCGGCCGGGCGGTGAAACGCTCGGTACGGGCGGTGCGGCCCTAGTCCCCGGTTCCGGCGAGGGCAGGCGCCCCCGGGTGTGCGAGAATTGCCGGCCACCCGCCCTGGAAAGGATGCCGTCATGCGCTTTGCCAAGCTGTTTCTCGCCGCGTCCGCCGCGCTGGCGTTCGCCCTTCCCGCCCACGCCCTGAGCCTGGCCGACCTCTCCGGCAAGGACGCCAGCGGCGGCCTCAAGCAGGCGCTCGAACAAGGCGCGGCCAAGGCGGTCGACCTGCTGGGCAAGACCGACGGCTTTCTCGGCAACCCGAAGGTGAAGATTCCGCTCCCCGACAGCCTGCAGCAGGTCGAGGGCGTGATGCGCACCTTCGGCATGAGCAAGCAGGCCGACGAGCTGGTGACGACCATGAACCGCGCCGCCGAGGCCGCCGTGCCCGAGGCGAAGAAACTGCTGGTCGGCGCCGTCAAGGGCATGTCGGTTGATGATGCCAAAGGGATACTGTCCGGCGGCGAGGATGCCGCGACCCAGTACTTCAAGCGCACCACCGAAGGCCCGCTGGGCGAGAAGTTCCTGCCCATCGTGAAGAAGGCGATCGCCAAGGTGAAGCTCGCCGAGAAGTACGACCAGCTCGCCGGCAAGGCCGCCAAGTACGGGCTGATCAAGGAGAAGGACGCCCATCTCGACAGCTACGTGACGCAAAAGACGCTCGACGGCCTCTACCTGATGATCGCCGAGGAGGAGCGCGCGATCCGCAAGGATCCGGTCAGCGCCGCCGGCAACCTGGCGCAAAAGGTGTTCGGAGCGCTCAAGTGAAGATCGACATGCGCAGCATCTACCGCTTCACGCCGGTGGAACACAGCGGACCGCTGCCCAGCGGCGGCGACATCTATTACGAATGCGCGTGCGGCGACATCGTCAGCTCGGTGAGCTACATTGCCGCCGCCTGCGAGTGCGGCAACGTCAAGGGCGGCCAGGGCAGCGCCACGGTGCAGGACGCGGCGCGCGTGAAGCCCGTGCGCGGCAAGCTGCGCTGATTCCACAGCACTTCGCGCATCCGCCACGCGGCGGCACGCGCCCGTAAGCAACAGGCCGGGGCGCCGAAAGTCAGCCCTGGCGGCACGGCGCCACCACGCAACCCGATGACCCAGAAGCTCAACGACGCCCAGCGCGAGGCGGTGCATTACCTCGACGGCCCGCTGCTGGTGCTGGCCGGCGCCGGTTCGGGCAAGACCGGTGTCATCACCCACAAGATCGCCCACCTGATCGGCGCGGCCGGCATCGCGCCGCACCGGATCGCCGCCATCACCTTCACCAACAAGGCGGCGAAGGAGATGCGGGAACGGGTGGCGAAGCTCTGCGGCGGCAAGGCCGAGGGCCTGATCGTCAGCACCTTCCATGCGCTCGGCGTGCGCATCCTGCGCCAGGAGGCGCGCGCGCTGGGTTTAAAGCCGGGCTTTTCGATCCTCGACGCCTCTGACACCACGGCCTTGTTCCAGGAACTCGCCGGCAAC
>JAIBCD010000048.1 GCA_019694335.1 Rhodospirillaceae bacterium | reverse complement strand
TGAGTTCCGGGGAGTTGAGCGTTCTCGCCGGCACGCAGATCGCCGCCATCAGCACCACCGATGTCGCCGCCCTTACCACGGTTCAACTGGGCGGACTGTCGTCCAGCCAGATCGGCGGGCTCACCACGACCCAGGTCAACGCTCTGGCCAATAACGTGGTCGCGTCGTTGACCACGGCGCAGTTGTCCGGCTTGACCACGACTCAGCTTGGCGCTCTGTCCGCGACCAAGTTCGGGGCTTTGAGTTCCGGGGAGTTGGGCGTTCTCGCCGGCACGCAGATCGCGGCCATCAGCACCACCGACATCGCCGCCCTCACAACTGTTCAACTGGGCGGGTTGTCGTCCAGCCAGGTCGGCGTGCTCACTTCGACCCAACTCACGAGCCTGACCATCACGAGCCTGGGCGCGCTGACCGCCGGTCAGGCGAGCGCGCTCACAGTCGCGCAGGTCGGGGCTTTGACGTCGACCCAGATAAACGCGTTCAGCAACCTGGTGATCGCCGGTCTCTCGTCGGTTCAGGTCGGGGGCCTGACCGCGACACAGATCGGTGGACTCACCACGACCAAGTTCGGGGCCTTGAGTTCCAGCGAGATGGGCTATCTGTCGGCGGTACAGATCACCACCATCAACACCACCAATATCGCAGCGCTCACCACGGTCCAGCTCGGCGGGTTGTCGTCCAGCCAGGTTGGCGCGCTCACCACCACCCAGGTCAACGCCCTGGCCAACAATGTGGTCGCATCGCTAACCACGGCGCAATTGTCCGGCCTGACCACGACCCAGATTAGCGCTCTGTCCGCGACCAAGTTCGGCGCTTTGAGTTCCGGGGAGCTGGGCGTTCTCGCCGGTACGCAGATCGCCGCCATCAGCACCACCGACATCGCCGCGCTCACCACGGTTCAACTGGGCGGGCTGTCGTCCAGCCAAGTCGGCGTGCTCACCTCGCCCCAACTCACGAGCCTGACCGTCACGAGCCTGGGCGCGCTGACAACCGGTCAGGCGAGCGCGCTCACGGCCGCGCAGGTCGGGGCTTTGACGTCGACCCAGATAAATGCGCTCAGCAATCTGGTAATCGCCGGCCTGTCGTCGGTTCAGATCGGTGGCCTGACCGCGACACAGATCGGCGGCTTCACCACGACCAAGTTCGGGGCCTTGAGTTCCAGCGAGATGGGTTATCTGTCGGCGGTACAGATCGCCACCATCAACACCACCAATATCGCCGCCCTTACCACGGTCCAACTGGGCGGGTTGTCGTCCAGCCAGATCGGCGGGCTCACCACCACCCAGGTCAACGCCCTGGCCAACAATGTGGTTGCATCGCTGACGACCGCGCAGCTGTCCGGCCTGACCACGACTCAGCTCAGCGCCTTGTCCGCGACCAAGTTCGGCGCTTTGAGCTCCGGTGAGCTGGGTGTTCTTGCCGGCACGCAAATCGCAGCCATCAGCACGACCGACATCGCCGCGCTCACCACGGTTCAACTGGGCGGGTTGTCATCCAGCCAGATCGGCGGGCTTACCACGACCCAAGTCAAGAGCCTGGCGGTCACGAGCCTGGGCGCGCTGACCGCCGGTCAGGCGAGCGCGCTCACGGCCGCGCAAATCGGGGCTTTGACGTCGACCCAGATAAATGCCTTCAGCAACCTGGTGATCGCCGGCCTGTCATCGGTTCAAGTCGGCGGCCTGACGGTGGCGCAGATCGGCGGGCTCACCACGACCAAGTTCGGTGCGCTGATTTCCAGCGAGATGGGCTATCTGTCGGCGGCACAGATCGCGGCCATCAGCACGACCGACATCGCCGCCCTTACCACCGTCCAACTCGGGGGGCTGTCGTCCAGCCAGATCGGTGCGCTTTCCACCACCCAGGTCAATACCCTGGCCAACAATGTGGTGGCGGCCCTCTCCGCCGGCCAGATGACCGGGCTCACCACGACCCAAATTGCCGGCCTGTCCACCACCAAATTCGGCGCCTTGACGCCCACGCAGTTGGCGGCCCTGGTGCCCACTCAAATCGCTGCCATCGGAACGCCGGACCTGGCGGTCCTGACGACGGTGCAGTTGGGCGGCTTGTCGTCGGTCCAGATCGGCGCGCTGACGGCGACGCAAATCGGGCTCCTGACCACGACCTTGGTTTCTTCGCTGACGCCGGGCCAGGCGAGTGGCCTTTCTTCGTCCCAGATCGGGGCTTTGACATCGACCCAAATAAACGCGCTCAGCAACCTGGTGATCGCCGGTCTCTCCTCGGTTCAGATCGGCGGCTTGACTGCGACGCAGATCGGCAGCCTTACCACGACCAAGTTTGGCGCGCTGATCCCCAGCGAGGTGGGCTACCTGTCGGCGGCCCAGATCGCCGCCATCAGCACGACCGACATCGCCGCCCTTACCACCGTCCAGCTCGGCGGGCTGTCATCCAGCCAGATCGGCGCGCTCTCCACCACCCAGGTCAACACCCTGCCCAATAACGTGGTCGCGTCGCTGACCGCGGCGCAGCTGTCTGGCCTGACCACGACTCAGCTCGGCGCGTTGTCCACGACCAAATTCGGCGCCTTGAGTTCAGGTGAACTGGGGGTTCTCGCCGGCACACAGATCGCGGCCATCAGCACCACCGACATCGCTGCCCTTACAACGGTTCAGCTGGGCGGGCTGTCGTCCAGCCAGGTCGGCGCGCTCACCACGACCCAGGTCAATGTCCTGGCCAACAATGTGGTCGCGTCGTTGACCACGGCGCAGTTGTCCGGCTTGACCACGACTCAGCTCAGCGCGTTGTCCACGACCAAATTCGGCGCCTTGAGTTCAGGTGAATTGGGGGTTCTCGCCGGCACACAGATCGCGGCCATCAGCACCACCGACATCGCCGCGCTCACCACGGTCCAGCTCGGCGGGCTGTCGTCCAGCCAGGTTGGCGCGCTCACCACCACCCAGGTCAATGTCCTGGCCAACAATCTGGTGGCGGCCCTCTCCGCCGGCCAGATGACCGGGCTCACCACGACCCAAATTGCCGGTCTGACCACCACCCAGTTCAGCGTCCTGACGCCCGTCCAGTTGGCGGCCCTGACGCCTACTCAGATCGCGGCCATCGGAACGCCGGACCTGGCGATCCTGACGACGGTGCAGTTGGGCGGCTTGTCGTCGGTCCAGATCGGCGCGCTGACGGCGACGCAAATTGGGCTCCTGGCCACGACCTTGATTTCTTCGCTGACGCCGGGCCAGGCGAGTGGTCTCTCGTCATCTCAGATCGGGGCTTTGACATCGACCCAGATAAATGCCTTCAGTAACCTGGTGATCGCCGGTCTGTCGTCGGTTCAGATCGGCGGCCTGACGGCGGCGCAGATCGGCGGGCTCACCACGACCAAGTTCGGCGCGCTGATCCCCAGCGAGATGGGCTATCTGTCGGCGGCCCAGATCGCCGCCATCAGCACCACCGATATCGCCGCGCTCACCACGGTTCAATTGGGCGGGTTGTCGTCCAGCCAGATCGGTGCGCTCACCACCACCCAAGTCAATGCCCTGGCCAATAGCGCGGTCGCGTCGCTGACCGCGGCGCAGTTGTCCGGCCTGACCGCGACGCAGATTGGCGGTCTCACTACGACCCAGTTCGGCGCTTTGAGTTCCGGCCAATTGGGGGTTCTCGCCGGCACGCAGATCGCTGCCATCAATACCACCGACATCGCCGTCCTCACCACGGTTCAGCTGGGCGGGCTGTCATCCAGCCAGGTCGGCGCGTTGACGGCGACGCAAATCGGGCTCCTGACCACGACCTTGATTTCTTCGCTGACGCCGGCCCAGGCGAGCGGTCTCTCGTCATCTCAGATCGGGGCTTTGACATCGACCCAAATAAATGCGTTCAGCAATCTGGTGATCGCCGGCCTCTCGTCGGTTCAGATCGGCGGCCTGACTGCGGCGCAGATCGGCGGCCTCACCACGACCAAGTTCGGGGCCTTGAGCTCCAGCGAGATGGGTTATCTTTCGGCGGCACAGATCGCCGCCATCAGCACGACCGACATCGCCACCCTGACCACGGTTCAACTGGGCGGATTGTCGTCCAGCCAGATCGGCGCGCTCACCACCACCCAGGTCAATGTTCTGGCCAATAGCGTATTGGCTTCCTTGACCGCGGCGCAGTTGTCCGGCCTCACCGCGACACAGATTGGCGGTCTCACTACGATCCAGTTCGGCGCTTTGAGCTCCGGCCAATTGGGGGTTCTCGCCGGCACGCAAATCGCCGCCATCAGTGCCACCGATATCGCCGCCCTCACCACGGTCCAGCTCGGCGGGCTGTCGTCCAGCCAGGTTGGTGTGCTCACCACGACCCAAGTCACAAGCCTGACCGTCACGAACCTGGGCGCGCTGACCGCCGGTCAGGCGAGCGCGCTTACGGTCGCGCAGATCGGGGCATTGACGTCGACTCAAATAAACGCGTTCAGCGATCTGGTGATCGCCGGCCTCTCCTCGGTTCAGATCGGCGGCCTGACGGTGGCGCAGATCGGCGGGCTCACCACGACCAAGTTCGGTGCGCTGATCCCCAGCGAGATGGGCTACCTGTCGGCGGCACAGATCGCGGCCATCAGCACCACCGATATCGCCGCCCTGACCACGGTCCAGCTCGGCGGGCTGTCGTCCAGCCAGATCGGCGCGCTCACCACCACCCAGGTCAATGCCCTGGCGAACAACGTAGTCGCGTCGCTGACTACGGCGCAGCTGTCCGGCCTGACCACGACCCAGGTTGGCGCGCTGACCTTGACGGCCTTCGGCGCCCTATCGGCGGGTGAGCTGGGCGGGTTCACCGTGTCGCAGGTGGCCGCGATCTCCTCGACCGACATCGCCGCCCTGACCACGACCCAACTGGGCGGACTGAACGCAACGCAGATCGGCGCCATCACCGCGACCCAGATCGCCGCTCTTGCGGCCACGCACCTCGGAGCGCTCACAACGCTACAGGTTGGCGGCCTGACCACGTCTCAGATCGCGGGTTTGTCGACGACCCAATTCCTGGGGTTGGCGCCCGGACAACTCGGCGGCCTCACCCCGGACCAATTCGCGGCCGTCAGCACGGGCAGCCTTGGCGTGCTGACCACCACCCAGCTTTCCGGCTTAAGCGCGACACAGATCGGCGCCCTCACGGCCACGCGACTGAGCGCGTTGGCGTCGGCGGTCCTGGCCGGCTTGAGCACCGCCCAGGTATCCGGGCTGACCACGACCGTCATTGCCGCCCTCAATACCACCGCCTTCGCGGCTTTCACTCCCGGCGAGGTGGCCGGCTTCAGTGCGGCGCAGATCGCCGCGATCGGCACCGCGGACGCGGGCGTGCTTACCTCCGACCACCTCGCGGCCCTGAACGCCGGCCAGATAGCTGCATTGACCATCCCGGTGGTTGCGGCGCTGACAACCAGGCAGGTCGGAGGTCTGTCGGCGACTCAGGTCGGCGTACTCACCACGACCCAGGTCAATGCGCTGTCCGTGACCGTCCTCGCCGGGCTTTCCACGCTCCAGCTCGGCGGCTTGTCGACCACCCAGATCGGCAGCCTCACTGTCACCGGATTCGGCGCTTTGACCGCGGGGCAACTCGCGGGCCTTTCGGTCGCGCAGGTCTCCTCCATCGGCACCGCCCCGCTCGCGGCGTTGTCGTCGGTGCAGCTTGCCGGCCTGACGGCCACCCAACTGTCGGCGTTCAGCCATGCGCAGTTGGCGGTGCTGGCCACGGCGCGTATCGCGGAAATCACGCCGACCCAGGTCGGCGGTCTTAGCGCGACTCAGCTTGGCTTCCTGACCACGACCCAGATCAGCAGCCTGGCTATTCCGGACATTGCGGCTTTGACCCAGACCCAAATATCGGGGCTCGCGGCCGGTCAGGTCGGCGCCTTGACCGTCGCCCAGATCGGCGCGTTGACGGCGTCGCAGCTGGCAAGCCTGACCACGACGCAAGTTATCGGGTTGGAAACGACCGACATCGCCGCGTTCACCACGGTGCAATTCGGCGGGCTGTCTTCGGTCCAGATCGCGGCGATGGCGCCCAGCCAGGCGGCCGCATTCACTGTCCGCGACATCGCCTCCCTGTCCACCACGCAGGTTGGCGGCTTATCGAGCGCGCAGCTTGCCCTGTGGACGAACGCCCAGCTCCAGTCACTCAGCGCCGCGAACGTCGGCACGCTGACAAGCCGACAGCTTGAAGCGCTGACGGACGACCAGTTGGCGGCTTTGGGCCTGCCGCCGCGCGCGGGGAGCTCGGTGCCGCCAATCGATACCGGTCCGCCCGACATCTCCGGGCCGCCGGGCGGCAATCGCGTGCTCGACCCCGCGAGGCTTGCGCTCACGGAAATCGGGAGTCTTACGACTACCGAAGCCGCGACCATCTCGACGACCCAGATTATGGCGCTTGCGACCTCGCAGCTTCGCAATATCGCGGCAACCAGCCTGGCCGCGCTCACCTCCAGCCAATTGGGCGCCCTTGCGCCTACGCAGCTCACGGCCTTGTCGCCGACGCAGCTCGCGGCGCTCAGTCCGGCGAACATAGCGGCTTTGACCGTTTCGCAGATGGGCGGTCTGCTGGCGTCGCAACTGGGCGCGCTGGGTTACACCCAGTTCCGGGCGCTGACCACGAGCCAGTTGGCCAACCTGTCGCCCAAACAGGTGCGCGGCCTGGACGCGACCCAGATCGCGGCGATCACGCCGTCGCAGATCAACGCGCTCAATGCCGGGCAAATTGCCTTCATTACGCCGTCCCAACTACAGGCCTTGCAGCCGGATAACATCGCCGCCATGGCCGCCACGGTGGTTGCCGCCCTGCAGCCTGCGGCGATCGCGGCAATGAATTCGTCCCAAGCCGCGGCGCTGACGCAGGCCCAGATCGGCGCGCTCACGACCACGCAGATCGGGAACCTCAACCCTGGCAACCTGACCAACCTGACGCCGGAGCAGTTCCGTGCCATCTCCTCCACCCAGATCGCCGCGTTGACGACCGGCCAAATTCGCGTGCTCACCACCACCCAGGTCAGCGCCCTGTCTCCGGCGCAGCTCCTGGGCCTGGAGACGACCGATATCGCCGCCTTGACGGCGCTGCAGGTCGCCGCGCTCACGACGCTCGAGATCGCCAACCTCAACCGGACCCAGTTCGCCGCGTTCACGACCCAGCAGATCGCCGCTATGTCGACCACGCAGCTCAGCATGATAATGGGATCGTCGTGAGGGCCGGGACTCAGCGCCGCGTGGGGACTTGGCCGGGCCGTTGCCGGGCGGTTCTGGCGATCGCCGTGGCGGGGTTACTGGTTTTCCTGTGCGAAATTTGCGCCGGGCCGGCCGCATACGCGGCGGTTCTCGCCTCGGAATACACCGTGGTCCCGAACGTCACCCCAGGCTATGCCGGGAACATGAGCTATGTCCGGTTCGCGAATCTCAACGCGACAAAATCGGTCACCACCTCGGTACGCATGATAGGCAATACCACCGGCGCTGATTACGGAACCGCGATCGTAATCTCGCCGGCGCGGTCTTCGCCGCAGCTGTCGGCGCGGGATCTGTTGGCCGCCGCTGGGGGGCCGGCGCTCGATCCCCGGGACGAGTTTCTCACGCTTTACCTGCAAAGCAGCGACTTCCTGAGTGCGGTCCAGCATGTCTACTTCAACGGCGATACGGGTTTTTTCGAGAATATGAGCGTGTGCGGCTATGAGAACGGGCTGAACTATGCACCGCTCTCCGCCGCCATCACCAACGTGCATTCCTCCCTGCTGTCCGCGAATTACCCAAGCACGGTGCAGATTCTGAACCGGCGCGGCGCGGCTGCCACCGTCAGGCTGGGAGTGTACGAGGCGGGCACGGGCACGCGCCTTGGAATATTCGAGGTGCAGGCCGCCCCCAATACCGCCTACACATTTTCCAGCATCGATATCGAAAAAGCCGTCAATTACGTACCGTCTCCCACGGGATATCACCTCAATCTGATTCCGGAAGGAGATCTCGGCGCCACCTCCGGGATCGTGTTGTCGCATACCGTGCGCAACCTCAGATTCCTGGGCACGATGCTCAATCTGACGACTTTGTGTAGCATCGACCACTGATCCGCCGGCCGCGACTGCGCGGCCGGCGCGGGATTTCCGCGCGATCCGGCGCCGGCGGTGCGGGTCGTGAACGCATGCGTGAGATGCCTTGGTCCCCGGCTATTGCTTGCGGGGAAGAGCAAACGCCATTACGTAATCGCCGACCTGTTTTGAATAGGGTGCGCCACCCACCGACACGACGACATATTGTCGGCCTGTTTTGGGCGAAACATAGGTCATAGGTGTCGCGCTCGAGCCTATCGGCAGCGCGTATTTCCAGATTTCCCGGCCGGTTTGCGCGTCGTAGGCGCGTAAGTAGAAATCCTGATAGCCGGAAAAAAAATACAAGTCCTCCCGCCGTCGCGATGGTGCCCGCGTAGGTGGGCATGCCCATCGTCAGGGGCAAGCCGGTCGCGATGCCCATCGGCCCGGTCTGTTCGGCGGTACCGGCAGGCCGTTGCCATGCAACCTTGCGTGAGGTGAGGTCGATCGCCGTTATCGTGCCGAAGGGCGGTTGCGTGCAGGGAATGCCGAGCGGCGACATCCATACCTCGGTCACCATGCCAAACGGCGTCCCGATTTGCGGCGAGGGGCCGTGGCCGGTCTGATCTGCCTTCAATCGCTTTGCGACCGCCGGATATTCATCGCGTTTTACAAGATAGTAGGTGCTCGGTATGCGGATGTCGTTCATGTAAACAAGGCCGTTTGCCGCGTCCACCGATACGCTACCCCAGTTGAAGCCGCCGGTATTGCCGGGTTGTTGGATTGCGGGCGTGAGGCCGATCGGCGTGAAGTCGCCATCGTATCGCAGCTTGCGAAAGGCGATCCGGCAATAGAGCTGGTCGAGCATCGTGGCTCCCCAGGCCTTTTGCTCGGTCAGTAACTCGGCGCCTATCGTCGGCATCCCCACGGAATAGGGCTGGGTGGCCGCGAGTTTTTGTTCGGGCACGGCGCCTTTTTGAGTCACGGGCCGTTGTTCCACATCCGCGATCGGTTGGCCGGTAGCGCGATCGAGCAGGAAAATCTGGCCGCGCTTGGTGGTTTGCAGCACAGCTTCGGTTACGCCGCCCTTGCCGTCGGGCACATCTATCAACGCCGGCTGCGACGGCAAGTCATAGTCCCAGATATCATTGTTCACTGTCCGGAAGTGCCAGCGCTCCCGTCCCGTCATCACGTCAAGCGCGACCAAGGATGAATTGTACTCGTCCGAATGCGCTGGCCGGTCGATGCCGTAGTAATCGGGTGTCGCGTTGCCGAGTGGCAGATAGATCAATCCCAGCCGGTCATCATATGCGGCGGTCGACCAGCTGTTTGGCGTTCCGCGGGTGTAGGTCTCGCCGGGTGGTGGATCGCGGGTGATTGCCGGGTTGCCGAGATCCCACGCCCAGACCAGTGATCCGTTGCGCGCATCAAAAGCGCGGATAACGCCCGATGGCTCGCCGCGCATCTGATTGTCCACGACCCAGCCGCCGACAACGATGTAATCACGCGCGACGAGCGGGGCGGATGTCTGAAAATAGAACCCCGGGCTGACGGACCCCATGCCGTCCGACAGCGAGACAACGCCGGCTTGGCCGAAATCCCTGCACGGTTCGCCAGTTTTGGCATCCAGTTCCAGCAGCCGCGCATCGATGGTCGTCTGAACGATGCGCTCTTTGCACGCCTCTCCAGCGGCCTCGGGCACTTTGTAATAGCCAAGGCCGCGACACCGTTGCCAGAACGGCGATTGGGCTTTGGGGTCGTTGATCCAGCGCGCCTCACCTGTATCGGCATCCAATGCGATGACCTTGTCGTTGCGCGTACAGGAATAGACAAGGTCATCGATCTGCAGCGGCGTATTCTGATCAATGCCCGGTCCTTTATCGCCCGTGCGGTAAGTCCATGCGACTTGTAGGGCGTTTACATTCCCGCGATTGATCTGATTGAAGGGTGAGAAGCGATCGCCGCGCGGCGAGCGACCGTAGGCGGTCCAGTTGGACGGTTGGTTGTCGCCTCCCGCCAGAGTATAAGCGGCGCTCGCCGCCGGTTCGATAACGCCATGGTCCACAAAGCCTTCACCGAATAAAACGATGAAGGCGATGCCAAACACGGCCGATCCGCTCCAGGCCGGGCGCTTTTGTACCGGGTCTCGCGCCCACGGCACGAAGAACAGCACTATCGCGGCAATCGCAAACGGAACGAGAAGGCGGGGGAATAGCGCCCAATAGTCGAGGCCCGATTCCCATAACGCCCAGGGTATTGTCAGCAGCGCGACCGCCGCGACGATCCATCCGCCCGATCCGCGTCCCTTCCACAGCATCGCGGCGCCGATCAGATATGCGGCGCCGGCGATCAGATAGTAGGCGGATCCGCCAAGAGCGAGCAGGCGGCCACCTCCGCCGATCAACCCCAGCGAAATCAGTCCGAGAAGAACAGCACCTGTTCGAAGGACAAAACCCATGTGGCATTACCTCCGGCGCCAAGAGTGAAGGAGGCAAAGGCATGCTCGCGGCTCGTGGATTTTCATGCCGATCCGCTCCACAACGAGAAATGCGGAGACATGGTAAGCCTGTCATCGGACCTCGGCAATGAATCGAAGCCATATCCGGCCAAAAATGGGCTGGATACGTGCGACGAATAATCCATCGGCCTTGGGGAGCCATCGGAGAAATCGTTGTCGCGTTTTTCTAAGCTGTTGTTTTTAATAAATTGCGGCGGTCTGGCTCCGGGCGCCCCTCTTCATAAATGCGGGTTGGCGCATCGCGGAGGATTACTTATCGCCCGTAATACGTCCGCCGGCCGTACAGCAGGGTCAGGTTGATGCGCCGGTTCAGGTAGCCGTCCTTGAAATCGATCTCGTCGGTTTTGTGGAACAGGTCTGAGTCGAAAATCACCGCGCGGTTGGCGCGGTAAGGAACGATTCGGGGCTTGGCGCCGGAGCGGTCGAGGAATTCCCGCGCGGCCGCGTCGTCGCCGTTGTAGATCCTGGCGTCCCAGTCCTGTGGCGCGGCCACGTCCCAGATCACCATGCCGCCGCTGGCGGGATTGGCGTTGGCTTCATCGGGTGTGATCCAGAAGTTGACGTTCACGGCGGCCTGGTCGGCGTGGATCTCGATCCCGCGCAAGGCGCTGTCGTATTTGAAACCCCACAGCATGCGCAGGCGATGGTCGCCGATAATGCCGGGGAATGTGTCGCGCAGGCCTTCGGCGATCTGCGCCAGGAGGGGCGCGGCGAAGGCCTGTTCCTCGGGCATCGCGCCGAGATAGCCGTTGGGATAAGGCTTGCGCCAGAAGGTCGAACCCCAGCAGAAGCGCCGCAGGCTTTCCAGCGCTTCGGGCGTCAAGAACGCGTCGATGACCGCGATCTGCGGCCTGGCCGCCTTCCACTGCGCGGCGGCCGTCTCCGCGTTGGCGGGATTGATGACAGGGCCGCTGAGCCGCTCGCCGCCGGCGAAATACAACTCTCCGTCCCTAAGCGACACGCCGCGGCCGGCGAGGTAATCACGCTGCTCAAGGTCATGGCGTTGCTTGTGCGCGGGCGCGGCCTCCGGTGCCCGGGTCGTGATGTCCCGCACGGCGGCGTCGCGAATCACGGCGAGCCCATCCGAAATCCGGTCCTGCTCGCATAAGAGCCAGCCGCGCAGGAACAGCAGCGATGCAAGACCCGGGTAAATCGCCAGCGCCGTGTCGACGCAGGCGATGGCTTCGTCGAACCGATAGGCGGTGCGCAAAGTCGTGGCGCGGGCCTGCCACGCGCTCAGGTTGCGGGGGTCGATCGCCAGCGCCCTGTCGTAGCTCGCGAGTGCTTCGTCGAACCGCTGGAGATTGTTGAGGGCTTTGCCGTGATTGGTCCAGGCGGGGGCATGGTCGGGGCGGAGTTTCAGCGCCCGCTCGTAACTCGCAAGCGAGTCCGCGAAATGACCCATCTCGTGCAGCGCGAGACCGCGGTTGATCCAGACATTGAACGCGTTCGGCTCGCGCGCCAGCACGTCGTCGAACACGGCCACCGCCTGCTGGTGGCGCCCCAGTTCCAGGAGCGCGGTGCCACGGCGATAGAGCGCGTCGGTGTGCGCGGGCTTGAGCGCCAGCACCTTGTCGTAGGAGGCGAGCGCCTCATCGAAGCGGCGCATGTCCGCGAGGATCATGCCACGGCTGTGCCAAGCATCCGCGTCGGTCGGCGCGAGGGCGGTGAGCTTGGAAGCACTCATGAGCGCCCGATCAAGTTGCCCGGCGGCGCGCAGGAGGAGGCCGTGCAGTCCGAGGGCTTCCGGAGCGTTCGGGTTCAATTGGAGTGCCGCGTCGATGGCCGCGAGCGCCTCGGGCTGGCGCTTTTGCTGGTGCAGCAGAAGCCCGTGCAGGTAAAGCGCCTGGAAGTTGCCCGGCTGCGCCGCCAGCACCTGGCCGTACAGCTTCTCCGCTTCCACGAATCTGCCGCTTTGGTGGAGCGCGACGGCCTGGGAGAGAATGGCGTGCGTGTTCATCGAGAAGCGGGTCTAGGCCGGTACAATGCCGAACGCAAAGGAAATACGCGTGCGGTTGCCGGCCGGCGACCGGGTGTTGTGCGGGTTGGGCGAGCGCCGCCGCTGGCTGTCCGCGGACGTGAAGGCCTCCGCGACATGGCGGCCGTGCTTGGCCGCCGCATAAACAACGCCGCAATCGATCATGTTGCCCGGCTCATTGACGCGGCCAAGCGCCTCCCGTGTGAAGAGAGCACGCGCGGCGCGCTGGTGTTTTCTTTGCCGGCTTTCAAGCACGGTGCCGGTCTTGGACTTGTTGTAATGGACCTGCGGTAGCCGGACGTCCGCCGTCAGTATGTCCTCAACCCGCCCCTCCCAAACAGGCAGGTGATGTTGATGCGGCGGTTCTCGTACCCCGGCTTGAAATGCACGCGGTCGGTTTCATGAAACAGCGTTGAGTCGAACAGGACGGCGCGGTTGCAGCGGTAGGGGATGCGCTGGGCCGTTGCGCCCTGTTCGGCGAGGAAGCGGGCGATGGCGGCCGCGTCGTAATTGTATTCCTTGAAGGTCCAGGCGGCCGGTGCCGGTTTGTCATAGATCAGCAGCCCGCCCGTGCCGGGATCGAGGTTGGCGTCATCGGGCGTGATCCAGAAATTCAGGTTGATGCGTGCGAAATCGGCGTGGACATTGATGCCGGTCACGACGTCGGGGTTGTATTTGAAACCCCACATCTGCTCCAGACGGTGGCCGCCAAGCGTTCGCGGCAGGCGTTCTCTCAGTTCCGCGGCGAGTTGGAGGTGCAGCGTGCTGACGAAGCCGTCCTCGGCGAAGGCGCCGAGATAGCCGTTGACGTATTCTCTGCGCCACACCGCCGCCGCGAAGCAGAAATTCCTGAGGGCTTGGAGCGCTTCGGGCGACAGGAAGTCGTCGATCACCACGACCGGTGTCGCTGCGCCGCAATAAGCGTCCTCAATCGCCCGCGCCTGCAATGCCGGGTTAATCATGCCCTGGATCCGCGCTGGCGGAGGAACAAACCTCCGGCGGCGAAAGGCGGCGATGGCCGCGCGTTCGTCGGCGGACAGAAGCACCTCCTTCGCGCCGTCCGCGACCCGCGCGCAGGCGGACTCCAGCCGCTGCCGGACGTCCGCCAGTCCCTCGACCGCATAGCCATGTGCCGCGAGCCAATCGGCCTGTTCAAGGTCGTGGCGCAGACGAAAAGCGGCGGCGGGACGATCCCTCAGGGTCGCGGCCTCCGCGCCGAATTCCTCCTCCGCAAGTTCGGCGGCGAGCCGGACGAGGGCCGGGAAGTCGCCGTCCCCCAGTCGCAACCGGAAGAGATTGCGCCTTGCGTCCGTATGGCCTGGATCCAGCGCGAGCGCCCTCTCATAGGCCGCGCGGGCGTCGTCGGCGCGATTCAAGTCCGCCAGCATGCTGCCGCGCGCGTAATGAATAGCCGGCAGCGCCGGGTAAGCCGCCGCGAGCATATCGATTTCGGCCAAAGCTTCCGCCGGCATCCCCAGATCCTGCAGCGCGAGCGCGAGACCGTAGCGGGCCTCGACATACGTCGGATCGCGGGCGAGCGCGGCTTCGAACGCGGCGCGCGCCGCAGTGGCATTGGTTTGGCGGAGCAGGTTGCCGAGGCCGCAATGCGCCTCCGCCAGCTCCGGCTTGAGGGTAGCGGCGCGGCCGTAGCCTTCCAGCGCCTCCGCCAGACGGTTCAGGCGCAGCAACGCATCGGCGCGGCTGCAATGGATCTCGGCGATGTCCGCGCGAAGCCTCAGCGCGTGGTCGAACGCCTGTAGGGCGGCCGGCGCCTGGTCCATGCCGAGGAGCGCGAGGCCATGATTGGAATGATAGGTCGGATTGGTCGGCTCCAAAGCTGCCGCCTTGGCGAAACACGCGGCCGCTTCATGGGGTCGGTTGGTCTGGAGGGCTATGACCCCCAACAGATGCAGCGCGCCGTCATGATCGGACGCCTGCGTGAGCGCCGCGCGGCAAGCCTCGGCGGCCTCGCTCAATCGTCCTTGTGCGTAGAGGGTGCTGGCGAGCTGAAATTTCTGCTCGCCCGCCGCGGTGGGGGGGAGAGGTCTGGAAGGTGGAAATGCCATGGCCAAGAGTGGCGTGGCCGGCCGGCAGCCGCAACCGTTGAGTGGAGGTCTTATGGGCTCGGGATTTCCGCCGACCGGAAAAGCGTGTCGCCGGACTGCAGAACAATACGGCGCAGGCGGATGGGGTAGTCTGGCCTTTCCGCGAGAAACTGTCGCACGCTGCTCGCGGCGGCGCGGGTTTTGTGGCCTCCCAGCGCCGCGTCCATCCAGTTTTTCGGGAAGAAGATGTCACCCGTCCGCTGAATCTCGATCAGGAGATCCAGCGCCGGCAGGATGTATTTTTCGGAAGCCGGCGCGCGCAGGGGGTGATTCAGAAACCCCAACCCCTGCGTGGCCCAGGGCTCGCGCCGGCGATTCTTGACATCCTTCAGGCTTTCAAAGAATGCGTCGCGGACCGCGGGATCGCCCGACAACGCCGGCATCACGAATTCGAACTGGGCCTTGCGGTCGGGATTGCGGTAGCGGCCGCGCTGCTCTTCGAGGATCGCCGCGGCGTTAGGGGCCGACCTTATGGCCAGATCCTGCGCCAGTCCCGCTTCGTCGTCCTCCGACAGCGTGAGGCCGGGGATCTTCTCGTCACGCCGCCATACGCGCTCAAGGAACGCTACGCCGTCCGCGCTGCGCACGATAGATCGAAACGCCCTGAAGTAGACGGATTTCAGGCTCGGCGACGCGGCGCGGGTCCAGCCGTCGCGATACGCCTGCTCGAGCCGCGGCGCCAGAGCCAGGCGCGCGGGATCATCCATGAAATCCCAGAACGCGCCGTCGATGCGGCCGACCAGCAGCTGGATGTTCTGCTCGGTGTCTTCCAGCGGCAAGGCCCTCAATCCGAAGTCCACGAAGTCGGACGGACGCACCCGCCGGTCGAGTAGTTCCTCCCACAGCGTCACGATCGCCGCGCCCCGCGTGACTGGCTCCTTCAGTTCCGGCAGATGCGACAGCAGGTACGCCCGGCTCCCGTCGTCGAGGGTGAAATCGCCGTAGGCAACACCGCCGCCGGTCGGAAGCACGAACACCGGGCGTGCATCGGCGGGAAGGGGGATCGTCTCGGTTCGCTCGCCGGTCATTGCCACGGGCAGCATCCGTGTCCCGGAGGCGGTGCCGACAAGGACTTCCATCTGTTGCGGCCAGCGCAGGGATCTGCCCGGCTGCGGATCCGACTGCACGAAAGCCAGGCCCTGGTCGCCGATCTCGGTGCGGATCGAAGGCCGGCCGCCTTCCTCCACCCAGGCCTTGCTCCAGGCCGAAACGTCCTGGCCGGTTTGATCGCCGAGCACTTTCACCAGGTCGAGCCAAGTCGCGTTGCCGTACGGGAAACGCTTCAGATAGGCGCGCAGTCCATCCCTGAATTTTTCGGCGCCCAGCATCCGCTCGAGCTGGCGCATGACGATCGGCGCCTTCTGGTAGATGATCGCGCCATACATGTTTCCGGCCGCATTCAGGTTGTCGAGTTCCTGCCGGATCGGGTGCGTGCCTTCGGTGCGGTCGACGCCATAGGCGGCGGGATAGTTGGAAACCAGGAAGCGCAGCTCGTGGTCGACGTTCGGGAACGACGGATTCACGATCTTCGCGGCCATGAAGTTGGCGAATACCTCCTTCATCCACACATCGTTGAACCAACGCATGGTGACGAGATCGCCGAACCACATGTGCGTGGTTTCGTGCGAAATCACGCTGGCGCGGCCCAACATCTGGTTTTCCGTGGCGGATTCGTCGAGCATGAGCGGCGCCGCGTTGTAATAGATCGCTCCCGGGTGTTCCATGCCGCCGAATTGGAACGCAGGGATCAGGACGAAATCGAATTTGTCGAACGGATAGGCGATTTGCGTGTAGTCCTCGAGCCACGCCAGGGCCTTGGCGTGAAGATCGAAGATCGCGTCGCGATTCCGCGTGACCTTCGCGGTGTCGTTTTCGCGGTGATACATATGGAACGTCCGCCCATTCCGTTCGGCGGTTTCCACCTGAAAATTCCCGGCGGCGAAGGTGAAAAGATAAGTCGGGATGGGTTTGGTCTCGGCGTAACGGATCGCAACCCGGTCGCCCGTGGCCGTGCGCCCGGTTTCATCCCCATTCGCGACGGCCCGCCAGGCGGCGGGAATGTCCAGCGCGAGGGTATAGCGTGCCTTGAGGTCGGGCTGGTCGAAGCTGGGAAACACCTGGTGCGCGCGCGCCGGCACGAACAGCGCGTACATGAAGTCCGGGTTGCGGTTGAGCGGGGCGGCGCCGGCGCGAAAGACCAGATCGAAGCTGTTTTCGCCTGTGCGCAGGAATTTTTCCGGAATGACGATGTGGCCGTTGACGAGACGCACGGCGACCGGCTTGCCGCCGGTCGAGACGGACACCGCCGGTTCGGCGTCGGGCTCGAAATCGAGGGCGACCGGTCGCGATGCGTCGGCGAGGGAAAACCGCAGGGTCTCGCGCCCGGTGACCGGTTGCGAAGGGTCCGCCGGAATGACAAAGGACAGGTCGTAGTGGACGTCGCTGATGCTCTGCGCCCGCTGTTCGGCGAGCGCCGCCGCCACCCCCGGTTCGGGGTCGCGGTCCCCCGGGTTGCTGCACCCGCTCGCGAGCGAAAGCAGGAATACTCCGGCGCAAACGGCGAGGACGCGGCGATTTTGCATGCCCGAAGTATGAACCGATATTCCCCCAGGTAAACACTGGAAATTGCGGCGGGCATTCTGACCGCGCGCCGCTACTTGATCTTCACTTTCGCGGCGACGGCCGACATCAGATCGGCAAATTTCATCCCCGGATTCTTCATGCAAGCCGCGGCAATCGCTTTCAGCAGCACCGGGCGTGACTCATAGGAAATCTCCTGATCGGGCTGCCCGACATTCTTGTAGCCCTGAACGAACGCCAGCGCCCACAGATCGGCGAAATCGGTGAGAGTTTTGTCCGCCCCTGGGCCGGCATACATCCGGCAGGTGAAAGCCGTTGCGGGAAAGGCCGGCATCGCCCCCGGCAACTCACGCGGCGTCTTGGCAAGGCCGCTCCTGGTGACCGCAAGGAGGAGGCTTTGCGGCGCGTCCGCGCAAGCCACGCGCACCGCCGGCGTTAGTGTGTCGTCCGCCGCGCCGAACACGAGTTTGCCTTGCGCATGATATGCGCCGGCCAGATATCCGTGCGCCCAAAGCGGTGCAACAGCGGCCTGATCCCGTCCCCCCGTGTGATCGAAGGCCAGGCAGCGGAATTCCCCGGCGCTGAAGTCCTGCGCCGCCGCGCCCGCATTCGCGGCGGCCGTGGTCCCACCGTCGGTGTCGGCGGCGATTTGCAGGCTGCGAATATGACTGGGCGTTTGCACTGCGCCGTCGCGCGCGGCATCGCCTTTACGGATCGTGTCCACGAACTCCATGCCTTCGGTCACCTGGCCCCACAAGGTGTACTTGCCGTCCAGGGCCTTGCGGTTGGCGTCGGTCAAGACGATGAACCACTGGCTGTCGGCGCCGTTCCGCGATGATCCGCGCGCCATGGAAACAGCGCCGCGTATCTGGGCGGTGTTGGTGAATTCCGCCTTCAGCGTGCGGCCGGTGCCTCCCGTGCCCGTGTCGCCGGGGTCTCCGGTCTGCGCCATGAAACCGTCGATCACGCGATGAAACGGCAGGCCGTCGTAGAATCCGGCCCGCACCAGGTGCTTGATGCGCGCGACATGATTGGGCGCGAGATCTGGCCGCATGCGGATGACCACCCGCCCCGCGTCCAGGTCGAGGTAGAGCGTGTTTTCTGGATCGGCGGGTAGGGTATCCGCCGCCAAAACGGCGGGTCCGGCCATGAGGGTCGTGAGGAGTAGGACTGCAGCGGTAAAGCGCATGATGTGACCAAGGATTCGGACATGAGATTCTGACTAAACTCGTCCAGCCGCGCGCGACAAGCAACGGTTTCGATCCGACCCCGCGGGCAGCAAAAGCCCCCTGACGCGCGCTCCCGATCATCGTAAAAACATGACTTCCGTATCGGGCGAAATTTCATATGTGGCATCGGTGGTGGTTCGTGGACTATCAAGGATCCCAAGCAAGGGGGCGTCTGGTCTGTGAACGGCTTTTGAACATGATCCGCGCGCTTGTCATATGTTGCGCGGCGCGCGCGCGGGCCGGGGCCATTAAGGCTTTCCTGGCGAGCGCGGTTTTGCTTGCCGGCGCCTGCCCGCCCTCCGCGCGCGCCGCCGCCGAACGCTGGTCGCTGCTCGCCGATTCCCTATTCACCCAGCTCAATCCCGATCAGGGGCTGCCGACGCGGTTCACCACCTCGATCGCCGAGGACCGCAACGGCTTCCTGTGGTTCGGCACCTCGGGCGGCCTCGCGCGCTGGGACGGCTACCACTTCAAGACCTATAAGACCGGCGTCAACGATCCCGCCGCGCTGCCGTCGAGTTACATCGTCTCGCTGCACGCGGACGCCCAAGGCGCGCTGTGGATCGGCACCGCCGGCGGCGGGCTCGCGCGCCACGATCCGGGCGCCGAACATTTCACGGTATTCGGCCCTGGCCCCAATGGCGTCAGCGATGGGCAGGTGTGGGCGATCGACGATGACGGCGCGGGCGGCCTTTGGGTCGCCACCGACGGCGGCCTCGACCACCGCGACGCCGCCGGCGCCTGGACCCACGCGCGCCACGACGATGCCGTGCCGGACAGCCTGCCCGACAACCATGTCACCGCGCTGCGGCGCGACAGCAAGGGGCGCGTCTGGGTCGGCACGCGCCGCGGCTTGGCGCGCCGCGATCCGGACACGGCGCGTTTCACGGCCGTGCCGCTGCCGGGCGGGGAAGAGTTCCCGGAAATCTGGCATGTGTTCGAGGACAGCGCCGGGCGGATCTGGGTCGGCGCCAAGAACCGCGGCGTCTTCGTCATCGATGGCGATAGTGCGCCGCGCTCCGTGCGTGAAACGGACCCCCTTGGAAATGGAAGTGGTGATCTCGAACACCAGACCGTCAATAATGTCGCCGAGGCGACGCCAGGCCAGATCTGGGTCGGCACCTTCGGCCAGGGCATCGTGGTGATCGACACCGCCTCGTGGCAGACCCGGCGCATCCAGCATGAGGCGCTGCGGCCGGCGAGCCTGGTGCACGACGATGTGCGCGCCATGCATGCCGACAGAGCCGGGTTCCTGTGGATCGGTACGTCGGGCGGGCTTTCGCGCTATGACACGCGCCAGACCGCGATTACCACCATTTTCGGCGAATGGGGCCGCGCCACCGCGCTGTCCGACATCGACGTCTGGTCGGTGCTGGCCGCGGCCGACGGCCGCATCTGGGCGGGCTTGCGTGAGGGCGGCGTGGACATCCTCGATCCCGCCGGCGGCCGGGTCGGAGGTTTGCGCCCCAATGCGGCGCGCGCGAACGCCGCGCTGCCGCCGGACCGGGTCTATGCCATGGTCCAGGTCGCGGGCGGCGATGTTTACCTCGGCACCAACCGCGGCCTTTACCGCGCCGATGCGGCCGGGACGCAAGTGAAGCGGATCGTCGTGGACCCGGCGCACCCCGACCTGCCGGTACGCGCGCTGCGCGAGGTTGGCGGCGCCCTGTGGATCGGCACTTTGTGGGACGGCATGTGGCGGCTGGATCTCGTGAAGGGCGCGGCGACCGGGCATTGGAGCCGGGAAACACTCACCGGCGAGCGCATCGAGGTGATCGCCCCCGACGGCGACGGCTGGCTGTGGATTGGCAGTTCGACCGGCCTCAACCGCTTCAACATTATGTCGGGTGAAGTCGAAAAGATCCTGCCCGCTCCCAACGATCCGCAATCCCTGTCGGCCGCCTGGGTGTCGGCGATCACCACCGACAACAAGGGACGGCTGTGGGCCGGCACCTTGGGTGGCGGGATCAACATCATGGAAGGCCGCGACGCGACCGGCCGGCCGCGTTTCAAGCGCCTGTCGGAAGCGCAAGGGCTGCCGAACGGCAGCGCCGCCCGCCTGCAGGCCGACCGCATGGGCCGGATCTGGGTCAGCACCAACGACGGCCTGGCGGTGATCGACCCCGAAACCCTGGCGGTGCGCGCGCTGAACCGGGCCGAGGGCGTGGCGATCACCTTCAACTGGGTCAATTCCGGCGCGCTCACCGCCGACGGCGAGATCCTGTTCGGCGGCTCGGGCGGACTGACCGTGGTGCGCCCCGAGCGTCTGGTGCCGTGGACCTACCAGCCGCGGGTGGTGGTCACGGACCTGCATGTCGGTGGAAAGCGGCAGGGCTGGACCGGCGCCGCGCTGACGGTGCCGGCCAACGCCAACAGCCTGATGGTCGAGTTCGCGGCGCTGGACTACTCCGCGCCCGAACTCAACCGCTATGCCTACCGGCTTGAGGGTTACGACAAGGACTGGATCGAGACGCCCTGGACGCAGCGTCTCGCCACCTACACCAACCTGCCGCCGGGCGAATACGTCTTGGCCATTCGCGGCTCCAACCGCGACGGGATCTGGGCCGAGAAGACGCTGACCTTGCCGGTACACGTGGCGCCCGCCTGGTATCAGACCTGGTGGTTCCAGGTGGTGGCGGCGTTGAGCGGGCTGCTGCTGGTGTCGGCGCTGGTGCGTGGCCGCACCGCGCTGCTGCGGGCGCGGGCCAAGGAACTTGAGCGCGAGGTTGCCGACCGCACCGCCGAGCTGCGCGCCGCCAACGATCGGCTGTTCGACCTTGCCACTACCGACACGCTGACCGGCTGCGCCAACCGCCGCCACCTGTTCGAACGCGCGCACCAGGCGCTCGCGCTCGCGCACCGCTCGAGCCAGCCCTTGAGCCTGTTGATCGCCGACCTCGATCATTTCAAGCGCGTCAACGATACCTACGGTCACGCGGGCGGTGACAAGGTGTTGGTGGCCGCCGCCAAGGCCTATGCCGCCCATGTCCGCACCTCGGATATCCTGGCGCGGATCGGCGGCGAGGAATTCGCCATCCTGATGCCCGGCACCGACCGCGAGGGCGGCCGCATCCTGGCCGAACGCCTGCGCCAGGCCGTGGCCGAGACGGTGGTCGACATGGACGGCAAGGCGGTGCGCGCGACCACCAGCGTCGGTCTGGCCACGCTGGAGAAGGCTGAGACCTTCGAGGCGCTGTTCGCCCGCGCCGACGCCGCCCTCTATGGGGCCAAGCATGCCGGGCGGAACCGGGTGCATGTGGCCGAGAGCGGGGCAGCCCACATGCCCGCCCCCCCTCAATAAGACGGGTGGAATGGGCCGCGGCAGGGGGGCTGTTTAGGTGGCCTAAAGTGCCCCAAAGCCCCTCTAAAGGCACACCGTTTCGATTTTTGATTAGAGATTTGTTGCGGAGCGGCATAAACTTTTGGGCATGAAAAACGCCCTCGCTCTTGCCGTTTTTTCGGCGGCCCTCATCGCCGGCGGCGCCAGTCAGGTCTTCGCGGCCGAGACCGGGCGCACCCGCGCTGTGGAAGCTTATGTGCCGGTGGCGATGCCGCCCGGGTTCCAGGTGATCGTCACCGATCTGGACGGCCCCGTGTTCGCCGACGCCAAGGGCAAGACGCTCTATTCCTGGCCGGTACGCGCAATGCGCAACGGTTACGCCGGCGATCCCAAGGGCAAGTCGGTGTGCGGCGACGAGGTGCTCCAGAAGAGCGCCGGCCTGATGAGCCCCTATCCGCCGGGCCTCGACCTACCCGAGCCCGGCACCCGCAGGAGCTGCGTGGCCACCTGGCCGCCGGTCTATGCCGCCGATGACGCAAAGCCGGTCGACAAATGGACGATCATCAAGCGCGCCGACGGCAAACGGCAGTGGGCTTACGACGATTTCCCGCTCTACACCTCGATTGTCGACCGTGTGCCGGGCGATGTGCTGGGCGGCAGCACCATGGGTGGCCGCGGCGACTCTCCGGCCGCCCGCGATCCAGTCGGGCCTCCGTCGGCCGTCCCGCCCGGTTTCCGGGTCGATACCACCGTGCAAGGCCGCAAGCTGTCCACCGACGGCCGGTATGCGATCTACGTCTCCGACGCCGACGGCGCGAACAAGTCCAACTGCAACGACGCCTGCGCGCGCACCTGGGTGCCGATCCGGGCGCCGGCCTCGGCGCAGCCGCAGGGCGAATGGTCGATCGTCGACCGCGCGCCCGGTGTCCGCCAGTGGGCATTCCGCAAGAAGCCGCTGTACACCTATTCCGGCGATCCCAGTCCCGGAAAGACCGAGGGCGAGGACGTGCCCGGCTGGCATCTCGTTTACACACAGATGGTGCCGCCCGTGCCCAAGGACTTCATGGTCCAGGTGACCATGAACGGTGACGTACTCGCGAATGCCAAGGGCAAGACCGTCTACTACTACAGTTGCGGCGAAGACACCGACGACATGATGCCGTGCGACACCATGGAAAGCCCGCAGGCCTATCGTTTCGCGGTGTGCGGCAACGCCGATGTCGAGAAGTGCCTGAAGACTTGGCCCTATGTCACGGTGAGCCCGGGCGTGAAGAGCGAGTCACATCTTTGGACCGCCGTGTGGGTCGACCCCAAGACCGGCCACAGGGCGGAGGCGAACCAGGCGGGCGCCCTCAACGTGTGGGCCTATCGCGGCAAGCCGGTTTACACCTATGCCGGCGACAAGGAGCCGGGCGATTTCCTGGGCCACAATACCGGCGAATGGCATGGCCGGTGGAACGGTTACCAGGCGTTCTGGATCCACGATCTCGGCGGCCGTAATTAAGTGGCGAAGAAGGAATATCCCATGCACATGTTTTCCAAGACCACCTTCGCGGCGACTCTGGGCGTAGCTCTGGCCGCCACCGGCTTCGCCAAGGCCGAAACGCCGACGACGCTCCGGGACGGCCGCATCGGCTACGCGGTCGCCGACGCCCACTTCTCGGTCTACCAGACCGCCGACGGCAAGGCGGAATGCCCGCAGGGTCTCAATCCCATGGGGCCACGCGAAATCTTCAAGCAGCTGTGGCCCAACGGCGGCAAGATGGAAGATACCATCCTGGTCCGCGAAGGCCTGAACGCGTTCCCGGCCGACCATCCGCCGCTGTTCCCCTACCTGGAGACGCAGGGCAAAATCAGCTACGGCCTCAACCTCGACGGCAAGGTGGGCCCGAAAGATTTCACCAGCCCCGAGGGCGAGAAGGGCATCGACAACGCGTTCTATCGCGTCACCGGCTGCGCGACCGGCTTCCGCGGCCCCGACGGCCAGGTCCAGCTCTTCGCCAGCAAGTTTTTGCGCGGTTTCGTCTACAACCGCATGATGATCGAGATCTCGGGCGCCGATAACCTGGTGAACGACCCGAGCGTCGACGTCACGATCATGCGCGGCCGCGATCCGCTGCTGCTCGATTCCACCGGCGAGAAGGTCGCTCCCGGCGGCTCGCAGCGTGTCGATGAACGCTACGGCAAGATGCTGATCCAGCGTTTGCACGGCAAGATCGAGAACGGCGTGCTGATCACCGAGCCGGTGAAGGACGCCACTTGGGCCTGGCAGATTGAGTCGAACCACCCCCGGTCGCTGCATATCCGCGACATGCGCCTGCAGTTGAAGCTGACCGGCGCCGGCGCCGATGGTCTGATGGCCGGCTATTTCGACGTGAACACGCTGCTCGATTGGACCATGGGTTACGCCACCCACCACCTGGCCTATGACCGCCTGGATGCGCCGGAGTTCTACTGGGCGCTGCGCAAGAACGCCGATGCCTATCCGGACCCCAAGACCGGCGAGATGACCGCCCTGTCGTCGGCGATCACGCTCAATATGGCGCAGGTCTTCATCCAGCATCCGGACAAGGCGGTCGCCGAGCAGGTGACGCCCGAGGCGGGCCGCGTCACGAAGACCGAGCGCTGAGGCCCGCTCTCACGCACTCCTAGTTGGTCGCCGCGATCCGCTCCGCCGCCCGCTCGCCGGCTTTGCGCGCAATGCGGTGGCGGGTTGCCAGCTTCGGCAGCAAGACTTCGACGTCGCCGATAGCATCGCTGCCGCCGGCTGTGAGCGTCCAGACGCCGTCCTTTTCATCGACATCGATTTCGGCCAGGTCGCGTCCGCGCCACCAGTCACCGAATTTCGTGAGCGGGCCGATCCAGGCCCGGTCGCGCCATTTCTCGACCAGCGCCATCTCGAAGGCGAGCTTGGGTTCGGTCACGTCGGGATGAATCAGCACCACGGCCACGCCGCCATAGCGCGCGACATTCGCGATCAGATCCTGCGCGGCGTCCAGTC
>JAIBCD010000047.1 GCA_019694335.1 Rhodospirillaceae bacterium | reverse complement strand
CGGATTTCTGCTCCTGCTCGACGCCGTGCACCGTGCGCCGCTCGGTGCTGTTAGGGCGCTTGGCGATCCCGTGGGAGATGTAGTTGACCGCATCGAGGCGGGTCATCTCCTGCACCTGCAGGAAATAGACCGCGTGGCTCTCGCGTTCGGAGAACAGGGCCACCAGCACGTTGGCGCCGGTGACTTCCTCGCGGCCCGAGGACTGGACATGAATGGCGGCGCGCTGCACCACCCGCTGGAAGCCAGCCGTGGGCTTGGGGTCTTCGCCCATGGGCGAGACCAGCTCGGACAGCTCATCGTTGAGGAAGTCGCGTACGGCGGTGCGCAGCTGCTCGATCTCGACATTGCACGCGCGCATGACGGCGATGGCGTCCGCGTCGTCGCACAGCGCGAGCAGCAGGTGCTCGAGCGTCGCGTATTCGTGGCGCCGCTCGGCGGCGGCGGCCAACGCCTGGTGCAAGGTCTTTTCGAGATTTTGCGACAGCATCGACAAGTGATTTGTATCCTTTCAACAAACCCCGACGCGCCAAAGTTCAAGCGGGCGGGGAACTACTCTTTCTCTAGCGTGCACTGGAGCGGGTGCTGGTTCTTCCGGGCCAGTTCCATGGTCTGGTTGACCTTGGTCTCGGCCACCTCGAAGGTGAACACACCACACACGCCGACACCCTTCTGGTGGACATGAAGCATGATGCGGGTGGCTTCCTCGGTACTCTTGCCGAAGTAGCGCTCGAGGACGTGCACGACGAACTCCATCGGCGTGTAGTCGTCGTTGAGCATCAGCACCTTGTACATCGACGGCTTTTTGACCTTGGCGCGCGGCTTCACCACGACGCCGGTGTTGGTGCGGCCGTCGTTGCCGCCGCCGCCAGGCCGATCGTCGCCGGGGCCGGTGCCAGTCATGTTTGTGCGCGGCTCCGCCGCCGTGTCTCCGCGCGGCTCCGCCGCCAAGTCTCCGCGCGGCTCCGCCGCGACTACAACCGTGGCTGTTGCAGTGCGGAAAATGTCTGCGGACTGCAACCCGGCGGATTTAACGAAGGAGGTCTTTTCACTCATTGGAACTTCAGAACCCGCCGCTGCTCAAAGCCTTCACCGCTGACCATACCAAAGCCGGCCAAGCCACGGTGATGAAATCCACCACCTGTATCGGCCCTCCGGCCCTCGCCTCTGCATATAGGTATCGCCCATGCCAAACGCGATACCCTCTCCCGTCGTTGCCTCCGGCGCGAAGTCGGCGCGACACCCGGAGGGAAAAAGGGAAATTGTGCTCAGGCGATACTACCTCAGGAATTTCTTAAGATAGTTGAAAGATGATATGATTCAATCACATCGCTGACATCTTACAGCCGCTGTTATGGACAGCCCGAGTCGAAACGCGTATGTTCGTTTCATGCCGGGTTAACCGGCGCGCCCCGGTCAATGAGGGCACCCCCTGAGTACAGGGATGAGGAACAAGGACCACTGAACGGGAACGGCCTGAGCGCGGCTGCGGGATATCCGCGCCCGTCCGGTATGCGATCCGTTTGGCAACTGACGAGTGACAAAAGAAATTGGGAGTTGAGGGGATGAAGATCCGAGGGTTGGCCCGACTGGCCGTGGTTGCCGTATGCCTCGCGGCGACCGGCCTCCAGCCGTCCCTGGCCTGGTCCGCCGATCAAAAGGCCAGCAGCCAGAAGGCCCCCGCCAAGAAAGCCATCGCCAAGAAGGCCCCCGCCAAGGGCAAAGCGCCCGCCAAGGCCCCCGGGAAAGACATGGTGGTGAGCCGGCCCGGCGGCCCCCAGTATGAATCCATCGTGGTCGACGCCGACACCGGCCGTGTGCTGCACGAGGCCAACGCGGATATCGCGAGCCCGCCGGCGTCATTGACCAAGATGATGACCCTCTACCTGCTGTTCGACGCCCTGAAGAAGGGCGAAGTGCGCATGAACACGCCGATGAAGGTCTCGGCCCACGCCGCCAGCCAGGCGCCCACCAAGATCGGCGTCGCCCGCGGCAAGACCATCACCGTCGACCAGGCCATCGACGCCGAGGTCACCAAGTCCGCCAACGACGTGGCGGTGATCATCGCCGAACACCTCGGCGGCACCGAAGACGCCTTCGCCGAACGCATGACCGCCACCGCGCGCGCCATGGGCATGAACCAGACCACCTTCAAGAACGCTTCGGGTCTACCTGATCCCGGCCAGTTCTCCTCGGCCCGCGACATGGCGATCCTGGCCAAGCACCTGATCCACGACCACCCCAACTATTACCCGCTGTTCTCGCGCATGGAGTTCGCCTACGGCGCTCAGGTCATCCGCACGCACAACCACCTGCTGGAGACCTACGAAGGCGCTGACGGCATCAAGACCGGCTACACCGTGGCCTCGGGCTACAACCTGGTCAGCTCCGCCAAGCGCGGCAACCAGCGCATCATCGGCGTGGTGTTCGGCGGCGCCACCGCCGCGGCCCGCGACCGCCACATGGTCGATCTGCTGGACGATGGGTTCGCCGCGCTGAACGGCAAGCCCGAGACCCTGATGGCCGCCAAGCACATCGAGGAGTTCCAAAAGATCAACCTGGCCGCCGCGGCCGCGCAGAAGCCCGAGGAGGTGCCCGCTTCGGCCGGCGACCGGGACGAGCAGTACGTGCCGCAGCCCGCTTCACTGCCGAGATCCATCCCCGCCCTGATCCGGTCGAGCGAACTGCCGCCGGCGCCCGCGACCAATGTCGAGGCGGTGCCCGCGCCGAAGCTCGCGGCCCTGCCCGCGCGCAACCCGAAGCCCGTGCCCACCAACCTCGCGAGCCTCGGCGATGACGGCCAGCCCGCCTCGAAACCGGTGCTGGGCAACCCGCCGCCCGGCACCTGGGGCATCCAGATCGGCGCCTATAGCAACGAGGACAAGGCCACCGCCGAGGCCTCGGAAGCCGCCAATTCGCTGGCCAGCCAGTTCCCGGGCGCAAGCCCGGTGGTGGAACCCACCGTGATCGGCGGCAAGAAGCTGTTCCGCGCCCAGATCCACGGACTGGCGCAGAAGGACTTGGTCAAGGCCTGCGCCCTGATCGCGGTGCAGCCCATGAGCGCCTGCAAGGCGCTTCCGCCCGCCGCCGCGAAGCTCGCGGCGGGCTGACCCGCCGTTCGATCTAGTTCTTTTTCTCGGGCACCAGTGGCGCCCCCCTGGCTATCTTATCCTGAATCTCCGCCTCTTCGTTCTGTAGACGCAGGAAGCGCTCGGGGTTCGAGGGGTGGGATGCGCCGTACGCGGCACTCAAACTTGAGCCCGTCTCAATTGTCAGCAACCGGAAGGCATCGCGCGCCTTGGCGAGCGACTTCCCGGCACGCGCTATGTAGTACAGCCCGACGTAGTCGGCCTCACGCTCAAAATCCTGTGAAAACGCACCCGCACCGGCACGCGTGAAAGCGCCGCCGGTGTCGCCGCCCGCGGCCGCCACCAGACCGTCGGCCAGCGCGCCGAGCAGCTCGTTGGTCTTCTGAGATTCGATATGCCGCTGACAATTGTGGGCGAGTTCATGCGCGAGCACCATCAGCAGGGCATCGTCGGAGGAAAACGCCCGCACCAAACCGCGATTGATAGTGAGAGCCTGGCCATTAGCGAACGCGTTGATTTCGGCATTGAAGGCATCGTATTTCAATAGAAGTTTGGGCTGAATCATCGGTATCACCGTGATCGGGCCGATCACCCCCTCATGCGACACCGTCAGACCCACCGGCGCCGTGGTCTTGAGGGCCGAATATTGCGACATGAATTGCCGATATCCCTTGCGGCCGGGTGGAAGTGCCTTTCCGCCAAAAGCAATCAGCGTGTCGCCGGGCACTACGCCGGCCTTGGCCAGCGGTGAATCCGGGGCAAGGAACGTCACCACCAGACCGTCCGTCACGCCAAGCTCCGCCGCTGCGGCGGCGCGATAGTCTTTGCCGTACATCTCCGCCGTGTCCAGGTCGAACAGACCGAACGTCGGGCCGACTTTATCGGCGGCGCAGATATCACTGGCCGCCGCGAACAGTGGCGACACCAGGTCATAAAGGCGCTTGGTGTCGGTTCTGTACTGAGCCAATATCAGGCGCGCCTGTTCATTCTTCTCCTGCTGAAGCGCAGCTGTGCCGCCGGTGGCCGCGATATTGGTTTGTGGCGTGGCACATGCCGCGAGCCCCAACGCCGCCACGACAGCGATCAAAGCCCTCGACATCTTCACCTCCCCACGCAGGACTGAGATCCTGGACTGTAAACCTGGCGGGCTTTCGTGTCGATTTGGGGTATGTAACGATTGGCCTTGTTAATGCCCGACGGATTCCGTCGGCAGTTCCAGGCCGCTGGCCTGTAACTGCACGGCCAGCTCGTGCTTCAGGCCTTCGAGATGCGCCTCGGTGTCGGCCTCGGCGCGGGCCACCAGCACGGCCTGGGTGTTGGAGGCGCGCAGCAGCCACCAGCCGCCCTTGCCGGTCACGCGCACGCCGTCGGTGTCCGAAAGCTGCGCGCCGGACTTGGCGAGGCGCGCCTTCACTTCGTCGATCACCGCGAACTTGCGCTCGTCCGGGCAGGGGAACCGCAGTTCCGGCGTGTTGATCATCCTGGGCATGCGGTCGTAGCGCGCGAGCAGGTCGAATGACGGATCGCGCGCCATGATCGAGAGGAAGCGGATACAGGCGTAGATCGCGTCGTCGAAGCCGTAATACTTGTCGGCGAAGAAGATATGTCCGCTCATCTCGCCGGCCAGCGGGGCCTTGGTCTCGGCCATCTTGTTCTTGATCAGCGAGTGGCCGGTCTTCCACATGATCGGCTGCCCCCCCATCCGGCGCACCTCGTCGAACAACGCCTGGCTAGCCTTGACGTCGGCGATGATCGGCGCACCGGGATGCCCCTTGAGCACGTCCTCGGCCAGGATCTGCATGATCTGGTCGCCCCAGAGAATGCGGCCCTTGCCGTCCACCACGCCGATGCGGTCGGCGTCGCCGTCGAGCGCGAAGCCCACGGCCGCGCCGCGCTTCTTCACTTCTGTGATCAGCTGTTCCAGGTTTTTTGGAACCGTGGGATCGGGATGATGCGCCGGGAACGTGCCGTCGATGGTGCCGTTGAGCACCACATGCTCGCCCGGGAGCTTCGGCGCAATCTTGGTGACCACTTCGGCGCCGGCTCCATTGCCCGGATCCCAGACCACCGAGAGCTTGCGGTCGCCGGAGAAATCCTTGAGCAGGCGGGCCATGTAGGCATCGATCACCGGCACGTCGGCGACACTGCCCTTCCCCTCCTCCACGTCGCCGGTGGCGGCCATGACGCCGAGCTTCTTGATGTCGTCGCCGAAGAACGGCTTCTTGCCCATCATCATCTTGAAGCCGTTGTGCGTCGGCGGGTTGTGCGAGCCGGTGACCATGATGCCGCCGTCGGCCTTGCGGTCGGTGGCCGCGAAATACAGCATCGGCGTCGGCCCGCGGCCGGTGCGTTCCACCGTCACGCCCGAGGCCAGCAGCCCCTTCACCAGCGCCGCTTCCATGTCCGGCGAACTCAGGCGCCCATCGTAGCCCACGCACACCCGGCTGCCGCCGCCGCGCTTGATCAGCGTGCCGAACACGCGCCCGACCGCCAGCGCATCGGCCGGCGACAGGGTTTCGCCGACGACGCCGCGAATGTCGTATTCGCGCAGGACGGTGGGATGGAACTTGTGGGTGAAGCTCATGGGGATACCCGTCGGCCTTATCAGTCGGCCGGGCGGCCGACACAGGTGTAGGAGAACCCGGCGGCCTTCATGTCCGCCGGTTGGTAAACATTGCGCAGGTCCACGATCACCGGCGCCTTGAGCAGTTCCTTGGTGCGCTTGAGGTCGAGCGTGCGGAAGACGTTCCACTCGGTCAACACCACCAGCGCGTCCGCGCCTTTCATGGTCTCGTAGGCGTCCTTGCAGTAAGTGATCTTGGGCAGCATCTTCTTGGCTTCGTGCATGCCTTCGGGATCGTAGGCGCGGATCCGCGCGCCGTTCTTCTCCAGCTCCGGTACGATCACCAGGCTGGGTGAGTCGCGCATGTCGTCGGTGTTGGGCTTGAAGGTCAGGCCGAGCACGGCGATGGTCTTGCCTTCGACGCTGCCGCCGCAGGCGGCGATGATCTTGTCGGCCATCCGGTGCTTGCGCTTCTCGTTCACGTCCACGACGGTCTCGATGATGCGCAAGGGCGAGCCGAAATCCTGGGCGGTCTTGACCAGGGCGAGCGTGTCCTTGGGGAAGCACGAGCCGCCGTAGCCCGGACCGGGATGCAGGAACTTCTTGCCGATGCGCCCGTCGAGGCCGATGCCGCGCGCGACATCGTGCACGTCGGCGCCCACCTTCTCGCACAGGTCGGCGATCTCGTTGATGAAGGTGATCTTGGCGGCGAGGAAAGTGTTGGCCGCGTATTTGATCAGCTCGGAGGTTTCGAGCTTGGTGAACAGGATCGGGGTCTCGATCAGGTACAGCACGCGGTAGAGCTGGCGCATGACCTTCTGGGCGCGCTCGCTCTCGGTGCCGATCACCACGCGGTCGGGCCGCATGAAATCGTTGATGGCGGAACCTTCGCGCAGGAACTCGGGGTTCGAGGCGACATCGAACTCCAGGTCCGGGCGCGCGGCCTTGATGATGCGCTCCACCTGGCGGCCGGTGCCCACGGGCACCGTCGACTTGGTGACCACCACCGCGTAGCCGGTGAGCGCGCCGGCGATATCCATGGCCGCGCCATAGACATAGGACAGGTCGGCGTGGCCGTCGCCGCGCCGCGAGGGCGTACCGACCGCGATGAACACCGCGTCGCAGCCCGCGACCGCGGCCTGCAGGTCGGTGGTGAACGTGAGGCGGCCGGCCTCGGCGTTGTTCTTCACCAGGTCGTCGAGACCGGGCTCGAAAATCGGGATCTCGCCCTTCTTCAGGCGAGCGATCTTGTCGGCGTCGCGGTCGACGCAGACCACGTCGATGCCGAATTCCGAGAAGCAGGCGCCGGATACCAGTCCAACGTATCCAGTGCCGATCATTGCGATGCGCATCGCGGGTCCGTTCCGTGTTTTAAGATTTTGCCGTCTTAAGATTTCACTTGCGAGACGAGTTTTTCGATCAGAGGCAAGAGGCGCCCCACCATCTCCGGATGCGCGAGGCCGAAAGCCACATTGGCCTCCACGAAACCGACCCGGGTGCCGCAATCGTAACGCCGCCCCTCGAACCGGTACCCGTGGAAGGGCACTTCGGAAATGGTTCTGTTGAGAGCGTCGGTGAGCTGGATTTCGTTCCCGGCGCCCTTGGTTTTTTTGTCGAGTTCCTTGAACACCACCGGATCAAGGACATAGCGCCCGATGATCGCCAGGGTCGAGGGCGCCTCCTCGGGCTTGGGCTTCTCCACCAGGCCCTTGGCCTTGGCGATGCGGCCTTCCTCGGACAGAACATCCAGGATGCCGTAGCGATTGGTCTGGTCCTTGGCGACGTTCTCGACCGCGACCACATGGCCCCCGACCTTGGCGTGGGCGTCGATCAGCTGGCCCAGGCAGGGCTTGTCCGACAGCACCATGTCGTCGGGCAGGATCACGGCGAACGGCTCGTCGCCCACCAGCTTCCAAGCGCACCACACCGCGTGGCCCAGTCCCAGCGGATCGCCCTGCAGCACCGTGTGGATCTTGCCGGGCGGCAAGGTGCAGCCGGTGACCAGCGCGAGTTCGGCGGTCTTGCCCTTGGCGGCCAGGTTCTTCTCCAGCCAGGGCTGGGCGCTGAAATGCTGGGCGATGGATTCCTTGCCTTCGGCGCTGACGAAGATGAATTCCTCGATCCCGGCGGCGCGCGCTTCCTCGATCGCGTATTGCACCACCGGCTTGTCGATCACCGGGATCATTTCCTTGGGAATCACCTTGGTCGCGGGCAGGAAGCGCGTGCCGAGACCGGCCACGGGCAGCACCGCTTTACGCACGGGTTTGGGCATCAATGTCCTCTAAGGTGGGCTTGGGCACAGGGTGCCCGGCGACGAAAGCGCCATCACAATGACGATGGCGTTTTCTGCCACGCCCCGCGGGCCCTGGCAACCGTGCAGCCCGGGAACTCTACCCCTGGTTACGCCCTTGAACTTTCAATAGAAAATCCTTGGCGTGATTCACTTTTGCGGCCAGGTAATCGGACCCGCCACGGTCCGGGTGGATCTGCTCGATGATGCGCCGGTGGGCGGCCTTGATCTCCTCGGGCGTGGCGCCCCGGGCGAGGCCCAGGATGCGCAAGGCTTCTTCCTCGCTCATCGCCGGTTCCGGCGGGGCGCGCCCGGAGCCAAACACGCCGCCGAACTGGCGGCCCATCTGCACCAGATTGATGATCCGCCCCGCCCAGACCGCCAGGCCGGCGAGGGCGGCGAACGCCGCGCCCATGCGGCCGGTGACCGCCAGGAATCCCGCCGCCAGCGCGAGGAGCCCGATGCCCAGCCAGGCGAGCGTGCGTTTCAGATTCTTGACATCGGCGCTGGCGTACCAGCGCGCGAGGCTGAGCACGACGATCAAGGCCATAAGGCCGAACAGCACCGCGACGATCATTCGGCCGCCTTCGGTGCCGCCTCGGACAACCCCAAGGCCATCATCAGGCTGCGCATCTCCTGGCGCGCGGCCACATGGGACATGGCGGCGGTGTTGCGGCGGCTGAGGAACGCCAGATCCTCCGCGGTGAGGCCTTCCAGGAACAGCTCGCGATAGATCACGCGCTCGTGGATGCCGTCCGCGGTCCGGAACCCGATGCGGCGCGCAAGCTCGGCGGTGAGTTTCGCGACCTGGCGCTTGTTGCGCGCGTCGAGCTGGCCGAGACGATTGCGCACCACCACCCAATCGACCGAGCCGCCGTCGCGCTTGGCGCGCAGCTGCTTCGCCTTCCACACCCGTTCGGAATAGTGACTGGGACGCGCGACCGTCAGCTTCACGGGGTCCACCATCGCCAGCACGTCGAAATCCACCAGGCTGTCGTTGATGGGTGTGACCAGGATATCCGCGTAAGTATGGCCCACCTGCGACAGGGCGCTGTCGTGGCCCGGGGTATCGATCACGATCACGTCATTGCCGGCCAGTTGCGCCAGGGCCTCCGCCACCGCCGCCGCGTCCTGGTCGGGCATGACCGCCAGATGCACGGGTAACGGCACGTCGGCACCCGCCTCCCGGGTGCGACGCCGGTTGGCGATGTAGCGCGACAGCGTCCCTTGGCGGGCGTCGAGATCCAGCGTGCCGACACGCCGGCCCTGGTGCAGGAGCGCCGCGATCAGGTGCATGGCCAAGGTCGACTTGCCGGTGCCGCCCTTTTCGTTGCCGAAGACGACGATGCGGGCGCTCATGGCCGCGCACCGGGCGTGACAGATAACTGCATGATGTTGAGTCTAACCTTGGACGGGGGCGCCGTTATAGAGCTTGTTATACCGCCCTGAAAACTCGATCCTGGGGACGTAAAGACAAACGCGGGCGGACCTATGGAAACGGCGGATTGTGTGGTGATCGGCGCGGGCGTCGTGGGGCTCGCGGTGGCGCGGGCGATGGCGCGCAAGGGCCGCGAGGTGCTGATCCTCGAGGCCGAGTCCATGTTCGGTTCGGTCACCAGCTCACGCAACAGCGAGGTGATCCACGCCGGTATCTACTATGCCCACGGCAGCCTCAAGGAGCGCTTCTGCGTCGAAGGCCGCGACAAATTGTACGCCTTCTGCGACGCCTACAAGGTGAACTACAAGCGCACCACCAAGCTGGTTTACGCCGAGGATGAGTCGCAGGTTCCGGGCCTCAGGAAGCTGCAGGCCCATGCCGCCAAGAGCGGGGTCTACATGACCTGGATGGAATCACGGGAGGCCAACCGGCTGGAGCCCGCCTTGCGGTGCGCCGCGGCGCTCCATTCACCGCTGTCGGGCATTGTCGACAGTCACGGCCTGATGCTGGCGCTGTTGGGGGATGTGGAGACCGCCGGTGGCGCCATCGCCTACAACAGCCCGGTGACCGGTGGCACGGCGGGGACTCAAAGTGGCGCCGGAGGCGCGGGCCACGTGGTGCTCAAGGTCGGCGGCAAGGACGCCATGGACCTCGCGGCGCGCACGGTGATCAATTGCGCGGGGCTCGGGGCGCAGCCGCTGAGCCGCACCATCAAGGGGATCGCGCCGGGCAGCATCCCCGCCCAGCACTACGCCAAGGGCAACTACTTCTATCTGTCCGGCAAACCGCCGTTCACCCGGCTGATCTATCCCCTGCCCGGCATCGCCAGCCTCGGCATCCACTACACCCTGGATATGTCCGGCCAGGCGCGGTTCGGACCCGATCTGCAATGGGTCACGACCCTCGACTACCATGTGGACGAAAGCCGGGTCGATTTGTTCTACGCCGAAATCCGTAAATACTGGCCGGACCTGCCCGAAGGTGCGCTCCGCCCCGGCTACAGCGGAATTCGCCCGAAAATTCAAGGGCCTGGCGAACCCGGCGTGGATTTCATGATCCAGACCCCGGACCAGACCGGCGTTAACGGTTTTATCGCGCTTTACGGGATAGAATCGCCCGGTCTGACCTCCAGCCTCGCCATCGGCGATGCGGTCGCGGAGCGCGTCGTTTGAAATACCTAGGTCTCACAGCCGCCCTGTGCATGCCGCTCCTTTTCGTGGGCGCCCTCACCGTGGGCGCGGCCGCGCAGCAGCGCCAGTTGGGGCCCCCGCCGGGCGCCGGCGCGGGCCTCGAAGGCTCCGAGCCCAGCGAACCCGCACCCAAGGCCGAGGACGTCCCGGTCGTGCCGGCGCCGCCGCCCAAGGCGCGCGCCACCACCAGGGCGCCGGAAGTCGATACCAGCACCGAACGCACCCGCATGCTCCTGGGCGAGGTCGAGATCCTCGACATGCCTTTGCAGAGCATCCCGAACTACCGCGACTATATGCGCACGATGATCGAGGATCTGTCGATCTACGCCCACGGGCGTAACCCGAAATTCGTGGTGGTGACCGAACCCGGGTTCGACCTCACCAGCTGGAGCCGGCGCGAGTTCGACCTCGAGGAAATCAAGCGCGACCGCAGCGCGAAAATCTCGCCGGACTCGATCGTTCCCGTGGGCACGCCCATGCGCCGCTACCTGCAGCGCATCGACGGCCTGGTGCTCGACGGACAATTCTGCGCGCCCTTGCGCGTGCCGCGCGCCGATCTGGCGGCGATGATGAAACAAGGCCTCAAGATGCTGTCGGTCGACCACTGCGCCGACGCCGCCCAAGCCTCGGCCGCCCTGCAGGCCGCCGTGCGCATGGGCGTGGTGGCGCATATCGACCTGGACGCAAACGCCACCTTCGACCGGATCCCCACCGCACGCCCCTCGCCGGAGAATTCCGGCAACGTGGAAGGGCTCGCCGACGCCCGCAACATGCTGGTGATGCTCGACAGCAAGGCCTACGGCAGCAAAGAGGAATGGGTCGCGGCGCTGTCCGCCACCAACTACGACGTCATCATCACCGACGCCTTCTACAAGGGCAACCTGCCGCTCTCCAAGGACGCGATCCATAGCCTGAAGTTCAAGCAGATGGGCGCGCGGCGCCTGGTGCTGGCGCGGCTCAGCCTCGGTTATGCCGAGGACGAACGCTATTACTGGCAACGCGACTGGAAGATCGGCGCTCCTTCCTGGATTCAAGCGCGCGTGCCCGGCAAGCCGGGAAGCTACGTCGTGGAATTCTGGAACCCGGCCTGGAAAGCCATCGTCGGCAAGTATTTCGCCGGCATCATGGACTTGGGTTTCGACGGGGTGGTGCTCGATGGCGTCGAAGCCTATCGCCGGTACGAGTTCATGACTCCGATCGACGCGCCGACCGGCGGTTAGCCGGTCGTATTATTTGTCGGCGCGCCTCCGGCACGGCCGGCGGTTAGCCGGCCGTATTTTTGTCGGCGCGGCTAGATGTGTAGGCGCGCCTCTGGCGCGACCAGGCGGCTAAACCTTAGGCCTGCGCGGCAGGTGTGTCGCCGGCCACTTTCTTGATCACCGCGCCCAATCCCGCCACGACCTTCTGGCCGATGGGACCGCCGTCGCCTTCCATCTTCTGGGTGATGATCAGGCGGATGGCTTCCACGTGCACCTTCACCACTTCGAGTTGGGGGTTGGTGAGGTCATCGCCGGAATCCTCGATGAAGCGCGCGAGCTGGGCGCCCACGGTGCTCACCAGCGGATAGCCGAAGCTGGCGCCCTGCCCTTTGACCCCCTGCACCTCGGTATAGAGTGCCCGCACATGCTCGGCCCGGTTGGCGGGATCCTTGAGCGCGGTCTCATAGGCGGCGGTCAGACGGACCAGGTCTTCCTGAACGGCGGTGAGGTAATCGAATTTGGCGGTGAGCATCGAGCGCTCGGCCGCGTCCATCCAGCCGGCGTCGATGGTGCCGGTGACACCCGCCAACTTCTGCTTTTGCCGGAGATTGTTCGGCGGGGTGATGAACTTGACTTCGTTTTCGGCCATGGACGCTCCGGCGGTCGGGCAGCGAGTGTAGCTGCCTCGGTAGGTCTTTACCACCTAAAGCGGAACGCTCCTTCCGCTTTAGGTTCCATTTTTGGACGCGTGGCGCCGGCGGACAACCGGCCGCCGCTTTCGCCGGCCACGCCTAAAGCATGATCCAGGTAGCCAACCCCAGGAACGAGAAAAAGCCCACGACGTCGGTCACGGTGGTGAGGAAAACCACCGCGGAATCGGCCGGGTCCAGGCCCCAGCGGTCGAGGATCAGGGGAATCGCCATCCCGGCAAAGCCAGCCGCGATCAGGTTGATGACCATGGCCGTGCCGATCACGACCCCCAGCAGCGGGTCACGGAACCAGAGGTAGGCAATCACGCCGGTGATCGCGGCGAACAGGAGGCCGTTGATCAGGCCGACGAATATTTCCTTCCAGGCGATGCGCAACGCGTTGTTGGGATTGAGATCGCGGGTCGCCAGCGCCCGGACCACGGTGGCCAGGGTCTGGGTGCCGGCGTTGCCGCCCATGGAGGCGCAAATCGGCATCAGGACCGCCAGCGCCGACAATTTTTCAATGGATTTCTCGAACACGCCGATGACCGAGGACGCCAGGAAGGCGGTGCCCAAGTTGACCACCAGCCAGACGAACCGCGACTGGGCGGTGGTCATGATGCTTTGGTAAAGGGTGGAATCGTCGGCGGCGCGCACGCCGGCCATTTTCAGCATCTCCTGGCCGGCCTCTTCGTCGATCACGTCGACCACGTCGTCGATGGTGATCTGGCCGATCAGGCGGCCCGACTTGTCGGCGACCGGGGCGGCGGCGATGTTGCGCTGGCGGAACAGGAACGCGACCTCGTCGCGCTCCATGTCCACCGGGATGACGTCGATCTCGGGATCGACGATGTCGGCCATCTTCACGGGGCGCTTGGAGGTCAGCACCCGGTGCAATTCCACCACCCCCTGCGGGCGGTGGCGCGGGTCGACCACGAACACGGCGTGGAATTTCTCGGGCGTGGAGCGGGTGGAACGCAGGTAATCGATGGTTTCGCCGACGGTCCAGTAGTTGGGCACCGCGACCAGTTCCCGCTGCATCAGGCGGCCGGCGGAGAATTCGCCGTAGGCCAGGCCCTGTTCGATCAGGGCACGGGTGGACTCGGGCATGCGGGCGAGGATTTTCTCGCGTTCCTCGGGGTCGAGCTTGCCGGCGACATAGACCGCGTCGTCCGAATCCAGCTCGGTGAGCGCGACCGCGAAGTCCTCGAAACCGAGCGCGTCCATGACATCCTCGCGTACGTCGCCGGCCAGTTCCGGCAGCACGTCGGCGTTGAAGTCGTCGCGGATGGCGTCCACCAGCAGCCGCCGGTCCTCGCCGTCCAGGCGCTCGAGCAGGTCGGCCATGTCGGCGTAATGCAGGTGGGCGACCAGCGTGCGGGCCAGGCCCCGGTCATCGGCGCGCAAGGCCGCCGCGACATCCTCGACGAAGGCCGGATCGAGTTCGAAGCCTTCGTCCAATGCGTCGCCGTCGCCGATCAGCGGACTGGCGTGCGCCGGCGCACTCCCCGGAGGCGCGCCCAGGGACGTAGCTGGCGGCGGCCCGCCGTGGGGCAAAGGAATTTCGGTGCCGGTCATGGCGCACCCGAAAACGCGGATTGTGAGGAAACGCGAGGCCCGAAGCACCGCGTCAGCCCCTTGTGCCGAAGGACCGGAAATAGATCAAACGAAAAAGGACACGCGAAATGTGACGCGGTTGCAAGACACAGCGAATGTGCGGAAGCCGGCCTTCGTTACGGCGCTGGGGCTCTCGCTAGGCTCGCCCAAGGATGCCAATGGCGGCTGGGATTCCCGACACCGCCCCATCTGCAAGTGCGATTGGTGCGCCCCTCCTGGAGGCCGAAGGCCGGACCGGACTTAAAAGAATCGACCGCACCAACGGGGAAGCCCCGGCCCTCAGTTCTTAGGGCCAGGCTTCAGTTCCGGGTAAGGATATCGATGGTGCGGTCGAGAAGACTCGAACTTCCACGGGTTGCCCCACAGCGACCTCAACGCTGCGCGTCTACCAATTCCGCCACGACCGCACTGGGGTGGTCACGAGGGGCCCCTCTGTCTTGCGAGGCCGCCCCCCGGGAACGAGGAGGCGGTGGGATACCAGATACCCCGCCCCCTTGCAAGAAAGAGGGGCGCCCCCAAATCCCCCGGGAATAATCTTGCGAACCCCCTGCTCCGCCTTGTTTTCCAGGCGGTCAAAGGGCTATGCCGATGGGCATCATGGACGCCGTCCCTCCCCTCCTGCCTGTGGGGCCGTTATCGGCCTCAGGGGTGCAGATTCACCGCTCCCCAGGCCTCGTGTCCTACCCCGAGGCCATGGCCGCCATGGAGGCCCGGGTGGCCGCCATAAAGGCCGGAACCGCGCCCGAGTGCCTGTGGTTCCTGGAACACCCGCCGCTTTATACCGCCGGCACCAGCGCCCAGGCCGGCGACCTCCTGCAGCCGGACCGGTTCCCGGTGTTCCGCACCGGGCGGGGCGGCCAGTACACCTATCACGGGCCTGGGCAGCGCGTTGTCTACGCCATGCTGGACCTGCAGCGGCCGCGGACCTGCAAGGCCGACGTGCGCTGCTACGTGCATGCCTTGGAAGAATGGATGATCCGCTCCCTGGCGCGGTTCGGAGTCACCGGCGAGCGCCGCGAAGACCGGATCGGCATCTGGGTGAGGCGTAAGCCACCCGTTGGGCCGCGCGTCGTGCCGGAGGCGCGCGAACAAGAAGACAAAATCGGCGCCATCGGCGTGCGGGTGCGCCATTGGATCGCGTTCCACGGCATCGCCCTCAATGTCGCGCCCGACCTCGGGCACTTCACCGGCATCGTCCCCTGCGGGATCGCGGCCCATGGCGTGACGTCCCTCGAGGATCAGGGGGTCGCGGCATCGATGGCGGACGTGGACGCCGCCCTGCAGGACGAGTTCCCGAAGGTGTTTGCGCTCAAAGCGTAGGCAGCTGCCGGAAACCCGGTTCGGGTGTTTCCGGGGCGGGCACGGTGTCGACCGCCGTGACCCGGGCCAGCGGCGGCCCGGCCTGGCAGGCAGCGACGAAGACTTCCACGATTGCGGGCGGGCCGTGCACCAGCGCCTCGACCGAACCGTCGGCGCGGTTGCGCACCCAGCCGTTCAAGCCGGCCGCGCGGGCGGTGCGCAGGCACCAGTCGCGGTAACCGACCCCTTGCACGCGGCCGGTGATGGAGAGGCGCCGGGTGACGGCCTCGCTCACCTCAAGCGAATTCCAGGATCATCTGATCGACGGCGAGCGACCCGCCGGGCGCCTCGTGGATTTTCTTCACCACGCCGTCGCGCTCGGCCTTGAGAACGTTCTCCATCTTCATGGCCTCGACCACCGCCAGGGTTTCCCCGGCCTTCACTTCCTGGCCTTCCTTGACCGCCAGCGATACCAGCAGGCCCGGCATCGGCGAGAGCAGGTACTTGGAGAGGTCGGGCGGCGGCTTGTGGGGCATGAGGCGGGCAAGCTCGGCCTCGCGCGCGGTCAGCACCATGACGTCGAGCTGGGCGCCGGCGTGGAACAGACGGTAGCCCACGCCGCGCCGGTCGATCTGCACCGTCGCCGGCGTGCCGTCGATCTCGGCCACGAACAGGGTGTCGGTGAAGGTCCAATCGGTTTTCACCTGCACCGTGGTCTTGCCGACCTTGACCTTGCCGCTGGCGCGATCGCCGGCGGTTACGGTTACGTTGTGCTCGACGTCGTCGCTGCCGTGGCCCGAAACCACCACGACCCACGCGTCAGGTACGTTCCGTCCATGGCCGGGGATTTGGCCGGTGATGGAGGCCGCGCGGCGCTGGCGCGCGCTGTGCACCAGGGCGGCGACCGCAACCAGTTGCGCCGGATCCTTGGCGGGCAAGTCCTTGTCCGAGAAACCCTCGGGGTATTCCTCGGCGATGAAGTTGGTGGAGAGCTTGCCGTCCACGAACTTCTTCTTGCCCATGACCGAGGCCAGGAACGGGATGTTGTGCGACACGCCGCGGATGTAATAGGCGTCGAGCGCGCCGCGCATATGCGCGATCGCGGTCTTGCGGTCCTTGCCGTAGGAGCACAGCTTGGCGATCATCGGGTCGTAGAACACGCTGATCTCGCCGCCTTCCTGCACGCCGGTATCGACGCGCACGGACTTGGTCTCGGCCGGCGGCAGATAATGCACCAGGCGCCCGGTGGACGGCAGGAAGTTGCGGTACGGATCCTCGGCGTAAACGCGGGCTTCCATCGCCCAGCCGTTGATCTTCACGTCCTTCTGCTTGAACGGCAGTTTCTCGCCGTAGGCGATACGGATCATGAGTTCCACGAGGTCGAGCCCGGTGATCAGCTCGGTCACCGGATGCTCGACCTGGAGGCGGGTGTTCATCTCGAGGAAGTAGAAATTGCGCTTGGTGTCGACGATGAATTCCACGGTGCCGGCGCTGACGTATTTCACCGCCTTCGCCAAGGCCACGGCCTGCTCGCCCATGGCCTTGCGGGTCTTCTCATCCAGGAACGGGCTCGGCGCCTCCTCGATCACCTTTTGATGGCGCCGCTGGATCGAACACTCGCGCTCGTTCAGGTACAGCGTGTTGCCGTGCTGGTCGGCGATGACCTGGATTTCGATATGGCGCGGCTGTTCGATGTATTTCTCGATGAACATGCGGTCGTCGCCGAAGGAGGATTTCGCCTCCGACTGGGACCGCAAAAAGCCTTCCTCCACGTCGGCTTCGCTGCGCGCGATGCGCATGCCTTTGCCGCCACCGCCGGCGGACGCCTTCATCATCACCGGATAGCCGATGTCCTTGGCGATCTTCTTGGCGTGGGCGACGTCCTTGATCTCGCCCATGAAGCCGGGGACGGTCGTGACCTTGGCTTTTGCAGCCAATTTCTTGGACTCGATCTTGTCGCCCATGGCCTGGATGGCGTGGGCGTCGGGCCCGATGAAGGTGATCTTGGCCTTGGCGAGCGCTTCCTGGAACGCCTTGTTCTCGGACAGGAAGCCGTAGCCCGGGTGCACCGCTTCGGCGCCCGTGTCCTTGCAGGCCTTCACGATGCGGTCGATCAGCAGGTAGCTCTTGGCCGACGGGCTCTCGCCGATATGCACGGCCTCGTCGGCCATTTCGACATGCAGCGCGTTGCGGTCGGCGTCGGAATAGACCGCGACCGTCTTGATGCCCATCTTGCGGCAGGTCTTGATGACGCGGCAGGCGATCTCGCCCCGGTTGGCGATGAGGATTTTCTTGAACATCGTCACATCAACCTAAAGCGGAATGTTGTCGTGTTTCTTCCAAGGATTCTTGGCTTCCTTGGACTTGAGCATGGCGAGCGAGCGGCACAGGCGGCGCCGGGTGCCGTGGGGCATGATCACGTCGTCGATGAAGCCCAGGTTGGCGGCGCGGAACGGGTTGGCGAAGCGGGCTTCGTATTCCTTGGTGCGCTCGGCGATTTTCTTGGGATCGCCGATGTCCTGGCGGAAGATGATTTCGACCGCGCCCTTGGCGCCCATCACCGCGATCTCGGCGGTGGGCCAGGCGAAGTTGACGTCGCCGCGGATATGCTTGGAGCTCATCACGTCGTAGGCGCCGCCGTAGGCCTTGCGGGTGATGACCGTGACCTTGGGCACCGTGGCCTCGGCGAAGGCGAACAGGAGTTTGGCGCCGTGCTTGATGATGGCGTTGTATTCCTGGTCGGTGCCCGGCAGGAAACCCGGAACGTCCACAAACGTCACGATCGGGATGTTGAAGCAATCGCAAAAACGCACGAAGCGCGCGGCCTTGCGGCTTGAGTCGATGTCCAGGCACCCCGCCAGCACCATCGGCTGGTTGGCGACGACGCCCACGGTCTGGCCTTCCATGCGCGCGAAACCGCAGATCATGTTCTTGGCGAAATGCTCGCCGATCTCGAAGAAGTCCGCGTCGTCCACGACCTTCAGGATCAGCTCCTTCATGTCGTAGGGCTTGTTGGGGTTGTCCGGGATCAGGGTGTCGAGGGACATGTCGTCCCGGTCGGCCGGATCGACCGGCGTGATCACCGGCGGCTTTTCCTTGTTGTTGAGCGGCAGGAAATCCATCAGGCGGCGCAGTTGCAGCAGCGCCTCGACGTCGTTCTCGAACGCGCCGTCGGCCACGCCCGACTTGGCGGCATGGGTTATGGCGCCGCCCAATTGCTCCTGGGTCACGGTCTCGTGGGTCACGGTCTTCACCACGTCGGGACCGGTCACGAACATGTAGGATGTGTCCTTCACCATGAAGATGAAGTCGGTCATGGCGGGCGAATAGACCGCGCCGCCGGCGCACGGCCCCATCACCAGCGAGATCTGCGGGATCACGCCCGAGGCCAGCACGTTCTGCAGGAACACATCCGCGTAACCCGCGAGCGAGGCCACGCCTTCCTGGATGCGGGCACCGCCGGAATCGTTGAGGCCGATGATCGGGGCGCCCACCTGCACCGCCTTTTCCATCACCTTCAGGATCTTCTTGGCGTGGGACTCCGAAAGCGAGCCGCCGAACACCGTGAAGTCCTGGCTGAACACGAACATCGGCCGCCCGTTGATGGTGCCGTAGCCGGTCACCACCCCGTCGCCCGGCACCCGCTGCTCGCCCATGCCGAAATCCTCGCAGCGGTGCTCGACGAACATGTCCCATTCCTCGAACGAGCCTTCGTCGAACAGCACCTCGATCCGCTCGCGCGCCGAGAGCTTGCCCTTGGCGTGCTGGGTGTCGATGCGCTTCTGGCCGCCGCCGAGCCGGGCAGCGGCGCGCTTTTCCTCAAGCTGGGTGATGATCTGGTTCATCCGAAATCCGGGTCTGTTTCAGGGTACGAACGGGGCTCTGGAGCGGCCGGAAGGGCGCGTATGCAAGGGCCCCACATAAGCTCCCGGGGCCATCCTCGGCATAGCATACCAAGGCCCGGGAGCCGTTACAAAAAATCGTCTTTTTCTATGCGATTCCCGACGCCTTTCCCCTTGCCGGACGGCTCGGCTATAACCCTGGGCCCAACCTCTATCGGACCCCATGAAGACCAACCCACTCCTGAAGCTCGCGCTGGAACTCGGACCGCTGGCGATCTTTTTCGCCGTCAATGCGTCGAGGGGCATTTTCGCCGGCACCGCCGCCTTCATGGGCGCCACCGTGCTGGCGCTGGGTGTGTCCTACGTCATCCACCGCACCGTGCCGATCATGCCGCTGGTGACGGCGGTGTTCGTGCTGGTGTTCGGCGGGCTCACGCTCTACCTCGCGAACGACCTGTTCATCAAGATCAAGCCGACCCTGGTCAACCTGACCTTCGCGGGCATCCTGATCTTCGGGCTGCTGACGCGGCGGATTTTCCTGAAGCTGATTCTCGAAGCGGTGGTGCAACTCACCGAGCGCGGTTGGCTGGTGCTGACCCGCGCCTGGATCGGCTTCCTCCTGTTTCTCGCCGCCGCCAACGAAGTGGTGTGGCGCAACGCCTCCACCGAGTTCTGGATCGCGTTCAAGGCGTTCGGCGTGATGCCCATGACCATGCTGTTCAGCGTGGTGTCGTTGATCCCGGTCATGCAGCGTTACGCGATCCCCACGCCCGACCAAGGCGACGACCCGCGGCCCAACCCCGATCCTGTAGACAAGGCCTGAATTTTAGGGCTGTAATGCCGGCCTCGCGGTGGAGACCCGCGAGGCACAAGAATGTGGGGCGTTCGGGGGACAGCGCGCGGCTCACGCAGAACACTTTTAAAAGGATCGTTCCGTGGCAGCCGTAAAATCCAAGAAAACGCCGGCGAAGAACCCCTCGACCAAAAAACCGTCGGTCAAAAAAACGTCGGTCAAGAAAGCTTCCGGCAAGACTGCTTCCGCCAAAGGCAAGGGCAAGGCCAAACCCGCGCCCGCGCGCGCGGCGGTGTCGGTGGTGAGGCCACGCGGCATGGGCGCCCGCCCGCGGTAATTCTCTACCCGATCAAACGCAGAAACGTACCGGCGGCCGCGATATCGCGTTCCAGCCCGTCGCGGCGTTCGCGCGCGAGCGGGTCGTCGCCCCAGGTCTCGACCTGAAACGCCTCGTCCAGCGTGGCCGCGGCGAAAGCCTGCGCGGCTGTAATGCGGCCATGCACCAGCGCCAAGGCCAGCGCCAGCGAGCCGGCCGCTGAAGCGGCGGCCTGAAATGCCGTCAGGCGATACGTCTCCAGCGCCCGGATTGCCCCCTCCATGGCCGCGACCGCGTCCGGCGATTGCTCTTGGGGCATCACGCCCTCGACCGGGGTCAATTCAAAGCCATGCACGGCCTCGATCCAGTCCAGCACCGGCTGCCAGGCCGCGCGCTGACGCTGCGCCAGCGCCGGCGGATGGTCGGCGCGATAGCACAACAGGTCCGCATGGATATGAGTCATAAGCGCGGCGACGACCGTGTCCTGGTGCCCCGCGATGCGGTCGATCGCGGTCGCCAGCAGGCGCGTCATGGGCATGCGTTCGGGGTGGATATGCTCTTCCTGCGCGTCCCATTCGGCGGCGACCGCTTCCATCAGCGCGCGGTGCGGCGTCTCCAGGACCAGCTTCGAGGGCGTGCGCGCGGGCTTGCCGTCCAGCAGCAGGCGGTATGCGCCGCCGTCTTCTCCGACGCGCACGGCCTTGTAGATACGGCGAATGCGTTGGGGCGGTTCACGCCCCTTCACGTGATCCGCGGTGACGCGGAGCGGCTCCCGATCGGTCATACGGCTATTTTTTCGCGGTCCAATTACGCGCGATCTCGCAAGGGTCGCCGGCATCCATGCGGTCCTTGGCGCCCTGGGCCAGGATCGATCCGCCGCCCGTCGCAAAGGCCAAACCGATAGTGCCCAGGGTTTTGACCGCGCCTGCCTTGTCGATGCCGATCCCCGGGCTGTTCAAGGGGCCCTGGATACGCACGGCCTGAGCGAGGTTGCCCAGGCCCACACCGATGCCGCCGCGCGCCTTGGGCCGGACATTGAGATCGACCCGCTCGGTGCCGAGGTTGATGGTGCCCGACGACTGCACCTGCAACTCGTCACTGACGAAGGCGATGCCGTTATTGGTGGTGGCGACACCGTTGTCGATGACGAGGTTGACCACGGCACATTTGGCGATGGTGTATTCGCTCTTGCTGGCCATGGGATTGATGGCGCTGGCGACCTGCGCCAGGGCATCGGCGCCCACCACATTGAGTGTGCCGCGCTTGATCCTGCCCTCGCCCATGCCGGCGGTGAACGTGCCGTCGAGCGAAGCCGCCACGTCGTGCATTGAATTGCCGGCGCCGCGCACATTGAGACGAAGATCGATGGGGCCGCCCATGATCTGTTCGCCCTTCTTGATCTCCTTGGCGATGCCTTCGGCGGTGAAACCGTTACCTTCCACGGACAGCGCCACCGACTTGTCGCCGGCGTTGGCGTTGAGGTTGCCCGAGAGCGTGCCGCCCGCGATCCCGAGCGAGAACGGCGCCACCGCCAGCTTGCCTTGGGCCATGCTGACGGGGAGCACGACATTGGTCGCGGTCATGCCCCCGGCCATGTTCAGCTTGCCGACCGAAATTTTCACATCGGCATCCGCGCCCTTGAGCGCATCCCACGACAGCGGCGTGACCGGGAACATCTGGGGGGACTTCTCCTGGGCCGCCGTGGAAAGCAGCGTGTATTCGGGCACGCTCACCGTGCCTTTGATCTGCGGCCGCTTGTTGACGACACTGACCTGCAGATCGGTCTCGGCCTTCAGGCCCATCGCCTCCAGGGCGAGCTTGGCCGGGAACGGCTTGTTGAGCGCAACCAGCACCGCCACCGGTGCGAGCGTGCCCGAGGCCTTCACATCCTCGCCGTTCAATTTTCCGGCGACGTCGAGCTTGCCATCCTTGTCGAGAACGAGTTTGGAGAACGCGGCTTCGACCGGCGCCCCGTCGCTCTTGTAGGACACCTTGGCGTCGCTGACCGCGATATTGGTGACGCCGAGGTCCGAGATCTTACCTCTGGCATCCATGACGAACTTGCCGACGGTCGCCGTGGTGGCGGACTTCGCGTCCTTCAGGGAAACCGAGGCATCCGCGACTTCCACCTTGGTCACGGCCATGGCCGCGAGCGGGCCATCCAGGGACACGTCCACGGACTTGAGGCCCACCGTGGCGGCCTGGCCGGTCTTACCGTCCTTATAGCTCAGCTTGAGGTTCTTGGCGCCGAGGGCGCCGACATTCAACGCCGCGTCACCGCTCTTGGCGGGCGCGCCAGCCGGCGCGGCACCCGTGAATTCCCAGTTACCTTTGCCCTGGCGGTCGGTTTCCAGCCACAGGTCCGGATCCTCGGCGGTGATGCTGGCGATGTCGATCTTGCCCGACAGCAGCGGGATCAGGGACAGGTGCGCCTCGGCGGACTTCAGGACCACCATCTGCGGACGGCTGCCCCAGGGCGCGTTGGCCAGCGTGACATCGGAAAGCGTGACCGCCGGGGTCAGCGAGAACGCCATCTTGATGTCGCCAATCGCGACGTCACGCCCGGTCGCGGCCTTGGCCTGGTCCTGGATCAGGCCCTTGTACTTGCCGATATCGAAAGTGGCGATGAAGATGGCCAGCACGACAACCAGCACCGCGATGACAATACCGGCGATCTTGGCGATTTTCATGAACGTCTCCTGCTTGGGCGGGCCCTAGTGACGTAACGCCGCCACGTGCCGGTCGGCTCCGCGGGTCAGCGCGTGGATAGCGTGCGCCAGATCATCGACCCGATCAACCACGCGGTGCGCTCCGGCGGCGGCCAGCTCCGCGACCGGGTGGTTACCCCAGGCCACCCCGAGGGCCCGGGCCTTGGCGGCGCGGGCCATTTCGATGTCGAAGGTGGTGTCGCCGATCATCACGGTGTTGACGGGATCGGTGCCGGTTTCCGCCATGGCTTTCAAGACCATGTCCGGGTGCGGTTTACCCTGGCAGGTGTCCACGGTCTGGATGGTCACGAAATGATCATGCAACCCGTGGCGGTCGAGGACGTGGTTGACGCCCCGGCGCGCCTTGCCGGTCGCGATCCCCAGCAGGAAACCTTCGCTCACAAGTTGCGTGAGCACCGCGGCAGCGCCCGCGAACAGCGGTTCGTCGTAGCCCGGAAGCGTGCGCATCTTGACGAAGGTGCGGCGGTACTCGTCTTCCAGTTCCTTGTGCACGTCGGGATCCACATCCGGGAACAAGCGCGCCAGCGCCACATCGAGCGACAAGCCGATCACGCGCGGGATCACCGAGACGTGCGGGCAGTCCACCTTCAGGATGCGCGCCACCTCTTCCACCGCGCGGATGATATTGGCGCGGCTGTCCACCAGCGTTCCGTCCAGATCGAAGACCGCGAGGCGCAACGGCTCACTCACGGTCGGCGTCCTTGGGATCGAACCCCAAGTCGTCAAACGCCGCCGCCATATGTTTCGGCAACGGCGCGGTAATGGTGAGCGGCTTTTTGCCGGCGCGCGGGATGGTCAGGCTGCGCGCGTGCAGGCACAGGCGGTCGGCGATATCCGCCAGCAGGCCGTCGTGCAGATCGACGCGCTGGTCCACATGCGGCGAGACCACCGTGTATTTGCCGTCGCCGATGATCGGCGTGCCGAGGATCACGCAATGGGCGCGCAGCTGGTGGGTGCGCCCGGTGTGCGGCATGAGCACGAGCCAGGAAATCTTTCCGGCCGCCGAACTCACCATGCGGTAATCGGTGATGGCCTTCTTGCCCTCTTCGTCGTCCCACTTCATCTTTTCCTGGCCGGGTGCGCCGCCCTTGGCGAGCGCGGCCGAGATGGTGCCGGCGGGATGGCGCGGCTCACCCATCACCAACGCCCAATAGGTCTTTTCCATGTCCCTACCCGCAAACGCCTTGGCGAGGCGGCCGGCGGCGGCGGCCGTGCGCGCCACCACCATCACGCCCGAGGTATCGCGGTCGAGCCGGTGCACCAGGCGCGGGCGCTCGTCCATGTCGAACTTGAGCGCATCGAGCATACCGTCCAGGTGACGCGCCGTGCCGGTGCCGCCCTGCACCGCGAGGCCGGCCGGCTTGTTGAGGGCGATCAGCTCGTCGTCCTTGTAAAGCACCATGGCCTGGATCTCGGCCGCGTCCCGGGCCGAGACCGGCTTGCCCTTCTTGGCCGGCGCCGCCTCCACGGTGTCGAGCGGGGGGATACGGATGATCTGGCCAGGCGTCAGGCGCTGGTTGGCCTTGGCGCGGCCGCCGTCGACGCGGATCTGGCCGGTGCGCAGGAGTTTCTCCAGCCGCCCGTGCTTGAGCTGCGGGTAATGGCGCTTGAACCAGCGGTCCAGGCGCGCGTCGGCGTCGCCTTTCGCCACCGGTATGTTCAGCACGCCGCTCATGGTTCGCCCGCG
>JAIBCD010000172.1 GCA_019694335.1 Rhodospirillaceae bacterium | reverse complement strand
CCTACACCATCAACGCCAACGATCAGATCCGCGACCCGTCCGAATACCGCGAGCTGATCATCGCCTACCGCAACGGGGCGCCGGTACGCCTGTCGGATGTAGCCTCGGTCGACACCGCCGCCGAGAACGACAAGCTCGGCGCCTGGGTGGGCACCACGCCCGCCATGATCGTCAATGTCCAGCGCCAGCCCGGCGCCAACGTCATCGCCGTCGTCGACCAGGTGAAGAAGGTGCTGCCGCAGATCCGGGCTGCGCTGCCGCCGTCCATGGACCTGCGCGTGCTCACCGACCGCACCACCACTATCCGCGCGAGCGTCGCGGATGTCGAGTTCGAACTCGGCCTTGCCGTGGTGCTGGTGGTGCTGGTGATCTACCTGTTCCTGCGCAACGTCCCGGCCACCATCATCCCCAGCCTGTCGGTACCGCTGTCGATCGTCGGCACCTTCGCCTTCATGTATCTCGCCGACTTCAGCCTCAACAATTTGTCCTTGATGGCGCTGACCATCGCCACCGGATTCGTGGTCGACGACGCCATCGTGATGATCGAGAACATCTCGCGCTATATCGAGGAAGGCGAAGACCCGCTGGCCGCCGCGCTCAAGGGCGCCGAGCAGATCGGGTTCACGATCATCTCGCTGACCGTGTCGTTGATCGCGGTGCTGATTCCGCTGCTGTTCATGGGCGATGTGGTCGGGCGTCTGTTCCGCGAATTCGCGATCACCCTGTCGGTCACCATCCTGATTTCGGCGGTGGTGTCCCTGACCCTGGTGCCGATGCTCTGCGCCAAGATCCTGAAGCCGCACAGGCACAGCGACCTGAACCCGGTCATGCGCAAGGCCGAGGACTGGTTCAACTGGCTGATCGCCGAATACGGCAGGGCGCTCGAGTGGGTGCTGGATCGCAGCCGCGCCACCTTGCTGGTGGCGGTCGGCACCCTCGTGCTCACCGTTGTCCTATGGGTATTCATCCCCAAGGGCTTCTTCCCGGTGCAGGACACCGGCGTGATCCAGGGCATCACCGAGGCGCCGCAGTCGATCGCCTACGGCGCGCTGGTGGAGCGCCAGACCGCGCTGGCCGCGGCGGTGATGAAAGACCCGGACGTCGAGAGCGTATCCTCGTTCATCGGCGTGGACGGCACCAATGTGACGCTCAACAGCGGCCGCATGATGATCAACCTGAAGCCCCACGCCGGCCGCGACAGCAGCGCCGCCGAGATCATTCGGCGCCTGAACACCCTGGTGAAGGATGTGCCCGGCATCAAACTCTACATGCAGCCGGTGCAGGATCTGACCATCGAGACCAGCGTCAGCCGCACGCAGTATCAGTTCGTGCTGGAAGACGCCAATGGCGCGGAGCTGGCGGAATGGGTGCCGCGCGTGGTGGACCGCCTCGCCCGCCTGCCGGAACTGGCGGACGTGGCCAGCGACGCCCAGAACAGCGGCCTCTCCGCCTATGTGGAACTGGACCGCGATTCCGCCACGCGCCTCGGCATTTCCTTCGCCACCATCGACAACGCGCTCTACGACGCCTTCGGCCAGCGCATGGTTTCGACCATCTTTACCCAGACCGCGCAATACCGGGTAATCCTGGAATCCGACCCCAGGCTCCAGAACACCTTGGACTCCCTCGGATCGCTCTATGTGCCCTCGTCCGGCGGGCAGGTGCCGTTGTCCGCGGTCGCCAAAATCAGCGAGCGCGCCGCGCCCCTGCAGATCAATCATCTGCATCAGTTTCCCGCGAATATCGTGTCGTTCAACCTGGCGCCCGGCACGTCGCTCGGCCAGGCCGTGGACGCGATCCTGAAGGCCGAGAAGGACATCGGCCTGCCACCGTCGGTGCTCACCAGCTTCCAGGGCGCGGCGCTCGCGTTCCAGGCGTCGCTGTCGAACGAAATCTACCTGATCATGGCCGCGATCATCACGGTCTATATCGTGCTCGGCGTGCTGTATGAGAGCTTTGTCCATCCGGTCACCATCCTCTCGACCCTGCCCTCGGCCAGCGTCGGCGCGCTGCTGGCGCTGATCGTCTTCCGCATGGACCTGGGGGTGATCGGCATCATCGGCATCGTGCTGCTGATCGGCATCGTCAAGAAAAATGCCATCATGATGATCGACTTCGCGCTCGAGGCCGAACGCAGCGAAGGCCTGAGACCGCGCGAGGCCATCACCCAGGCCTGCTTGCTGCGCTTCCGCCCGATCATGATGACCACCATGGCCGCGCTGCTCGGCGCGCTGCCCCTGATGGTCGGCGGCGGCGTCGGATCTGAACTGCGCCAGCCCCTGGGCGTGTCCATCGTCGGCGGCCTGATCGTGAGCCAATTGCTGACCCTATTCACCACGCCGGTCATTTATCTCTACTTCGACGAGTTGGCGATCCGGTTCCGGGGTGAGAAAAAGCCGCTGCCCTTGGAGGCCGACGAGACGCCGGAACCCGAACCGAAACCGGCCGAATGAGCCCCGGGAACATGAACTTTTCGCGCCCCTTCATTCTGCGGCCGGTCGCGACCACGCTGCTCACCATCGCGGTGTTCCTGGCGGGCGCCGCCGCCTACTTCCTGCTGCCGGTATCGTCGCTGCCGCAGGTGGACATCCCCACCATCGCCGTGTCCGCCAATCTGCCGGGCGCCAGCCCCGAGGCGGTGGCCGCGACGGTGGCGACGCCGCTGGAACGCCACCTCGGGGAAATCGCCGACGTCACCGAAATGACCTCCCGGTCCTCCATCGGCCAGACCCAGATCGTGCTGCAGTTCGGCCTGCACCGCGATCTGGACGGCGCCGCGCGCGACGTGCAGGCCGCCATCGAAGCCGCGCGCGCCGATCTCCCGTCCTCGCTGCGCAGCAACCCGAGCTACCGCAAATTCAACCCGGCGGCGGCGCCGATCATGGTGCTGACCCTGGTGTCCAAAACCCGCACCCAGGGCCAGCTCTACGACCTGGCCTCCAACATCCTGCAACCCGCGCTGTCGCAGGTGAACGGCGTCGGCAATGTACAGATTTCGGGCAGTTCCCTCCCCGCCATCCGCGTCGAGTTGAATCCGCGCGCGCTATTCAAATACGGCATCGGCCTCGCCGACGTGCGCGCGGCATTGGCTGCCGGCAACGCCAACACCCCCAAGGGCGCCATCGAGGTCGGTGACCGGCGCTATCAGATCTACGCCAATGACGTGCTGACCAGCGACGTCGAAAAGGGAGCGGCGCTTTACGGCTCGCTGATCATCGCCTCTCGCAACGGCGCCGTCGTGCGTCTCTCGGACGTGGCGGAGGTGCAAGGGTCGGTCGAGGACATCCGCAACGCGGCCTATTGCGACGGCCAACCCTGCGTGGTGCTGCAGGTGTCGCTGCAGCCGGGCGCCAACCTGATCGATACCGTCGATCACATCGCCACTCAAATCCCGCGCCTGCAATCCACCCTGCCGGTCGGCGTGCAGCTCCGAATCAGCAACGACCAGACCACCGTGATCCGCGCCTCCTTGCGCGATACCGGGCGGACGCTCGTGATCTCGACCGTCCTGGTCATCCTGATCGTCTACCTGTTCCTGCGCAGCTGGCGCGCGACCATCATTCCCTGCGTCGCCGTGCCGGTGTCGCTGGTCGGTACCTTCGGCTTTATGTACCTGTTCGGATTCACGCTCGACAACGTCTCGCTGATGGCGCTGACGGTGGCGACAGGATTCGTGGTCGATGACGCCATCGTCGTGCTTGAGAATACCACCCGCCATATCGAGGCCGGGATGCAGCCTCTGAAGGCCGCGCTGCTGGGCGCCAAAGAGGTCGCCTTCACGGTTCTGTCCATGACCGTGTCCCTGTGCGCCGTGTTCCTGCCGGTGCCGCTGATGGGCGGACCGATCGGCCAGCTGTTCAAGGAATTCGTGATCACCATGTCGGCGGCGCTGGCGATCTCGCTGGTGATCTCGCTCACCACCACGCCGATGCTGTGCGCGCTCCTGCTGCGCCCCCATCGCCGGGAAGAAAAGACCGGGTTCAAACGCTGGCTGGACGACAAGTTCGAACGCCTGCTCGGCGGCTACCGCACCAGCCTGCAATTCGCGCTGGATAACGGCGGCTTTGTCATATTCCTGCTGGGTATCGTGCTGGTGCTCAATTTCCACCTCTACGGCCTGTTGCCCAAGGGCTACTTCCCGTGGATGGACCAGGGCCGCATCCAGGGCGGCATGCGCGGCGACCAGAGCGCCTCGTTCGAACTCACCCGGACCAAGGTCGAGGCGTTCGAGAAAATCCTGCGCGCCGATCCGGCGGTGGAGAGCGTGCAGATCACCACCGGCGGCAACGGCGGCGGAGGTGGCGGCGGGTTCGCGTCCGTCACCTTGAAGCCGAAGAATATCCGCAAGCTGGATTCCGAGGAGGTCATCAACCGCATGCGCCCGATGCTGGCCGAAGTGCCGGGCGCCAACATGTTCCTGTTCACGCCTCAGGATATCCGCGTGGGCGGGCGCCAGGGGTTCTCACCTTTCCAATACACCTTGCTCAGCGACGACGTGGAAATCCTGCGCGAATGGGCGCCCAAGCTGGAACTCGCCCTCAAGGACGTGCCGCAACTGACCGATGTCTCCACCGACCAGTCGGAGCGCGGACTGGAAACCGAGATCGAGATCGACCGCGCGACCGCGTCGCGCCTCGGCCTCACCACCGCGCAGGTGGCCAACGCGTTGCAGGACGCCTTTGCCCAGCGCTCGGTCTCGACCATCTACAACCAGTTCAACCAGTACCATGTGATCATGGAGGTCGCGAAGGAGTTCTGGCAGAGCCCCGAGACCCTCCAGGATCTGTTCGTCTCCACCTTCGGCCAGATCAGCGGCACGCAAGCCACCGCCGCCGCGGGCGGCACTGCCACCGGCGGCACCGCCGCCAGCAACGACGCCAGCGCCGCCGCCGCGGAAGCGGTGCGCAACCAGGCCAC
>JAIBCD010000171.1 GCA_019694335.1 Rhodospirillaceae bacterium | reverse complement strand
GCCGATCACCGCCGCGGAAGCCGTGCTCGGCAAGTTCCTGGCGGCCTGGCTGTTCGCCGGCATCGCGCTCGCGCTCACGGCGCCGATGTGGCTCACAGTCAACATCCTGGGCCAGCCCGATAACGCGGCGGCGGCGGTCGGCTACTTCGGCAGCTTCCTGGTGGCGGGCGCGTTCCTGTCGGTGGGCATCTGCATGTCGGCGCTCACCCGCAATCAGATCATCGCCTTCATCGCGGGCGCGATGGTGTGCTTCATCTTCACCATGAGCGGCCTCGACACGGTCGCCAACTTCCTGCGCGGCATCGCACCGGAAAGCCTGGTGGAGACCCTGACTTCCTTCAGTTTCCTGTCGCGGTTCGACTCCCTCACGCGCGGCGTGATCGACCTGCGCGACATCGTGTTCTTCGCCTCGACCATGGCGTTCTGGCTGTTCGCCGCCGTGATCGCGGTCGACTCCCGCAAAGCGGCCTGAGGTCAGCACCATGAGCAAACTCAACGCAAAGACCGCCGCGGCCGCCGGCCTTGTCCTGGCCGTTATCCTGTTCGTCGCCGTGAACATGGTGTCGGGCGCCTGGCTCAATACCGCGCGCCTCGACCTGACGGCGGGCAAGGCCTACTCGACCTCGGATCAGATCAAGCCGGTGTTCGAGCATATCGCCGAGCCGATCATCGTGCGGGTGTATTTCTCGAGCTCGATCGCCGAAGCCAGCCCGCGCCACGCGGTGTTCTACCAGCGTGTCCGCGACCTGCTGCAGCAATACGCCAAGCTCGCCAACGGCAAGCTCAAGGTCGAGTACTACAACCCGCTGCCGTTCTCCGACGTGGAAGACCGCGCGGTCGGCTTCGGCCTGCAGGGCGTGCCGCTCGGCGCCGGCGGCGAAGTGGGCTACTTCGGCCTGGCGGCGACCAACTCCACCGACGACCAGCAGGTGATTCCGTTCTTCAACCTGGACCGGGAACAGTTCCTGGAATACGACCTGACCAAGCTCATTTACAGCCTGTCGCAGCCCAACCAGCCCAAGGTCGGTTTGATCTCGACCCTGCCGGTGATGGGCATGCCGGGCGGCGGCAATCCGTTCGCCGGCGGCGGGCAGGGCACGCCGCCTTGGGCGATCATGAGCCAGCTGAAGGACTTCTTCGACATCACGCAGATCGAGATCGACGCCAAGGAGATCCCCAAGGGCATCAATCTCCTGATGCTGGTGCAGCCGTCCAACCTGTCCAACGAAACCACCTACGCGATCGATCAGTTTGTCATGAACGGCGGCAAGGTGCTGGCCTTCGTCGATCCCAACGCCGAGGCCGGCGGGATGATGGGGCCGCAGGGACCGCCCGACTTCACCGGCATCTCCAAGCTGATGAAGGCTTGGGGGGTGCAGCTGGTGCCGAACAAGGTGCTGGGCGACCTCGACGCCGCCATGCGCGTCAACATGGGGCAGGGGCCGCGCCCCGTGGTTGCCGACTACGTGGCCTGGATGCAGCTGCGCGCCGGCAACCTCGACCACAGCGACGCCATCACCGGCGACCTGCGCCAGATCAACCTCGGCACGCCGGGCGCCCTGGAAAAGGTGCAAGGGGCCACCACGACGGTGACGCCGCTGATCTCCACCGGACCCAAATCCATGCGCATCGACCAGGACAAGGTCATGGGCATGCCGGACGTGGTCTCGCTGTTCCGCGATTTCAAGCCGGAAGGTCATCCGGAAGTGATCGCCCTGCGCATCACCGGTCCGGCCAAGAGCGCCTTCGATGCTCCGCCCGCCGGTAAAGATGGGGCCAAGGGCGGCGCCTTCATCAAGGACTCCAAGCAGCCACTGCAGGTGGTGGTGGTCGCCGATACCGACATCCTCACCGACCGCTTCTGGACCGAAGGGCAGAACTTCTTCGGCCAGCAGGTGGTCACGCCCACCGCCGACAACGGCAACTTCGTCGCCAACGCGCTCGAGAACCTGACCGGGTCGCCGGCGCTGTCGTCCTTGCGCGGGCGCGGCACGCAGAGCCGTCCGTTCCTGCTGGTGGACGAGATCCGCCGCGACGCCGAGCAGCAGTACCGCCAGAAGGAACAGGCGCTCACCAGCCGTCTCGACGAACTGCAGAAGAAGGTCGACGCCATGCAGGGCCAGAAAGACGCCAACGGCGCCCTGGTCCTGTCCGACGCCGACAAGGCCACCATCGAGAATTACCGTTCCGACCTGCTGGCGACCCGCCGCGAACTGCGCGATGTGCAGGGCGCGCTCCGGCGCAATATCGACACCCTCGAGACGGTGGTGAAGTTCATCAATATCGGCGCGGTGCCGGTGCTGTTCGGGCTGATCCTGATCATCGCCGCCGCCGTGCGCAGCCGCCGCCGCAAGGCCGCGGCCGCCGCCGAAACCGCGGCGCAGGCGTGAGGAGAGCACCATGACCAACAAGACTCTCGGCATTCTCGGCGCTCTGGCGCTCCTCGCGGTGATCCTCGCGGTCGTTGCCACCCGCGGCCAGCCGCGCCTGGAAGCGGCCGACCAGGCCGGCCAGGTCCTGTTCCCGAAGCTGGTGAACGACATCGACAAGCTCCGGTCCCTGGTCATCAAGCATGGCGGCGAGACCATGACCATCGACTGGGACGACAAGGCCAAGATCTTCCGCATGCGCGAACGCGGCGGCTATCCGGTGGACGTTGAGAAGGTGCAGGCGGTGGCCGTGCGCCTCGCGCGCCTCACCAAGCTCGAGGCCAAGACCAAGATGGCGGACCGCTATGACCGCCTCGACCTTGGCGACCCGAACGTCAAGGGCGGGCAGGCGACGGAGCTGACCCTGCTCGACGCCGGCGGCAAGGCGTTCGCCGACCTGATCGTCGGCAAGCGCAAGTTCACGCTCGGCGGCCGGGAAGGCGGCACCTATGTGCGTTTCCCCAACGACCCGCAGACCTGGCTCGCGCTCGGCGAACTCACGGTCGGTTCCGCCGCCCACGACTGGCTGAAGCCCGAAATCGCCGACATCAAGGACACCGCCATCAAGCGCGTGACAGTCACCCATGCCAACGGCGAGAAGATCGTCGTCGCCAAGGGGCCGAACGGCTTCATCCTTGAAAACATGCCCAAGGGCATGGAGATGGTGACGCCCTCGACCGCCGAGGATTACGCGAAGCTGCTCGATACCCTGAAGCTCGACGACGTGGCGGAGGCCTCCAAGGTCACCTTCCCGAAGGACAAGACCACCACCGCCGTGTTCGAAGGCGTGGATGGCTTCCAGATCACCCTGGATAACTTCGATGCCGATGGAAAATACTGGGTGCGCCTGAAGACCACGCCGCCTGCCACTAAAGACGGGGCGGCGGACAAACCCGAGGCCGCCAAGCAGATCGCCGATCTGGCGGCGCGCACCGACGGCTGGGTTTACCAGGTGCCGCAATACGCCATTGTCGCCCTCACCAAGTCCATGAGCGACATCACGAAAAAGCCCGACCCCAAGGCCGCGCAGCAATCCGCGCCGCAAGGGATGCCCGGCGGGATGCCGGCCGGACTGCAAGGGTTCGGCGCGCCGCCGCGTCCGTAGTCTGCGGGCCGCGGGTTGAAACCCGCGGCCGGTGGAACTCCGGCCCGCTTCTGCACGTCGATCCCGTCCGATCCCCATGGCCGGCGAACGGTCTCCTGCTCATAACCCGCTGGCGTTTTCCGGCCGCCGGGCTAACATTCCCGTGAATGGTGGACCGGGGGGTAGGCCATGGGAAAATTCGCGGTCATTCAGGCGTTCTATTGCATCTCGGGACTGGGGTTCTTCGTGAAGGATCTCTATGAAAATGTCCCGATGGCGAACGGCATGATACGGGCGTTCATCTGGCCCTACGCCCAGTGGCCGTACATTCACGACCGCGCGCTGCATATGGCGCAGCCGCTTCTGCAGATGCTCCACTAGTTTTTCTGGCGGGCTTTCCAGCCGGCGTAGGCCGCGCGGAGGCGTTCGCGCCGTTTGCGGCAGGCCGGACATGGGAAGGCGAAAGCGGCGCCGAGAATCACGACGACTCCCACGCCGGACACGATCAGCAGGACGGTCACGGCGTTTCCGGCGCGAGCGCCTTGCGCCGTTCGGCCTCGGCCTTGATGGCGTCCATGATCTTCTCGATGTTCGCGTCCGAGATATCGTCCCGAAGGTTGAAGAATTCCGCGCCCTGGATCTTCAGGTTGGGGCCGATCAGGCAGTTGTTCATGCACGGCCCGCGAATGATCTCGGCGGGAATACCTTCGGCCAGGACGCGCCGTTCCAGAAGGTCGGCGAGGCCCCGGCTGCCGCGGCCGCCGCAGGACGGCAGCCGGTCGGTGTTGAGCCGCTTGTTGATGCAGACGCGCACCGCGAACAGGGGCTTTTGGGTGGGAATCCAGGCGATGTCGATCATGCCCGGCTCTTGGGGTGTGTCTTCATATCCATCGCGGCCCGGATAATACGAACGGTCTCACGCCACAAGCCCAGGCTCTCGATGTCGCTGCATTTGACCCAACGGGCGTCCGCCGCGTCGTCGCCGGCCGTGGGTTCGCCCGACACCCAATCGGCGGCGAAATCCACCAGCGTCCAATGCCCCGCACTTGAAGCAGATGTGGCCGGCCGGATCAGGTCCACGACATCGATCAGCGCGAGATTCCCGGCCGTTATCCCGGTTTCCTCCAGCACTTCGCGCAAGGCGCAGGCGCGCACGGTCTCGCCGAATTCCTGGCGTCCGCCGGGGATGCTCCATTCGCCCTGCTTGGGCGGGCGGCCGCGCCGGATCAACAGCACGTCGTCGCCCTTGAGCACGACCACGCCAACGCCGACGGTGGGGTGGGGATTGGGATTCGACATTGGAGATACTTACAACCAGGGTAGCGGCGGCGGCTTTGAGCCGTCATGATGATGGCATGACCACGCCCAATCCTCCACCGCCTGAGATCACCCCGGTTTCCTTGCCGTTGCGCCTCT
>JAIBCD010000170.1 GCA_019694335.1 Rhodospirillaceae bacterium | reverse complement strand
TGCCGCGGCGTGAGCGAGCCGGACCAGCGCCTGTTCGTCTACGGCACCCTGCGCGCCGGCGGCATCAACGACATCGCCCGGCTGGTGCCGGCGGCCCGCCCCCTGGGCGCCGGCCGCATGCGCGGCAGCCTGTTCGATCTGGGCACCTATCCGGCGATGCTGTTCGACCCGGTGGCAGGCTTCGTGCGCGGCGAGGTCTATGCCATCCCTGACGAAGGCTGGACGCGTCTCGACGCGCTCGAGGAGGTGGTCGACGCGGCCAATCCGGACGGCGAATACTTCCGCATCGTCGCGCCGGTGGACTGCGACGACGGCATGCGGCTCGCCTGCCAGGTCTACGTGGCCAACCCCGCTCGGCTGGCCCTGAACCGGGTGATCGCCGGCGGCGACTGGATGCGCCACACCGCCGGGCTGCCGCCAGTGCCGACGCGGCGCGGCCGGTTGCTCGGCTGACGGCACCGGCACGCCGCGCAACGCGCGACCCCTAGTCCTCGATTTCCTCTTTCGCCGCCTCGACATCGAGGCGCTCCATCGCGTCGGCCGGCTTGATCGCGGCCGCCTCGGCGTAGAGTTTCTCGGCTTGGGCCATCTTCGCCTTGCCGAACATCATCACCAGCCCGTTGGCCATTTCCATGCGCGCGATCGCCGAGTCGGGATTGAGCTTGAGGGCCTTCTCGAACATCTCCTGGCCGGTTTCCTTCTTGGCGCCGTAGGTGAGTCCGCCGATCATGGCGCCGACCTTGTCGATGATCTCGGCATGGTAGGTGCCCAGGCCGATGTGCGCGTCGGCGTGCTTGGGGGCCAGCCTGATCGCGGTGGCCAGGGAATTCTTCACCTTGTCGCCGATGCCGTCCTTGAGGGCCTTGACGATGGAAATGCCCTGCGCGTAGCGCCCCAGCGCGTAGGCGTGCAGATAGAACGCGTTGGCGTCCTTGGCGCTCTTCGCCTGGCGCGCCTCGCAGCGCTCAGCCACCTCCTGGAACAGTTCGATCCTGCGCTTGTCGTTCTTTTCCAGGTAGTTCGCGTAGATGCACTGGGCCTTGTCGGCCGCGTTGTCGCCGGCCCCGCCGGCGGCGCGCCCGAGTTCGACGGCGCGCTCGAAATCCCCGGCGTGATAGGCGATCCAGGCCTCCACCACGGCGGCATCGTCCGGATACGGTTCGCAATCCCCGCGGTGCAGGCGGGCCCAGGCCTTCTTGAGGGTGGCCGCGGTGTAGGCGTAGGCCTTGTCGGCATGCGGGAAGGGGGTCCAGGCGCTCTTTTTCGCCATGTTCGTCTCCGGTAGTGGAATCAAGGACGCAGCGGGTGGCGACCCCCGGGAGTCAGGGCGCCGCGAGGTATTCGTGCGCCAGGCGCTCGAACAGCGCGCGCGCCGGGCCTGAAAAGTAGGGGGCCACCAGGCTCATCGCATGGTACACGCCGCGCCCCATGGCCGCGCCGTCGATGGGCTTGCGGGGATTGCGCACGTACTCGAAGCTCAGCCAGTAGGTGGCGACGACGACCAGGTTGGTCGCCAGCGCCTTCAGTTCGGCGTCGCCCGCGGAAAGCTCGCCGGCCTCGCGCAACCCGGTGGCCACCTGCAGGGCCACGGCGGTACTGTCTTCAAGAATGCGGCGGAAGTGGGTTTCGACCAGCCGGTTGCGCGACAGGAGGTCATTGAGATCGCGATAGATGAAGCGGTACTTCCAGATCAGTTCGAACACCAGGTGCAGGAACAGCCACGCGTCCTCGACGCCGACCCGCCGCGCCACCGGGGCCGCCAGCAGGGTGTCGATCTCGCGTTCGAAATCGACGAACAGCGCGTTGACGATCTCGTCCTTGTTGCGGAAGTGGTAGTACAGGTTGCCCGGCGAGATGTTCATTTCGTCACCGATCATGCTGGTGGTGACATTGGGTTCGCCGAAATCGTTGAACAGGCGGTGCGACAGCTCGAGGATGCGCTCGCGGGTTCGTCGCTTGGGTTTGGGCTCCATGGACTGGGCGCTTGGCTTTCAACGTGGGAGAATAGCAGCTTGTTGCGAAAAAGTGACGCCCGGAGCGGAATCTAAGCTAATTTGCTCTTTCGCAACAAAGAGTTATGTACACTATTTAATCCATTTCCAGTATCCGGCCGCCATCCGTCGGATATCCGCGCGCCATGAAGATGCCCTCGTTCACCCGCACCGCCATCGCGGCCCTCGTCCTCGCGACGCTGGGAGCGCCTGCCGCATTCGCGCAGGACGCCACGCTGACCCAGGCCAAGCGCATGATCGACACCCAGCGTGGCCAGGGCCGCGGCGCCTTCGAACTGCTCTCCCCGCTGGAGCAGGAACGCGCCGGCGACCCGGAATTCGACTACCTGCTGGGTCTGGCCGCCACCGACGCGGGCGAATTCACCCGCGCCGTCTTCGCCTTCGAGCGGGTGCTGGCGGTGCGCCCCGACCATCCGCAGGCGCGCGCCGAGATCGCGCGTGCCTATTTCCTGATGGGCGAGAACCGCACCGCGCGCGCCGAGTTCGAGGCCGTCAAGGCCGCCAAGCCGCCCACCGAGGTGATCGCGACCATCGATCGCTTCCTGAGCGCACTGGATCAGCGGCAGGCGGCCGCCCGCTCCGGCATGACCGGCTACATCGAGCTGGGCCTGGGGCACGATTCGAACGCCAACACCGCATCGGGCGTGTCCGGATTCGCGATTCCCAACTTCCCCGCCTTCTCCTTCACCGGCGGGGCGCGCTCGGATTCGTTCACCACCCTGGCGGCCGGTTTCAGCGGCCGGAAACTGCTCACCGACAGCTGGACCCTGTCCGGCGGCGCCAACGTGGCGCGGCGCTACAACGCCATCGTCGACCGCGCCGATACCGGTTCGATGGACGGCAACATCGGGCTGGCCTATCTGACCGGCAATCACGAGTTTTCCGCGGCGCTGCAGGCCCAGGTGTTCGACGTCGACGAAGCGCGCTTCCGCAACGCGGTGGGCGGCCTGCTGCAGTGGCGTTACGCGCTTTCGGGGACCCAGCAGGTCGTGGTCTACGGGCAGACCAGCCGCCTGACCTACCCGAACAACCCGAGCACCGTGCCGGCAGCCGGCGTGCCGGCCCAGACCGATCGCAACGCCTATCGCAACGTGATCGGTTTCGCGTGGGCGAACGCCTTCGACGTCCGCTTCCAGCCCACCGTCTACGTCGGCGCCTACGGGGGCGAGGAAAAGCTGATGCAGAACAGCTATCCGGAATTCGGCCAGAAGCTGTTCGGCGTCCGCGTCGGCGGCCAGGTGACGATTTCCCCGTCGATCACCGCCTACGCCAACGTGTCCTACGAGGATCGGCACTACGGCCCGCCGGGATCGGGCGTGAACCTGCTGCTGTTCCCCTTCAATCGCCTCGACCGGGAGTGGAATCTGCGTGTCGGCGGAAGCTACACGTTCGCCAAGAACTGGAGCATCAACCCGGCCTGGACGGTTTCCGAGAATCATTCCAATGTCATTGCCAGCGCATACCGGCGCAACATGATCCAGGCCACGGTGCGCTACGACTTCCGCTGATCGCAAACCTTTCTTGCAAGCCGTCGGTACGTGACTTTTTCGCTTGTCTTGCAACAAACCTTGCCACTAGACTGATTTGACGCGTCACGCCGGATGCATGGGCAAAAGGCCTGCGCGCAGGTCCGCTGGTTGATGCTGTAACGGAGGCAGACATGCCCAACGAACTCGATTTTCCCAAACGCCTGATGGTCGTGGCACTGTCGGCCGCGTTCCCCGTCCACGCCTTCGCGCAGCAGCCTGCCGTGGCCCGCGTCGATTTCGCCACCGGCAACGTGACAGCGGTCGCGCCCGGGGGCGCCACCCGCCCGGTCTCGCGCGGCTCCGAGATCCGCGTCGGCGAGACGGTGAACACGCAGGAAGGCCGCGCGCAGATGCGCTTCACCGACGGCGCCTTCGTGTCCCTGCAGCCGCAGACCGAGTTCAAGGTCGAGAACTACGTCTTCGAAGGCCGCAGCACGCAGAACGAAAGCGCCCTGATGAACCTCATCAAGGGCGGCATGCGCACCATCACCGGCCTGATCGGCAAGACCAACCGCGACGGCTACAAGCTGCAGACCTCCACCGCGACGGTGGGCATCCGCGGCACCGAATTCACAGTGAGCTACAACGCCGACGGCAGCATCACCGCGTTCGTCGCCGGCGGCGCGATCTCGGTGGCCAACCAGTCCGGCACGTCGGTCGTTCCGGGCGGCAAGAGCGTGTCGGTGAGCAGCCAGACCTCGGCGCCGCAGACCACCGACGAGAAGCCTTTCCTGCCCCCGTCCGGTTCGACCCCGACGCAGATCGCCATCCAGACCAACGTGGTGCAGGATGCCGCCCCGATCTCGTTCCAGCCCTTGCTGACGGGCGAGGTGCCGGGTGCCGGGATCGCCTCGTTCGACCCGATCAACCTCGCTTCCCAGGCATTTGGTCCCTACAAGTCGACCTATTTCTGCGAAGGGCCGTGCGCCACCTACGACTACAACTCCTCGGCCACCCTCAACGCGACCGGCGGCCTGACCGCGTATTCGTACTCGATGACGGAGGGGTATTTCAACGACCCTACCACGTACACGACCGCCGTCAGCTACTCCAGCGGCTCGGCCGAGGTCATTCCCGGCGGGCGCGCCGAGAACATCGCCCTTACCGGCGGCGGCACCGCGACGGTGACGACCACGCTGGTGGACGGGGTGGCCAAGGGCAACGATGGCGTCATCGCCTGGGGAGAGTGGACCAACGGCTTCGCCAACCGCACGACGACCTACCTCACCAACGGCCAGGCGACGGCCACCTACCTCGACACCATCGACCTGCGCGGCACCGTGCCGGCACTCTACGTGGTCGGCGCCCCGGCGGTGATGCCGACCTCCGGTTCGGCGCAATACCTGATGATGGGCGCGATCACCAGTTGCGCGCCCAACTGCTACGCGGCGGTGCTGGGCTCCAAGCTGGAGGTCG
>JAIBCD010000169.1 GCA_019694335.1 Rhodospirillaceae bacterium | reverse complement strand
CCCGGCTCCAGCGCCCGTCCCGGCCGCGGTCATCGCGCCGCCCCCGCCGGCGCCGCGCATCGGCGCGGCGCAGGACGACACCACGGTCCGTGTCTCGACCCGCCGCCTGGACCGGTTGATCGCCCTCGGCGGCGAACTCCGGGTCGCCCAAGGGCGCGCGGGCGTCCGCAATCAGGACATCGGCCGGCTGCTGAACGTCGCGGAGCATTGGAAAAACGAGTGGCGCGGCCTGGAGAAATCCATCGGCGCCGCGCGGCGCGACGGCGAGGCCAACGACGCCATCGAGCTGGCGGCCCGCGCCGTCGACATGGGCAAGGAGAACACCCAGTGGCTGACGCGCAGCCTGGAACAACTGGGTGCGGTGCTCGCGGCCGACCGCAAGGCTCTCGACCAGATCGCGGTTCCGCTCGACCGCGAAGTCCTGGGCGCGCGCACCATCCCGTTCGCAGAGGCCACCGCCGGCTTCGACCGCGTCGTGCGCGATCTTGCGCGCGCCGTGGGCAAGGACGTGGATTTTTCCCTCGAGGGCGGCAAGATCGAGATCGACCGCCAGGTGGTCGCGGCCATCAAGGATCCCCTGCTCCACCTGATTCGCAACGCCGTCGATCATGGCCTGGAATCCGCCAGCGAACGCGCCGCGGCCGGCAAGCCCGCGCGCGGCCGGCTGATGGTATCGGCCGCGTTGCGCCGGGGCATGGTGGAGATCACCATCGCCGACGACGGACGCGGCTTCGATCTCCAGGCCATACGTGCCAAGGCCGCCGCCATGGGATTGCCGGTGCCGGACGACGACGCCGGCGCGGCGCGCCTAGCCTTCGCGCACGGGTTCTCGACCGCCAAGACCGTCAGCGACATCTCGGGACGCGGCGTGGGACTGGACGTGGTCAAGACCGTCCTGGAATCCCAGCGCGGTACCGTGGACATCGCCTTCGAAAAAGGCAAAGGCACGCGCTTCACCCTGACCGTGCCGCTGACCCTGACGCGCCTGCACGCCCTCCTGGTCTCCGCCGGCGGGCTTACCCACGCCTTCGACAGCAGCGCCGTACTCGGCCTGAAGCGCGTGAGCCCTGACGACCTGCGCACTCTGGAAGGCCGCGACGCCATCAGCCTGGAGGACGGCCCGCTGCCGCTCTATCGCCTCGCGGATCTGCTCGGGTTGCCCGGCGCGGTATCCGAAGCGGGTAAACTGCCGGTGATCGTGATCAGGCACGGCACCGAACGGATCGGCGTCGTGGTCGAACAGCTCATGGCCGAACAGGAAGTCATGGTGAAGGACCTGGGGCCGCGCCTTCCCCGCGTCACCGGCGTGGCCGGCGCCGCCATCCTCGCCGACGGCAAGATCGCGCTGATCCTGAACGCGGCCGACCTTCTGCGCACCGCGCTGGGCCGCGCGCCCATGCCGGTGCTCGCCCAGTCGTTCTCGCTCGGTCCGGCCGCCGCGAAAAAACGCCTGCTGGTGGCCGACGATTCCGTGACCACGCGCACCCTGGTGAAAAGCATCCTGGAGGCCAGCGGTTACGAGGTGATCGACGCCCCCGACGGCATGAACGCCTGGCAGCTGCTGCAGGAAAAGGGCGCCGACCTGGTGGTCAGCGACGTCGAAATGCCCAAGATGGATGGCTTCGCGCTCACCGAGGCGATCCGCGGCTCCAAGCGCCTGCGCGAAGTGCCGGTGATTCTGGTGACGGCGCTGGAGAGCGAGAAGGACCGCATGCGCGGCCTCGGCGCCGGCGCCGACGCCTACCTGCCCAAGAGCACCTTCGATCAGACCAACCTGCTGCAAGCCATCGAGCGGCTGATATGATCCGGGTGTTGATCGCCGATGATTCGGTGACCGCGCGCGAGCTGCTGGCCGCGATGCTGTCCGCCAACCCTGGGATCGAAGTGATCGGCATGGCCAAGGACGGCCGCGAGGCGGTCGAACTGACCAAGTGCCTGAGGCCCGACCTCGTCACCATGGACCTTCACATGCCGGTGATGAACGGCTTCGAGGCCACCAAGCAGATCATGATCGAGGCGCCGACGCCGATCATCATCGTCACCGCCGGCCTCGACGTGAACGACGTAAAGGTGTCCATGGAGGCCTTGCGGGTCGGCGCGTTGGCGCTGCTCGACAAACCGGCACTGGGTGCAGGCGATTTCCAGGCGGCCTGCGCGCGCGTGACCAGCACGGTCAAGGCCATGGCCGGGGTCAAGGTGGTGCGGCACTTCGCGCCGCGCACGCCGGCTGCCCAACCGCAGGCGCAAGCCGCGCGGTCCCCGCGCATACGCCTGGTGGCGATCGCCGCGTCCACCGGCGGACCCGCGGCGCTGGCGCGGGTGTTCGCCGACCTGCCGGGGCAATTCCCGGTGCCGATTATCGTCGTACAGCATATCGCCAAGGGCTTCGTAACAGGCTTCGCGTCGTGGCTGAACAGCAGTTGCCCCTTGCAGGTGAAAGTGGCCCAGGAAGGCGAGGCCTTGCAGCCGTCGCGTGTCTATCTCGCCCCGGACGACGTTCACCTTGGCGTCGATGCGCACTTGCGGGCGCGGCTCAATCACAGCGCGCCGATCGATGGCTTCCGGCCATCGGCGACGTTCACGTTCCAATCGGTGGCCAAGGTGCTGGGGCCGGCGGCGCTGTCCCTGATCCTCACCGGCATGGGCCAGGACGGGGTCGCGGGGCTGGCGGACATCAAGAAAGCCGGTGGGCGCATCGCCGCGCAGGACGAGGCCTCGTCGGTGGTGTTCGGCATGCCGGGCGCGGCCATCGCCCGGGGGCTGGCCGACCGCGCCCTGCCCCTGGCGGGCATCGGCGAGTGGCTGATAACGCAGGTCTGCTCGGGTTAATTTTTTGCCGCGCGCCCGGACGGCCCACGCGGACATGCGCGATCCGAAATCAGCCGGCCTTCGGACCTAAATTCATGGCCGTGTCCACTTTTCCCGGGTGCGCTCCGGATTCACCTTCACGCCGTTCCGGCGCGCGGCTACCATCCGCCTCCCTTTAGGACAGCCGAGGCGGATATGACCAAGCGGTACACCTACGCGACCCATCTTGAATGCAGCGTGACCGGCGAACGTCACGACATCAACGTGCCGCAAAACCTGTCCAAGGCCGGCAAGCCCCTGCTCGCCCGTTACGACCTCGCCGCGCTCAAGAAAGAGGTGAAGCGCGAGGACATGCTGGCCCGTCCGGCCGATATGTGGCGCTGGCACGAACTGCTGCCGCTCAAGAAGCCCGAGGACATCATCAGCTTGGGCGAAATCGAAACGCCGCTGGTGGCGTTGTCGGAAGCCAGCCGCCCGAAGGGGTTCACGGCGCCCATGGTGAAGGACGAAGGCCGCCTGCCGACCGGCTCGTTCAAGGCGCGCGGCCTGGTGATGGCGGTGTCGATGGCGAACGCGTTCGGCATCAAGCGCGTGGTCATCCCCACGAATGGGAACGCAGGCGCCGCCATGGCCGCCTATGCCTCGCATGTCGGCATGGAGAGCTATTGCTTCTGCCCGGAAGACACCCCGGAAGTGAACGTGCGCGAGATCGCGCTGCAGGGCGCCAAGGTCTGGCGCTTCAACGGCCTGATCAACGAAGCCGGCAAGATGATCGTCGCCGGCAAGGAACCGCTGGGCTGGTTCGACGTCTCGACGCTGAAGGAGCCCTACCGGATCGAGGGCAAGAAGACCATGGGCCTGGAACTGGCGGCACAGTTCAACTGGTCGCTGCCCGACGTGGTGTTCTATCCCACCGGCGGCGGCACCGGCCTGATCGGCATGTGGAAAGCCTGGCAGGAATTGCTGGAACTGGGCTGGATCTCCGGCAAGCTGCCGCGCCTGGTGGCGGTGCAGGCCAGCACCTGCGCGCCGATCGTGCGCGCCTACGACCGGGGCGCCACCCATGCCGAACCGTGGGAGAACGCCCATACCGTGGCCTCGGGGATCCGCGTGCCGGCGGCCATCGGCGATTTCCTGATGCTCAACGCCATCCGCGAAAGCAAAGGATTCGCACTCGCGGTGGACGATGCCGACATCCTGAAGGCCGTCACCCACGTCGCCCAGCGCGACGGGTTCCTGCTCAGCCCCGAAGGCGCGGCGACGTATGTCGCGTACCGCACCGCCGCGGATCGCGGAATGATATCGCCTAGCGATAAGGTGATCCTGTTCAACTGCGCCACCGGCCTGAAGTACCCCATGCCGGCGGCGGACGCCCGCATCGACATCAAAAGCGGACCGGTCGATATCGTCGATATCGTGAACAAGTATTAGCCCCCCTCCTGTCGCGCGGTTGTCACACCGCGGCCGCGCGACACATGGGTGGATATGGCGAAATCTGCTATCATAGCGCGTCTAGGAGTCGGTGAGGCCCCAACTGGGAGATTCCTGTGGCTGCAACCCGCATCGTTTTAGGCGACGCGTCGCCTGAAAACGGCAAGAACCTCTCAAGCCGCGTATCCGCCGCCTTGCTCGCGCGCATCCAGGAAGGCGGCCTGCTTCCAGGCGCGCGCCTGCCCACCGAACACGCCCTGTCCCAGAGTTTCGGCGTCAGCCGCACCGTGGTCCGCGAGGCGATCGTGGCCTTGAAGGCCCAGGGCGTGGTCGAGACCCGCCAGGGCAGCGGCGCGTTCGTGCGCGAGCCCGGCCCCGCGGCCGGCTTCACCAACAGCGCGCTGGCCTCGCTGCAACAGCTGGTCCAGATGATCGAAGTGCGCAAGGGCATCGACGTGGAAATCGCCGGCATGGCCGCCGAGCGGCGCACTGGCCCGCAGCTCGAGGACATCCAGCGCGCGCTGGCCGCGATCGACACCGCGGTCGCCGGCGGCGGCAGCGGCGTGCAGGAGGACCTCGCGTTCCATCTCGCCGTCGCCAGGGCCACGGGCAATCCCTATTGGGTCAAGCTGGTGGAGATGTTCGCGCCGCAGATCCAGGCCTGCATCGCCATGACCCGCGGCGCCGCCGAACTCCGGCGCCGCGCCTGCCAGACCTCGGCCAAGGATGACCACGAGCAGATCGCGGCCGCCATCGCG
>JAIBCD010000002.1 GCA_019694335.1 Rhodospirillaceae bacterium | reverse complement strand
CGGCGAGCAGCTGTCCGGCGTCGCTGGCGGCGGGGGCGCCGGCGTCGAAGCCGCGGGCGACCGCCTCGATCGCGCGCGCGCTCAGCGCTCGCACCAGGCCGCAGGCGACGAAAGTCTTGCCGACATCGGTGCCGGCGCCGGTGATGAAATAGGCGCTCATGCGGAAAGAACGCGGGTCTTGATGACGTCCGCCAGGCGCAGGATGTCGGCGTCGTCATGGGCGGCGGAGAAGGTGACGCGCAGGCGCGCGGTGTTCTGGGGCACCGTGGGCGGCCGGATCGCGGCCACGAGGAAGCCCTCGCTCTCCAGCAGCGCCGCGGCGGCCAGCGCTTTCTGGATGTCGCCCAGCACCACGGGCACGCCGGCGGTCTGGGCCGCGGCCAGCGCCAGCGCCGTGGTGAACAGCCGCGCCTTGGCGAGCGGCTTGGCGACGGCCGCGGGGGCGTGCGCGATAATGTCGAGTGCGGCGCTGGCGGCGGCCACGGTCGCGGGCGGCAGGCCGGTGGAATAGACGAAGCTGGCGGCGCGGCTCTTGAGAAGGTCGATCACCGGTTTCGAGGCGCAGAGATAGCCGCCATAGCCGCCCACGGCCTTGGAGAGGGTGCCCATCTGCAAGGGGACACGCGGGGGCGGCGTGAAGGCAAAGCTGGAGCCGCGTCCGCCGCCAACCACGCCGACGCCGTGGGCATCGTCCGCCAGCAGCCAGGCGTCGTGCGCATCGCCTAACGCGGCGAGCGCCGGCAAGGGCGCCAGGTCGCCGTCCATGGAGAACACGCCGTCGGTGGCGATCAATGCGTGGCGGTGCTTGCCGCGCTCAGCTTTCAGAAGGTCCGCGAGGTGGCCGCAGTCGTTGTGGCGGAAGGTATGCGCGGCCGCGCCGCTCATGGCCGCGCCCGCCAGGATGCAGTTGTGGGCAAGCTCGTCCACGAACACCACATCGTTGGCGCCGATCAGCGTGGCGATGATGCCGACATTGGCGAGATAGCCCGAGCCGAACACCATGGCGGCTTCGGTACCCTTGAGGGCCGCGAGCCTGGCCTCGAGCGCGGCGTACAGCGGATGATTGCCGGTCACCAGCCGCGAGGCGCCCGCGCCCACGCCATAGCGCTGGATGGCGTCCATGGCGGCCTGCTTCACCGCCGGATGATGGCTGAGGTCGAGGTAGTCGTTGCAGGAGAAGGACAACAGCCGCTTGCCGCCGCGCTCCACCCAGACGCCGTCGCGGGCGGTCTCGACCGGCGTGCGCAAAAGCGCCTTGGCCGCGAGCGCCGCGAGCTTCGCCTGGGCCATCGCGTCCAGGCCGTAAACATCTGAATTATAGGGCGAATCGGCTCTCGGCATGGACTTTCGCTTTGTGCGCGGGAAGGGGGTATGTTACGCCCACGGCCCGACATTTTCTTATGGGAAAGCACCTCTCCATGTCCATTGCGGTAGAAGCCCGTCCCCGCGCCAGCGCTCTCTCCAGCAATGCGCTGGGAACCGTGCGTCACGATTGGACCCGCGCCGAGGTCGCCCAGGTCTTCACCCAGGCCATGCCGGACCTGTTGTTCCAGGCCCAGACCGTGCACCGGATGTATTTCGACCCGACCGAAGTGCAGGTTTCGACCCTGCTTTCCATCAAGACCGGCGGTTGCCCCGAGGATTGCGGCTATTGCTCGCAGAGCGTCCATAACGAGACCGGCCTCAAGGCCTCCAAGCTCATGGACGTGGAAGCCGTGCTGACCGAAGCGCGGGCGGCCAAGGCGGCGGGCGCCACCCGTTTCTGCATGGGCGCCGCCTGGCGTTCGCCCAAGGGCAAGGATCTGGACGCGGTCTGCGCCATGGTCGAAGGCGTGAAGGCGCTCGGCATGGAATCCTGCGCGACCCTCGGCATGCTGACCGCCGAACAGGCCGCGCAGCTCAAGAACTCCGGCCTCGATTACTACAACCACAACATCGATACCTCGCCCGAGTACTACGGCAAGGTCATCACCACCCGCACCTATAGCGACCGCCTCGACACGCTCGCCCATGTGCGCGATGCCGGCATCAACGTCTGCTGCGGCGGGATCGTCGGCATGGGCGAGGACGCCAACGACCGGGTCGGCATGATCCACACCCTCGCGACCCTGCCGGCCCACCCGGAGAGCGTGCCGATCAACATGCTGATGAAGGTGGACGGCACTCCGACCGGCGGCAGTGATGCCCTGGACCCGATCGAATTCGTGCGCACCATTGCGACCGCGCGCATCTGCATGCCCAAGTCGATGGTGCGCCTGTCGGCGGGCCGCGAGCATATGAGCGACGAAACCCAGACCCTGTGTTTCGTGGCCGGCGCCAACTCGATCTTTTATGGGCCTAAATTGCTCACCACGGCCAATCCGGACCAGGACGCGGATCGCCGCCTGATGGACCGGCTCGGCCTGCGACCGATGGCCTGAAGCGTTTTCCACCGAAGTGGAAACCGGTTCGGTGTCGAAAACGCGACAAAGAATGAATCCCAGGATGCCGGCATGGCTCGACGAGGGCTACGCCCATATCTGGCTGCCCTACACCCAAATGCAGACAACGCCGCCGCCCTTGCCGGTGGCGCGTACCGAGGGGTCGCGTATCCACCTCGCGGACGGACGCGTGCTGGTGGACGGCATCGCGTCCTGGTGGACCGCGTGCCACGGCTATAACCATCCGGCGATCCGCGCGGCGGTGGAGCGCCAACTCACGTTGATGCCGCATGTCATGTTCGGTGGGCTTGTCCATGAGCCGGCCTTGCGCCTCGCGGCGCGGCTCGCGAACCTGCTGCCCAGCGGTCTGTCGCGGGTGTTCTTCTCGGACTCAGGTTCGGTGGCGGTGGAAGTGGCCTTGAAAATGGCCACGCAATACTGGCTCAACCGGGGCGAACGCGGCCGCACCAAGTTCCTCGCCTTCACCGGCGGCTATCACGGCGACACCACCGGCGCCATGTCGGTGAGCGATCCCGCCGAGGGCATGCACAAGCTGTTCGCCGGACTGCTGCCGCATCATCATATTGTCGATCTGCCGCGCGATGCGGCGCGCGCCGCCGCGTTCGAACAGACCCTCGAACGCCATGCCGGAGAGCTCGCGGGCATCATTGTCGAGCCGCTTGTCCAAGGTGCCGGCGGCATGCTGTTCCACGACGCAAGCGTCCTCCGGCGGCTGCGCGCCGCCGCGGACCGCTACGGCCTGCTGCTGATCTTCGACGAGATCTTCACCGGGTTCGGGCGCACCGGGGCGATGTTCGCCTGCGGCGACGTGCCGCCGGATATCGTGACGCTCTCGAAGGCGCTGACCGGCGGCACGCTGCCGCTGGCGGCGACGGTCGCCAGCGAACGCGTGTTCAACGCGTTCCTGAGCGACGATCCGGAGAAGGCTTTGATGCACGGCCCCACCTTCATGGCCAATCCGCTGGCCTGCGCCGCGGCCAACGCCTCGCTCGACTTATTTGAATCGGAACCGCGGCTCGCGCAGGCCACGGCACTCGGCGCGCAGTTGGAGTCCGGTCTGGCGCCGTGCCGCGGACTTGCGGGCGTCGTGGATGTGCGCGTCACGGGCGCGATCGGTGTGGTGGAACTCGGGAAGATCAACGACCTGGTCGCGCTCAAGAAGCGCTTTGTCGAGGCCGGAGTCTGGATCAGGCCGTTCGGCAATATCGTCTATTTGACGCCGGCCCTTAACATGGCCGTGGACGATGCCGGCTTGTTAACGCAGGCAGTCGTGAAGGTTCTCAGCGATTGATAAAGCCGTAGATCACGTCGTAGCTGACGGTGAACGGCGCGTCGGTGGCGCGCAACACCTTGCGCAAGGCTCCTGCCGGCAGCGGGTCGGCTTCCGGCACGGCGCGGTGGGCGCCGATCTTGCGTAGGCGGCGCAGGAATTCCCAGCCATTGGCGTAGGTGCGGCGGAACACGGCCTTCTCGGCACGGAAGTTGAAGCCGTGCGGGGTCGCTTTCTGGAAATCCTCGGCCGACAGGAACCGGCGTGTGGGCGCGGCCACGCCCGAAAGCGCGCAGGCCGCCTGCCATTCCTCAAAGGTGTTGAGGCCGAGGGTCGCGAAGGCCAGGTGGCCGCCGCGGTTGAGCAGCGCCGACAGCCGGCCGATGGCGCGGCCCGGATCCTCGAACCACTGTAAGGCCATGCTGGAGCAGATGACGTCGAAGCCCGGCGCCAGCGCCGGAGCGGTGCCGTCCATGACCATGAACCGCGCGCCGGGCAACGCGGTTCCCAGGGCGCGTTCGCAGCGCGCGACCATGGGCGCGGCGATATCGGTGATGGTCCAGCTGGCTTTGAGCGTGGCGGGGATCTGGTCGGCCAATGCGCGGGTCAGAACGCCGGTGCCGCAACCGACTTCGAGCAGTTTCGGCTGCGCGGGCAGGGGCAGGGCTTTGATCTTGGACGCCAGTTTCTCGGCGATCATCCGCTGAAATTCCGCGCCCGCGTCATAGGTATCGGCGGCGGCGCTGAACACGGATGTAATGCTGGCGGGGGCGGTCATGGCCGGCGCTTGTACGGGCACAAGGATACCGCGGTCAATTGCCATCGGCACCTGGGCGCGCGTACAAAAGAGGTAGAGCGGCGCGCGAGCCCAGGGAGTGTTTGATGAAACTCGGTTTTTCCGATCTCGGCGTGGAGATCGCGGGGTTCGTGGCAACGGTGGAGATGCGCCGGCCGCCCGATAATCATTTCGACAATGTGATGATTCATCAGCTGGCCGAAACCTATGAGGCGCTGGACCGGCGCGATGACTGCCGCGCCATCGTGTTGTGCGCTCAGGGGAAATCGTTTTGCGCCGGCGCCGATCTGAAGAACCGGCCGGATACCGCCAAGGCGTCCGAGGGGGGCGGGCCCGTGAAACACCTTTACCGCGAAGCCCTGCGGATGTTCCGCACCCGAAAGCCGGTGGTGGCCGCGGTACAGGGGCCGGCGGTGGGCGGCGGGCTGGGGGTCGCGGTCTCGGCCGACTTCCGCGTTACCTGCAAGGAAGCGCGCTTTTCGGCCAACTTCAGCCGCCTCGGCCTGCATCCGGGCTTCGGCCTGTCGCATACCTTGCCGCGTCTGATCGGCGCGCAGAAGGCGTCACTGCTGTTTCTCACCGGCCGCAGAATCTCGGGCGAGGATGCGGTGGCGATGGGGCTCGCGGACCGACTGGTGCCGCAGGGCGAGGTGCGCGCGGCGGCCCACGCGCTGGCCACCGAGATCGCCCAATCGGCGCCGCTGGCGGTGCAGTCGATCCGCGAAACCTTGCGGCGCGGCCTCGCCGAGCAGGTCGAGGCGGTCACCGAACGGGAATTGTTCGAGCAGGAGTGGCTGCGCCGGACCGAAGATTTTCAGGAAGGCGTCAAAGCCTATGGCGAGAAACGCCTTCCTGAGTTCAAGGGCCGTTAGAGGCGTTTCGCGATCTCTTCGAGCATCACTTCGGTTGCGCCCCCGCCGATAGACTGAATGCGCGCGTCGCGCACCATGCGCTCGATGGCGCTTTCGCGGATATAGCCGAAGCCGCCCCAAAGCATTTTCGAAGAAAATGCGACCAATAAAAATCAGAGGCGCTTGGCGATCTCTTCGAGCATCACTTCGGTCGCGCCCCCGCCGATAGACTGAATGCGCGCGTCGCGCACCATGCGCTCGATGGCGCTTTCACGGATATAGCCGAAGCCGCCGTGGAACTGCTGGCAGTCGTACATGACTTCGTTCACCAGCTCGCCGCACAGCGCTTTCACCATCGAGACGTCCTTGACGATCTCGCGGCCCTGCGCGTCCAGCCAGGCGGCCTTGTAGAGCAGCTGGCGGGCCGCCTCGACCTTGGCCGAGAGCATGGCGATGCGCTGGCGGATCGCCTGCTTGTCCCACAGCGTGGCGCCGAACGCCTTGCGGGTGCGCACATAGTCGATGGTGAGCGCCAGCGCCGTCTGGGCCTCGCCCATGGCCTGGGCGCCAAGCACGATGCGCTCGTTCTGGAAATTCTTCATCACCGCGTAGAAGCCCTTGTTCTCCTCGCCCAGCATATTGGCGGCGGGCACGCGGCAATTGTCGAACACCAGTTCGGCGGTGTCGGACGACAGCCAACCGTGCTTCTTGAGGGCCCGGCTCACGGTAAAGCCCGGCGTGCCCTTCTCGACGATGAACATGGAGATGCCGCGCGTGCCCTTGACCGTCGTGTCGGTCTTGGCGGCGACAAAGAACACGTCGGCGTGCACGCCGTTGGTGATGAACATCTTGGTGCCGTTGAGCACATAGTCGCCGCCGTCCTTCTTGGCGGTGGTGCGCATGCCGGCGACGTCGGAGCCGGCGTCGGGCTCGGTCACGGCCACGGCGGTGATCTTCTTGCCGGCGATGATGTCGGGCAGGTACTTGTCGAGCTGCGCCTTGGAGCCGGCGTTGACCAGGTGCGGCGAGGCCATGTCGGTGTGCACCAGCACGGTGACGGCGAAGCCGCCAAAGGTGCTCTTGCCGAGTTCCTCGGCCAGAACGGCGGTGGCGACGGTATCCATGGCGCTGCCGCCGTATTCCTCGGGGTAGCGCACGCCCAGGAAGCCCAGCTCGCCCATTTTCTTAAGGACAGGGCGCGGCACGAAACCGGTCTCTTCCCAGGCTTCGGCCTTGGGTTTCACCTCGTCCTCCACGAACCGGCGCACCTGTTCGCGGAACAGCACGTGCTCCTCGCGGAACCACGGTTCGTCGATGTGGCTGGAGACAGCATGCGTCGGGGTGGATATGGTCATGGATCGCCTCGGACAATTGACTAACTTAATTGTGTGGTCGCGCGTCCGGCCGGAAAACCGGTACCCACTTTTCCTGGCCGCGCCCCCGTTACCGGACGTTATGCACCCTCCAAAGACAGCGTCAATGAACGTTTCTTCAATAGTGCGATGCAACCAAGGGTCCGTTTTATGAGCCTGCCGCTCGCCGGAATGAAAGTCATTGAAATGGCGGCCATTGGGCCGGTGCCGTTCTGCGGCATGACCTTGGGCGACATGGGGGCCGAGGTCATCCGGGTGGACCGCACCCATGACGCCGGGTTGGGCTTCCCGACCCCGCCGCGCTTCGACGTGCTGGCGCGCGGCAAGCGCTCGCTCGCCGTCGACCTCAAGCGGCCGGAAGGCCTTGAGGTGGTCCGGCGCCTGCTCGCCGGCGCCGACGTGGCGATCGAGGGCTTCCGGCCCGGAACCATGGAGCGGCTTGGGCTCGGTCCCGAGGTCGTGCTGGCCGCCAATCCGAAGCTGGTGTTCGGCCGTTGCAGCGGCTGGGGCGACACAGGCCCGTGGGCTCAGGCCGCCGGCCATGACATCAATTTCCTGGGCCTCAGCGGGGCCCTGGCGGCCATGGGCACGGACGGCCCGCCGCCGCCGCCCTTGAACCTGGTGGGCGACTTCGGCGGCGTCGGCATGCACCTCGCCGCCGGCGTGCTGGCGGCGCTGCTGGCGGCGCGCGCGACCGGCAAAGGGCAGGTGGTCGCCACCAGCATCGCCCAAGGCGCGGTGGCCCTGATGCCGATGATCTATGGCCGCTACGCCGCCGGCGACTGGACGCTCACGCGCGGCGACAACGGCCTCGACGGCGGCGCTCCCTACTACCGCTGCTATGAGACCAGGGACGGCCGCTACATGGCCGTGGCGCCGATCGAGAAGAAATTTTACGCCGTGTTCCTGCGCCTGATGGGCTTGGAAGCCGACGTCGACCCCGCGCGGCAGCACGACAAGACCACGTGGCCCGCGACCGCCGCGATTTTCGCGGGCGCTTTTCTGGCGCGGACACAGGCCGAATGGAGCGCGCTGTTCGCGGGCTCGGACGCTTGCGTCACGCCGGTGCTCAATATGGAAGAAGCCCCGCGGCATCCGCAGCAGGTCGCCGCTCGGGCGTTCACGGTCGTGGAAGGCGCGCCGCAGCCCGCGCCCGGCGCACGCTTCGCGGATCCTGCCCCAGCCGGCGCGGTATCGCCGGAGACCGGCGCGCACACGATGGCCGTGCTCGGCGCGCTGGGCTACACCGGCGAGCGGATCGCGGGATTGCTGGCGGACGGAATCGTCGCGTGCGCCCAGGACACGCCCGCATGTCCGTAGCGGCGGCACTGACGGCGCTCGACGCGCATCTCCTCCGTCCGGGCGCGGCCTGCGGCGTGGTCGAGGATCGCGGCGCGCTACGGTTCCCCGGCGATATTCCCAAATACGTGCACATCCCCGGCGAATGATTGCGGCTGCCGCCCTCAGCGCCCTGCAAGCGGGCGACAATGCCGGCGCCGAAGCGGCGCTCAAGCCGCAGCTCGCCCTGCGGCCGGACGATCCGCAGCTCCTGCGCCTGCTCGCGACCGCGCTGGTACGCCAGAACCGGCCCGAGGAGGCGGAACCTCCGCTGCGCCGGTTGGTTGCCGTCGAACCATTGCCGGACTCGCTCTCGTTCCTCGCAGATGTCCAATACCGGCTGCATCATTTTGCCGCCTGTGAGGAAACCCTCGCGCGGCTGATCGCGATGGATGCCGCCACCAGCGAGCAGATCCGCCAGTATGCGAAGGTAATCGGTGCGAAGGATGACGGCCTGGAAGCGCGCGCGTTCCTGCGCGACGCGATGGAGCGCACCGGCGACGTCAACCTGATGGCCGCGTATGGCGACACGTTCGGGAGCGACCCCGCCCGTGCGGCGCTGGAATTCGAAGCGCTGCTGCCGCGGGTCGCCGCGAAACCCGACCAGACCGCCTATCTCCTCAAACACATCACCTTGCACCGTGCACGGGCCAATCGCATCGCGCGCGGCCTGCATCCCGACTTCGCCGTCTCATGGGAGGACATGTGTGTTTGGGCCGATCCGGAAGGCATCACGCGCCTGCATCAGGCGCTGGTGGCCGAAGTCACCGGCGGTCCCAAGGTGCGCGGCGGCGCCTATGTCGACCTGGCCTGCACCGCGTTGGTGCAGCAGAACTGGGGCCTGGCCGAGGCCTTGCTGACCCGTGTCCGCGGCAAGATCCGCGAACCCGCGGCCGACTGCGCCGCGTTCGGGCCCGCGTTCCACGAACCGATCGAGGTCCGTAGCGACGCCGAGATTCTGGCCGGCCTTGCTCCGGTGCAGCATGTGTTCCGGCTCGGCCCGCACGCGCCTGCCACCCTGTTCCTGGCCAGCGACTACGGTTATTTCAAGCGCTTCACACTGCCGTTTGTGAAGGCGTTGGAAGCGGCCGGCGTGCGCGCCGATGTGCAGATCCACCTGCTCGATGGCGATACCGGCCAATGGGCGTCGGCGGCGGCCGATCTCACCTTCGCGCGCTGCGTCCATCTCGGCCTGTCGGCGGAAGCATCGGGTGCGCTGACAGAAGGTATCGAGAAGGCGCGGGTCTATTATCACGCTGTGCGCTTCATACGGCTTTTTCAGGAAGTACAGCGTACCGGACGCGCCACCTGGCTGGTGGACGCCGACGTGAACTTGCTGCGCAGCCCGCTTCCCCTGTTCAAGGCCTTCAAGGATTTCGACCTGGCGGTGCGCGCCATTCCCACCTGGCTCGAGCCGAACTGGAAGTTCGCCGCCGCCTGCGTCGGGGTCGCGCCGACGCCACGCGGCCTGGAATACGTCCGCCGCGTGGCCGCCTATATCGCTCACTGGCGGGCCAACGGCTCTTGGACCTGGGGGGTCGATCAGATGGCGCTGTACTCATGTTTCGCCCGCATGTGCGAGCTGGGCCGGCCGCCGGCGGCATGGTTCCTGGGGCCCGAGGCGGTCTGCGGTCCGGGGGATGATACCGGCGTTTTCCAATTCATGAGCGGCGTCCAGAAATACGATACGGCCGCGCGGACGGGCCCACTTTAATCATCTGGCAAGGAGCCAAGCCCTAGTCTCTCGCCGCCGTCGTCGTGATGTACGAGGAGGACGGGGTACGATGCTCATGGCTGCCGTCCTCAGCGCGCTCCAAGCCGGCGACAATGCCGGCGCGGAGGCCGCCCTTACGCCGCTGCTGGCCGTGCGCCCCGAAGATCCGCAGATTTTGCGCCTGCTCGCCATCGCGCTGGTGCGCCAGAACCGGCCTCACGAGGCCGAACCGTTGCTCCGCCGGTTCGTCGCGGTCGAGCCTTCGGTGGACTCGCTCACGTTCCTGGCGGACATCCAATACCGCATACAGGCCTTTGCCGATTGCGAAGCCACGCTCGCGCGCATCGTCGGCATGAATGCCGCCACGCCGGTCCAGCTGCGGCAGCTCGCCAAGGTGAAGTCGGTGACCGGCAAGGCCGAGGACGCGCGCGTGATGTTGCGCGCGGCGCTCGAACGCGCGCCCGGCGACATCGACTTGATCGCCGCCTATGGCGACTCCTTTGCCGCGGACCCGGCGCAGGCCTGCGCGGCCCTGGAGGAAATGCTGCCCCGGGTCGCGGGCAGGCACGACCACACCTCCTTTCTGCTGAAACGCATCACCTTGCACCGGGCGCGGGCCAACCGCCGCGCGGCCGGTTTGAGTCCCGATGTCGCCGCCTCCTGGCAGGAGACCTGCGACTGGCCCGATCCCGACGGCCTCGCGCGGTTGCAGCAGGCGTTGATGGCCGAATTGACCGCGGGCGCCACGGTGCGCGGCGGCGCCTACCTCGACCTCGCCTGTGTCGCGCTCGCGCATCAGAACTGGGCCTTTGCCGAGCATCTGCTCGGGACCGTCCGCCGCGCCATGCGCGAACCGACCGCCGATTGCGCCGCTTTCGGCGCGGCGTTCCACGAACCGCTCGAACGCCAGGCCGACGCGCAAATCCTCGAAGGCTTCGCGCCCGTGCGCCATGTGTTCCGGCTCATCCCGCATGCGCCCGCCACCATGTTCGTGGCCTGCGACTACGGCTACTTCAAGCGCTTCGCCCTGCCGTTCGTGAAAGCGCTCGAGGACGCCGGCATTCGCGCCGACGTGCAGATCCACCTGCTCGACGGCGACACCGGCCAATGGGCCGCCGCCGGCGCCGCCCTCGCGTTCGCGAAGGGGGTGCATCTCGGCCTGTCGGCGGAGGCCTCGGGCGCGCTCGCGCAAGGCCCGGCGCGCGCGCGGCTCTACTTCCATGCGGCGCGGTTCATCCGCCTGTACCAGGACATCAGCCGCACCGGACGCGCGACCTGGCTCCTGGATGCCGACGTCAACCTTGTGCGCAATCCCACGCCGCTGTTCAAGGCGTTCAAGGGCTTCGACGTGGCGGTCTGCGGCAACCCGTCGGCGTTCGAGCCCACCGCCAAGATCACCGCCAACTGCGTCGGCATTGCGCCCACAGAGCTCGGCCTGGAATACGCCCGGCGCGTGGCGGCCTATGTCGCCCATTGGAAGGCCCAGGATCGCTGGAGCTGGGGCGTGGATCAGATGGCGCTCTATTCCTGTTATGGGCGCATGTGCGAGCTGGGGCGGCCGCCGTCCACCCAGTTCCTGGGCGGCGATGTCTTCCACGGCCTGGGGGAAGCGGACGGCGTTTTCGACTTCCTCGGAGGCGTCCGGAAGTACGCGCCTGGAGCGGGATGATGTTTTGCGGATTCATCCCACGCTAGGCTAATGATTTGTCGCGTGTCCGGACGGTGCGCGCGAAGCGCGCCGGTCTGAATTTGCCGGCCTTCGGCCGGCACCGGTGCCGACTTTTCCGGAACAGGCTCCGGCCAAAGGCCCTGACGCCACCGGCATTCCTTCTTTATAGTCGCGGGCATGTCCGTGCACGCAACGCCCGCATCTCCCGCATTCCTGGCCGACGCCATCGCCGCGCTCGGCAACCTCCTGGGCAACCGGCTCTCCACCGGCCAGGCGATCCGCGACCAGCACGGCACCGACATTTCCCATCTGCCGCCCGCGGCGCCGGACGCGGTCGCCTTCGCGCAATCGACACAGGACGTCGCGGAAATCGTCAAGATCTGCGCCCGGTACGGCGTGCCGATCATTCCTTTCGGCACCGGCACCTCGCTGGAAGGCCATATCACCGCGCCCTTGGGCGGCGTCTCGCTCGATGTCAGCCAGATGAACCAGGTACTGGCGGTGAACACCGCCGACCTCGACGCGGCGGTGCAGCCGGGTGTCACGCGCAAGACCCTCAACACCTATATCCGCGACACCGGCCTGTTTTTCCCGATCGATCCCGGCGCAGACGCATCGTTGGGTGGCATGGCGGCGACCCGGGCCTCGGGCACCAACGCCGTGCGCTACGGCACCATGCGCGAGAACGTGCTGGCGCTCGAGGTGGTCACCGCGACAGGTTCCGTGATCCGCACCGGCGGCCGGGCGCGCAAATCAGCCGCCGGCTATGATCTCACGCGCCTGTTCGTGGGCTCGGAAGGCACGCTCGGCGTGATCACCGAAGTGACGCTGCGGCTTTACGGCATTCCCGAGAAGATGGCGGCGGCGGTGTGCTCCTTCGACAGCCTCAAGGGCGCCGTGGACACGGTCATCGCCACCATCCAGGCCGGCATTCCCATCGCCCGCATCGAGCTGTTGGACGACGTGCAGATCGGCATGCTCAACACCTACGCCAAGCTCGGCTATCCGGCCAAAGACACGCTGTTCATGGAGTTCCACGGCACCGAAGCGGGCGTCAAGGAACAGGCCGAAATGGTCCAGGCCATCGCCATGGACAACGGGGGCGGGAATTTTGCCTGGACTTCCCAGGCCGAGGAACGCTCCAGGCTCTGGCAGGCCCGCCACGACGCGGTCTGGGCGAACATGCAGGCCCGTCCCGGCTGGGGGATTTGGCCCACCGACGTCTGCGTGCCGATCTCGCGGCTGGCCGAGGTCGTGCTGGCCACCAAACAGGACGTGGTCGAGGCGGGCATCATCGCGCCCGTGGTGGGCCATGTCGGCGACGGCAATTTCCATCTCACCGTTCTCATGAAGCCCGACGATCCCGCCTACCTCGCCAAGGTGGAGGCGGTGAACGACAAGATGGTGACGCGCGCGCTGGCCGCCGGCGGCACCTGCACCGGCGAACACGGCATCGGCGTCGGGAAAATGAAATACATGGCCGCCGAGCACGGCGAGAGCGTCGCCGCCATGGAGGCCATCAAGAAGGCGCTCGACCCCCAGAACATCATGAACCCGGGCAAGATCTTCGCAGTGCCCGGCGCCGCCGTCAGGCATTGAAAAACGCCGCCCTCAAGTCCGGAGCGGCGCTCATAAGATATTGAAATACAAAGAAAAACGGCGCCTCGAGGCAAAAGCCTCAAGGCGCCGTGAAACGTCTAGGCCGGAAGGCTTAGATGGATTCCTTGAGCTCTTTCGCAGCCCGGAACGCGACCTTCTTGCTCGCCTTGATCTTGATCTGCTCGCCGGTGGCCGGGTTGCGGCCCATGCGCGCAGGACGCTTGCGCACCTGCAGGATGCCAAGGCCCGCGATGCGGATCTTGTCGCCCTTCTTGAGGTGCTTGGAGATCATCGTCACCAGATCCGTGAGGACCTCAGTGGCAACCTTCTTCGACAGTTCGTGCGCGTCGCCCAGCTCAGCGGCCAGGTGCTTCAGCGTCACGACGGCTTGTTTCGTTCCCGGGTCCTTTGCGACCATGTCCTCGATCCTTTCTCGTGGAAAATTGGTAGTTCTTGGTAGTTCAACGGCGCGAGCGAGAGAATCACAAGCAATCGAGAGATGCAAGCATTTGTGGGCTTTCTTGCATGCCGATCGTCATAAACCCGCTTGGCCTGTGGACAAGTCCTGTGGATGATTTTTGCGCGGGCGTTGATTCGAGGCGAACCGACGCCCACATGGTTCGTGCTGAAGCCCAGGCGTTCCGCGGGTTTGCGGGCTTCGGCGCTTAACGGAAACTTAGCGCCCGCCGGTTCAAAGTACGGGCAAGCTAGGACCGAACCGTCAGACGCCGCCCTTCCGGAAAGCTTGAGAATGCCCCGCCGGCAAGGGGAATCGGCACCAGGGATTTACGCCGCACATGAATCGCAAGGAACGCCGCGCCCAGGAATCCAAGGCGCAGCAGCAGATGGCCAACAGCCCGTTCGTGCGGCTGTTCAACGAGGCCCTGACGCTGCATCAGGCCGGCCAGTTCGCCGAGGCCGAGGTGCTGTACCGCCGGGCCATGGCGCTCAATCCCCACATCCCGCTGGTCTACAACAACTTCGGTGTCTGCCTGTACGCCCAGGACAAATACGAGGAAGCGATCGCGATGCAGAAGCGCGCCATCGCGCTCGATCCCAAGATGGGCATGGCCTACAACAACATGGGCGTGGTGCTGAACAAGCAGGGCAAGCACACGGAAGCGCTGGAAGCCTTCTCCAAGGCGATCGAGCTCGAGCCCAACAACTACCAGGCCATCAACAATTTCGGTGATTCCAGCGTCAAGAGCAGCCTGTTCGAACAGGGCCTGGCGGCCCTGCGCCGCGCGCTGGAGATCCAGCCCGACTATGTCGAGGCTTTGACCAACCTCGGCGCCGCGCTGTGGGGCCTGGGCCGCCTCGACGAGGCCAAGGTGCACTTGCGCCGCGCCATCCAGATCCAGCCCGACGTCGCCATGGCGCACAAGAATCTCGGCATCATCTCGCTGCTCCAGGACAACTACGCCGAAGGCTGGCGCGAATACGACTGGCGCTGGAAAGCCGACAGGATCCCGCTCAAACCCCATCCCAAGCCGGTATGGAACGGACATGACCTCGGCGAGGGCGCCTTGCTCGCCTGGTGCGAACAGGGCATCGGCGACGAAATCCTGCACGCCAGCATGATCGGCGATTTCGCCAAGATCGGACGCTTCAAACGGCTGGTGTGGGAATGCGATTTCCGCCTGGCGTCGCTGCTCAAGCGTTCCAACCCGGAAGTCGATTTCGTGCCGCGCCCGCCGCTGATCACCGATCCGCCCAACCCGGATATCTTCGCGCCCGACATCGCCGCGCACTTCCCGACCGGAAGCATCGGCAATTTCGTGCGCCACGACATCTCGATGTTCCCGCGCCACACCGGCTACCTGGTGCCGGACCCCGAGCGGGTCGCGGCGTTCCGCCAGCGCCTGCGCACCACGCCGGGCGAGAAGCTGATCGGCATGTCGTGGCTCAGCAAGAACGCCGCCTTCGGTTCGAGCAAGAGCACGACCCTGGCGCAGTGGACCGATATCCTGCGCACGCCGAATTGCAAGTTCGTGGACCTGCAATACGGCGACACCGCCGACGAACGCGCCGCGTTCACGCGCGACACTGGCATCACGCTGGAGCACATCGACGGGCTCGACCTGCGGATGGACATGGACGGCGTCGCCGCGCTGATCGCCGCCTGCGACATGGTGACCACGGTCTCCAACAGCGCCGCCCACATGGCGGGCGCCTTGGGTGTGCCGACTCACGTGCTGATCGCGTCCGGCATCGGCAAGTTCTGGTACTGGGGTTTCGACGGCGAAACCACGGTCTGGTACCCGAGCGTGCGCTTGATTCGCCAACCAGCGGACGAAGGCTGGGAAAGTTCGCTCAAGATCATGCACGCGCGGGTGAAGGCGCTGGCCGTGTAACAAAACGGAATTTGTGGCGCCGCCAATACGTTGCGGCAACCGCTACCAAGACCAAGCGTTAATGCACTCCCGCCATGCCGGTTATTTTTGGGTTAACGCGGGGTTGAACGTTAAAATCGGGCCAAATGCCGTAAGAAAGTCCGCGGCCTTGACCAGGGACAAAGCGATGGGTGGCTTGCGAGGCATAATCGCGAGATCGGCAAGGGACGCCGGCTGTTTCCACAGTGGCGTGTCCCCGGGTGCGATCTCGCCTGCCTTTGCCGGTTCTTAACTTTTATGAACCATACCCAAACCATGAACCATATGCCCGACCTGAAGATGTCTCCGCATCTCACGGCGTTGCGCTGCTTGTTTCTCGTGGCTTTGCACCACGGTATCCAGCTGCGCCCCGAGGTCTTGGCGTCGGCCGACGAGTCGGACTCGCTCAACGCGATTCTGCACCTGATGCGCGAGGCCGGCCTCGCCGGCAAGGTTCTCAAGAAGCGTGTGTGGGATGACTTGACCGCGCTCGGCAGCGCCTATCCGGTGATGGCCGAACAGAAGCGCGGCAACTGGGTGATCGTCGCGAGCACGCTCACCGTCGCCGACGGCCGCGTCATGGCGGCGGTGCTCGATCCGCTCACCGAAGCCACCGGCGTCGCGCTGATCCCGCAGGAGCAGTTCATCGAGAACTGGACCGGGCGCCTGGTGCTGGCCAAGCGCAAGTACAAGATCACCGACGAAAAGCAGCCGTTCGGGTTCATGTGGTTCATGCCCGAGATCCTGCGCAACGGCCGTTATTTCCGCGACATCGGTATCGCCGCGATCATGTCGAGCCTGGTCGGCTTCGCGCCGCCGCTGTTCTTCCAGATCATCATCGACAAGGTGATCCCGCACCACAGCTACCAGACACTCACGGCGATCGTGGTGGCGTTCTTCATCACGCTGTTCTTCGACAGCATCTTCCAGTTCACGCGCCAGTACCTGATGCTGTTCGCGACCAACAAGATCGACGCACGCCTCGCGTCGCGCACCTTCGCCCACGTCCTGCGCCTGCCGCTGTCGTTCTTCGAGACCACGACCGCCGGCGTGCTGATGCGCCATATCCAGCAGACCGAGACCGTGCGCGGGTTCTTGACCGGCCGCCTGTTCCAGACGCTGCTCGACCTCGCCACCATGCCGATCCTGCTGGTGGGCCTGTGCCTGTACTCCGGCGTGCTCACCGCGGTGGTGCTGGCCTTCGGCGCGGTGATCGCGCTGGTGATCGGCGCCCTGGTGCCGACCTTCCGCCGCTACCTCTCGGCGCTCTATCAGGCCGAAGGCCAGCGCCAGTCCGATCTGGTCGAGACGATTCACGGCATGCGCGCGGTCAAGTCGCTCGCGCTCGAACAGTTCCGCATGAACTCGTGGGACCAGAAAGTCGCCAACTCGATCCGCCGCCGCGCCACCGTGGGCTATTTCTCGGCCATCGCGGTGGTGATCACCCAGGGCATCCAGAATTCCATGCAGATGGCGATCCTGGGGATCGGCGCCATGATGGTGTTCGACGGCACGCTCTCGATGGGGGCCTTGGTGGCCTTCAACATGCTGGCCGGGCGCGTCACCGGCCCGCTGGTGCAGATCGTCGGCCTGATCAACGAATACCAGCAGACCGCGGTATCGGTGAAAATGCTCGGCAAGGTCATGGACCATCCGCCCGAGCGCGACCCGAACCAGCAGGGCATCCGTCCGCTCATCACCGGTTCGATGGAATTCGACGAAGTCACCTTCAAGTACGAGGGCGCCTCGGCGCCGGCGCTCGACCGCATCTCGTTCAAGGTCGAGGACGGCCAGGTGATCGGCGTGGTCGGCCGCTCGGGTTCGGGCAAGACCACCATCACCCGCCTGATCCAGGGCATTCACTCCGCGCAGTCCGGCCTGATCCGCCTGAACGGCACCGACGTGCGCCACATGGACCTCACGCACCTGCGCCGCTCGATCGGCGTCGTGCTGCAGGACAATATCCTGTTCCGCGGCACGATCCGCGACAACATCGCGGCGGGTAAACCTGATGCCACGCTCGACGAAGTGATGGAATGCGCGCGCCTCGCCGGCGCCGATGAGTTCATCGACCGCTTGCCGCTGTCCTACGAGACCCTGGTCGAGGAAAGCGCCGCCAACTTCTCGGGCGGCCAGAAACAGAGAATCGCCATCGCCCGCGCGCTGATGCTGCGCCCGCGCCTGTTGCTGTTCGATGAAGCCACCAGCGCGCTCGATCCGGACTCCGAGGCGATCATCCAGAAGAACCTGGCGGAAATCGCCCGCGGCCGGACCATGGTGATCATCTCGCACCGGCTGTCGTCGCTGGTGCATGCCGATGCGATCCTGGTCATGGAGCGCGGCAAGGCCATCGACTTCGGGCCGCATGCCGAACTGCTGGGGCGCTGCGAGATCTACCGGCACCTGTGGCAGCAGCAGACCGGCCATATCACCGAGGCGGCGTCATGATGAAGCTGCTCTCGCCCGAACGCATCAAGAAGAGCGCCGCGGATTTCCGCCGGCGCACGATCGATTCCTCGCAGTGGCTGATGTCGTTCTCGCAGGGACCGCAAGTGCTCGAGGACGCGATCGCGTTCCAGGATCCGATCGACGAAATCTGCGCCGAGCGGCCGCACCCGATGATGCGCGGCATGCACCAGGTGATCGCCGTCATGTTCCTGGTCACCGTGCTCGCCATGGCCTTGGTCAAGGTGGACAAGGTGGTCGTCGGCGCTGGGCGCCTGACCACCGCGACTCCTCCGGTCATGTTGCAGCCCCTCGACCGCGGTATTATCCGTGAATTGAATGTCAAACAGGGCGATGTGGTGAAGAAGGGTCAGTTGCTCGCGACCCTCGATCCCACCTTCGCCCGCGCCGACCTCGCCTCGCTCTCGACCCAGCAGCGCCTGCTGCTCGCCCAGATCATGCGTCTCCAGGCCGAGATCGACGACAAGCCGTTCATCGCCCCCGCCGGCGCCACGCCGGAAGAGCAGCTGCAGCAGACCTTGTTCGAGCAACGCGCCGCGCAATACGACGCGCAGCTGCGCGTCTACGACGAGGAGCTCAACCAGCGCAAAGCCAATATCCGCACCACGGAGATCGACAAGGCCTCGCAGGCCCAGCAGCTCGACCTCGCCAGGCAGGTTGAGACCATGCGCGGATCGATGCTGGAGAAGCAGATCGGCTCCAAACTCAATTTCGTGGAGGCCCAGGCCGCCCGGGTACGCATCGAGCAGGCCTATAAGGACGCCGACAACCGGCTGGTGGAACTGCAGCACGACCTCCAGTCCAAGCAGGCCGAGCGGCTGGCCTTCATCAACGACTGGCGCAACCGTACGCTGGAAAGCCTGGTGACCGCCCGCAACGAGGCCGCCAAGATCAGCGACGGCATTTCCAAAGCCTCGCTGGTCAACGACCTAGTGGTAATCACTTCGCCGGTGGACGGCGTGGTGCTCGACGTGGCCAAGCGCTCGGTCGGTTCCGTGGTCGCGGCCGGCGAGCCGCTGATCACCATCGTCCAGTCCGACGCCGAACTGGTCGCCGAGGCCATGCTCAATTCCAGCGACATCGGCTACGCCCATATCGGCGACGATGTGGTGGTGAAGGTCGACGCCTTCCCCTACCAGATCCACGGCATGATGAAGGGCAAGCTGCTCTCGATCGGCGAGGAATCCGGCGACGCCGGCGGCCCGGGCTCGGTCCTGTCCAAGGGCACCCAGGACGCCAGCGGCGCCTTCCACCGCGCCCTGGTCGAGATCACCGACAGCAGGCTCGACAACATGCCGGCGGGCTCGAAACTGATCCCCGGCATGACCATGAGCGCCGAGATCAAGGTCGGCTCCCGGAGCGTGCTCGGCTACTTCCTCAATCCCATCACCCGCGGCCTGTCGGAGAGCATCCGTGAACCGTAAGGGACGTTCGAATCACCCCGAGACTCGGTTTCGCGAACCTCACGCCCGGAGGTCAACCGAGGCCCAAAACCCGCGCCAAACCGGGCCCAAACCGGCAGTAGAGCGCCGGAATCCCATATCTGTTTCGCTATCAATAGGTGCGAGGATTTTGGCGATGAACCCACAAGATCTTGAAAATGAGGGGATTTATTCCGGCCGCCGCGCGGAGACCGCGCAGGCGCCGAAAAGTCTCGCAACTTTTGCTTGCCGCGCAGGGGCGAAACGGATACAACCCGCAGCTAGTGGCAAATGGGGCGAAGTCCCCATTTTCGATATCTCTAGAATTGAGATGACCAATGTTTAGCGCTGTCACGCCCTCCGCCTCGAAGCGGAATTCCGCCCTCGCGCCACGGGTGCGCGCGCGCAAATCAGCCTCAGACATCACCGGTTTTACCGCGATCTTAGCGGCAAAAGTCGTGCGTCAGCTCAAGTCTTCACCGGCAGAAGCCAAGAAAAACGCCCTCGTTAGGAGTGCAACGCGATGAGCAATCTCAGCCAGACCCAGATCCAGGCGTACCCGACTACGCAGGTCGCCGGGTTCTCAACGACTCAGGTCGCAGGCTTCACCGCAACCGAGCTGGGGTACTTCACCTCCACTCAGTTCAGCGCGTTCACAACCACGCAGTTGGGTGTGCTCACCTCCACGCAGGTCGCGGGCTTCGGCACCGACGACTGGGCGGCGATCTCCACCACGCAGATCGGCGCGCTCAGCTCGACGCAGCTCCAGCTGCTCTCGACCGTACAGATCAACGCCATCAACACCACCGCGTTCACGGCGCTGTCCACCACCACCATCGGCGGCCTGAACACGACGCAGATCAAAGGGCTGAACACCACGCTGGTGACGGCGCTGACCACCACCCAGGTGGGCGCGCTCACCACCACGCAGCTCACCAATTTCACCACCACCCAGCTCAATGCGCTGACCACCACCGATGTCGCGACTCTGAGCACGACCCAGGTCTCCAACCTGACCGCGACCCAGATCGCGGGCTTGCAGACCACCAAGACCACGTCGTTCACCACCACGCAGATCGGCGCTCTGACCACCACGCAGGTCAAGGCGTTGACCACCACGCAGGTCGCGCAGATCAGCACCACCCAGGTCGGTGCCCTGACCACCTTGCAGATCGGCGTGCTGGCCGACACCCAACTCGACAGCCTCACCACCACCGCGCTCACCACCTTCAGCACCACGCAGATCGGCGCGCTGACCAAGACCCAGATCGGCTTCCTGTCGACCACCGCCGCGGCCGCGCTGACGACCACGCAGATCGGCGCTCTGTCGACCACCCAGGTCCAGGGCTTCTCGGCCACCCAGCTGAACGCGATGACCACGACGGAAATCGCGACCTTCACCACCACCCAGGTCGCCAACCTGACCTCGACCCAGATCAAGGGGCTGGACACCACCTCGGTCGCCGCGCTGACCACCACCCAGGTGGGCGCGCTCACCACCACGACGGTCCAGCTGCTCTCGACCACGCAGCTGAACGCGCTGACCACCACCACCACGGCGGCGCTGTCGACCACGCAGGTCGGCAGCCTGACCATCACCCAGCTGGCCGGTCTGAACACCACCCACTTCACCGCGCTGACCACCACGCAGATCGGCGCGCTTTCCACCACGCAGGTGAAGGGGCTGTCGACCACCGACATGGCGGCGATCACCACCACGCAGGTGGGCGCGCTGTCCACCGTCCAGGTGGGCGTGCTGGCCGATACGCAGCTCGATAACCTCACCACCACCGCGATCGCCACCTTCAGCACCAGCCAGATCAGCGCGCTGACCAAGACCCAGATCGGCTTCCTGTCGACCACGGCCGTTCAGGCGCTGTCCACCACGCAGGTGGGGGCGCTGACCAGCCTGCAGATCGGCGGTCTCGCCACCACGCAGATCAATGCGTTCACCACGACGGTCTTCGCCAGCCTGACCACCACGCAGGTGGGCGCGCTGTCCGTGACCCAGGTGAAGGGCCTGTCGACCACCAACCTCAATGCCCTGACCACCACCCAGGTGGGCGTGCTGACCACGACCGCGCTCGCCGGCCTCACCGCCACGCAGCTGAACGCGCTGACCACCACCGACATGGCGGCCCTGTCCACGCTGCAGGTGGGCAACCTGACCGCGACCCAGATCGCCGGTCTGACCACCACCAACTTCGCGGTGCTGACCACCACGCAGGTCGGCGCCCTGACCACGACCCAGATCAAGGCGATCACCACCACCGAAATCGGTGCGATCTCGACCACCCAGGTCGGCGCGCTGACCACGGTGCAGATCGGCGTGCTGACCGACTCACAGCTCGACAGCTTGACCACCACCGCGATCGTCACGTTCTCGACCACGCAGATCGGGGCGCTCTCGAAGACCCAGATCGGCTTCCTGTCGACCACCGCGGCCACCGCGCTGACCACCACGCAGATCGGCGCGATGAGCACCACGCAGGTGCAGGGCTTCTCGTTCACGCAGCTGAACGCCCTGACCACCACCGTGGTCGCCGCGCTGACCACCACGCAGGTCGGCAACCTGACCACCACGCAGATCAAGGGCCTGTCGACCACCGCCGTCTCGGCGCTGACGACCACCCAGGTCGGCACCCTCTCGACCACGCAGTTCCAGGCGCTGTCGACCACGGATTTGCGTCAGCTTTCGACCACGCAGATCGGCGCGGTCACCACCGCCCAGATCGGCACGCTGACCGACGCGCAGCTCGATAGCCTCTCCACCACCCAGATCGTCGCGTTCTCGACCACGCAGATCGGCGCGCTGTCGAAGACCCAGATCGGCTTCCTGTCGACCACCGCGGCCGCCGCGCTGACCACCCAGCAGGTCGGCGCGCTGTCGACGACTCAGGTGCAGGGCTTCTCGACCGCCCAGCTGAATGCGATGACCACCACGGAAATCGCGACCTTCAACACCACGCAGATCGGCAACCTGACCACGACCCAGATCAAGGGCCTGGCCACCACCGCCGTCACCGCCCTGACCACCACGCAGGTCGGCGCGTTGACCACGACCAACCTGCAGCAGTTCACGGGCACGCAGCTCAGCGCCCTGACCACTACCGCGGTGGCCGCGCTGTCGACCACCCAGGTAGGCTCGCTGACCGGCACGCAGCTGGCCGCCCTGACCACGACCGCCTTCACCGCCCTGACCACCACCCAGATCGGCGCGCTGAGCACGACCCAGATCAAGTCGCTGTCCGCCACCGAAATGCAGGGCATCACCACGACCCAGGTGGGCGCGCTCTCGACCGTCCAGATCGGCTCGCTCACGGGCACGCAGCTGGGCTACATGTCGACCACCAGCTTCGCCAACCTGTCGACCACCCAGATCAGCGGCTTCACGACCACGCAGCTCAAGGGTCTGTCCACGACCGTGATGACCGCGTTCTCGACCACGCAGATGGCCACGCTCTCGAGCGTGCAGATCGGCGCCCTGGTCGTGACCCAGCTGAACGCGCTGTCGACCACCGTCATCGCCTCGCTGACCACCACGCAGATCGGCAACCTGACCGTCACACAGGTCAAGGGCCTGTCCACCACCGTCATGGGCGCGCTCTCGACCCTCCAGGTCGGCGCGCTGACCACGACGCAGATCAGCAACTTCGGCACCACCCAGCTGAACGCGCTCACCACCTCGGCGGTGTCCTCGCTGTCAACCGTCACGGTCGCTGGCCTGACCACGACGCAGGTGAAGGGCCTATCGACCACTTTCGTGTCGGTGCTGACGACCACCCAGATCGGCGCGATCACCACGACGCAGATCAAGTCGCTCTCGACCTCGGACCTGCGTCAGCTCTCCACCACGCAGATCGGCGCCATGACCACGGTGCAGGTCGGCGCGCTGGCGACCACGCAGCTGAACGCGCTGACCACCACCACGATGGCCAGCCTGACGACCGCGCAGGTCAGCGGCCTGACCACCACCCAGGTGAAGGGCCTCGCGACCACATCGCTGTCGGCCTTCACCACGACGCAGATCGGCGCGATGACCACCACGCAGATCGCGGTGCTGGGCGCCACGCAGCTCAACGCGCTCGCCACCACGACCGTCGCCTCGCTGACCACCTCGCAGGTCGGCAACCTGACCACCACGCAGATCAAGGGCCTGTCCACGACCTTCGCGGGCTCGCTGACCACGCTCCAGGTCAGCACGCTCTCGACCACGTCGGTCCAGGCGCTGGCGATCACCCAGCTCAACGCCCTGACCACCACCGCGGTCACGGCGCTGACCACCACCCAGGTGGGCAGCCTGACCGCCACGCAGATCAAGGGCCTGTCGACCACCGCCGTCTCGGCGCTGACGACCACGCAGATCGGCGCGCTGACGACCACGCAAGTCACGTCGCTGTCGCTGACCGACATCACGGCGCTGACGACCACGCAGGTCGGCGCGCTGACCACGGTGCAGATCGGCGTGCTGACCGCGTCACAGCTGAACGCGCTCGACACCACCGATATCGCCAGCCTCACGACCACGCAGATCGGCGGCCTCAAGGGCACGCAGGTCAGCGGCCTGTCGACCACCTTCGTCAGCGCCTTCTCGACGCTGCAGGTCGGCGCGCTCAACTCGACTCAGGTGAGCAACCTGACCTCCACCCAGCTGAACGCGCTCACGACCACGTCGATCACGGCCCTGGGCACGGTGCAGGTGGGCAGCATCAGCGTCACAACGATCAAGGGCCTGTCGACCGGCAACCTGGCCGCCTTGACCACCACGCAGATCGGCGGTCTGACCACGTTGCAGATCGGCGCGCTGACCACCCTCCAGGTGGCCTCGCTCACGACCTCGGACATCCGTTCGCTGAGCACCTCGCAGATCGGCGGCTTCACGGCCACCGGCATCGGTGCCCTGACCACCACCCAGGTGGTGATGTTCAGCTCGACCCAGATTGGCGCCCTGACGACGACGCAGATCAAGGGTATCGAGACCGCAGACCTCGCGGCCTTCACCTCGGTCCAGATCAGCGGCCTGACCACCACGCAGTTGGGCGCCCTGAACCAGGCTCAGGTCCAGGCCTTCACCACGACCCAGATCGCCTACATGAGCACCACGCAGTTCGCGGCGCTGATCTAACCGTCCTTAAAGACCCGGTCCCCGCCAGGGGGCCGGGTTTTAGACATCCTTTACCAAAAAGGGCCACAACATTAGGGCGCGACCAGTCTTGGTCGCGCCCTAAGTCTTTGGTTCGGTCGCATTTTCGACGGTGAACCGGCCATCGCTTCGCCTGCAAATGCTCCGCAGGCTGCGGCCCATTTTTATTGGATTCCGAGGATGATCGCCGACCTGCTAGCCGATGCCCTGAAGCGCTCGATGGAGCGCACGCTTCCGGTCCTGGACCTGCTGAACGTCGCCGGCTCGCTGCAGCACGCCGGCGAGATGTCGGCGGTGTCGATGCTCTACAAAACTTGGCTCGAGCATAACGCCGACGCAGGGGTCGTCTACGCGATCCATTTCAATCACGCCGTCATCCTCAGCAACATGGGTGACCTGGAAGGTGCGCGCGCCGCGCTGGCCGAGGCCGTGCGGATCAATCCCGACTTCTATCCGGCCTATATCAACTACGGCCATGTGCTGGAGCGGATGGGCCTGAACGGCGACGGTGTCTCGCAGTGGTATACGGTCTCCAACCGCCTCGGCACCGTCAACGGCGAGAATGTGACCTATAAGCTGTCGGCGCTGAAGCAGATCGGCCGCCTGCTGGAGAAATCCAATTTCGATGCCCACGCCGAGGATGCGCTGCGCCTCAGCCTGGAGATCAACGCCAACCAGTCGGACGTCATCCAGCACTGGGTGTCCTTGCGTCAACGCCAGTGCAAGTGGCCGGTGATCAAGCCGTGGTCGACGATCACCCGCAAGCAGCTCCTGGACGGCATTTCGACGCTGTCGCTCGATGCCTATACCGACGATCCGCTGCTCCAGCTGGCCAATGCCTACATCTATGCGCGCGATGACGTCGGCCAACCCAAGTCCACCTATCACGGCGGCCACGCCAAAGTCAGGGCCGCCGCCCATCCCACGCGCCGCAAGATCGGTTATGTCTCGTCGGATCTGCGCGAGCACGCGGTCGGATTCCTGACCGCCGAGATCTACGGCTTGCACGACCGCGAGAAGGTCGAAGTGTTCACTTACTACTGCGGCATTCCGTCCAACGACGCGATCCATCAGAAGGTCAAGCAGACCAGTGACCATTGGTGCGACATCGCCGCCATGAGCGACGACCAGGCCGCCGACAAGATCGCCGCCGACGGCATCGAGATCCTGATCGACCTCAACGGTTACACCAACGGCGCGCGCACAAAGGTCTTCGCCATGAGCCCGGCGCCGGTCAACGTCAACTGGCTGGGCTATCCTGGAACCCTCGGCAGCCCGTATTTCCACTACATCATCGCCGACGAATTCATCATTCCGCCGCAGTTCGAGAAGTATTATTCCGAACGGGTGATGCGCATTCCCTGCTACCAGTCCAACGACCGCGGCCGCCAGGTCGCGCCCGGCACGCCGACCCGCGCGGAGCACGGCTTGCCCGAGGAGGGCACGATTTTCTGCTGCTTCAACGGCGTTCACAAGATCACCCAGTTCACCTGGGCGCGCTGGATGACGATCCTCAAGTCCGTGCCCGGTTCGGTGCTCTGGCTCCTAGAAGGGATCGACACCACCAACGCGCGCCTCAAGGAACAGGCCCAGGCCGCCGGCGTCGATCCGGCGCGCATCGTCTTCGCGGGCAAGCGCAGCAATCCGCATCACCTCGCGCGCTATCCATTGGCGGATCTGTTCCTCGATACGTCACCTTACGGTGCCCACACCACCTGTTCGGACGCGCTGTGGATGGGCGTGCCGGTGCTGACCCTGGCGGGCCGCGGCTTTGCGTCGCGCGTGTGCGGCAGCCTGATCACGTCGGCCGGGCTGGCCGACCTGATCTGCACGACCCCCGATGAATTCGTCGCGCGCGCCATCGAACTCGGCACCGACCGTGAACAGCGCGAGTCCCTGCGCGCGCGCCTCAAGGCCAACCGCGACACCTGCGTTCTGTTCGACACGCCGCTCCTGGTGCGCAGCCTCGAGGATGTCTATGCCCGCATGTGGGAGGAATACGTGAGCGGCAAGATGCCGCGCCCGAACCTCATCAATCTCGACATCTATAACGACATCGGCATCGCGCTCGACCAGGACGACGTGGAACTGCTGGCGGTTCCCGACTACGAGGAAAAATACCGCGCCGAACTCGCGAAGCGCGATGTGCTCGGCTATCTCCCGCCCGATCCGCGGCTGTGGCCGGGCAGCAGCCCGACCGTGAAAGTATAGGCACGCCATGACTCACGCCGCGTTCGACGATCCGGGCTACGAATTCACCAACGACTGGTTCGACCAGAACATCGTCGTCTGGGACACGCTGGTGCCGCGCTTCTCACCCAAGCGATTCTTGGAGATCGGGTCGTTCGAGGGCCGCTCGGCCTGCTATCTGATCGAGAAGTTCGGCAAGGACCAGGCGATCGAGATTCACTGCGTCGATACCTGGGAAGGCGGCGTGGAACACGAGAACTTCGCCATGTCGGAGGTGGAACGGCGCTTCGACAAGAATGTCCAGTTCGCCCTCGGCAAAGTGGGCAACCCCGGCGTGGTGGTGAAGAAGCATAAAAAGCTGTCGTACCTGGCGCTCGCGGAGCTGATCGCGGTCGAGCGTCGGCCGACGTTCGACATGCTGTATGTCGACGGCTCGCACCAGGCGCCCGACGTGCTGACCGACGCGGTGATGGGCTTTCACCTGGTGCGCCCGGGCGGCCTGATGGTTTTCGACGACTACATCTGGAGCATGGAGGAGATGGGCAGCCAGGATCTGCTCAACATGCCCAAGTCCGCCATCGACGCGTTCGTGAACGTTTTCACGCGCAAGGCCATCGTGGTCCGCAACGCACCGGTCTACCAGCTCTACGTGACCAAGGTCGGAGGCTAGGAAAAACCGAAATTGCCTTATTTCTCAGATTCTTACACGCAACCCGCAGCCTTGCTCCCGCGTTGGCTATGGGATAAACTTTTACGTGTGAGGACGCCGGAATTGGCGCTTTCAGGTTTCTCCAGAACGGGGATGGATATGTTCGCGCTCAGCCATGACATAGGGTTCGCAACCGCTTCCCCCTTCGGGAAGGGTTCGCCCATTGTGTCAGGCGCCGCGAGACCCGGGGCGATGCCATGGCGTTAAATCAAACCCAGGTCCGCGCCCTTACCACATCCCAGATCGGCGCCCTGTCGACCACCCAGCTCGACAGCTTCAGCTCGACGGCTCTGGGCTACCTGACCGTTACCCAGTTCGGTTTCCTGTCCGGCACCCAACTGGATTCGCTGACCTCGACCCAGTTCCAGGCCTTCACGACCACGGAATTCGCCGCCCTGACGGCGACGCAGATCACCGCGCTCTCCTCCACCACCCTGGGCGGCCTGACCAACGCGCAGATCGGCGCCATCAACACCACCAATGTCGCGTTGCTGAGCGCCGGCCAGCTCTCCGGCCTGTCGTCGACGCAGGTGTCGGCTCTCAGCGCCATCAACTTCGCGTCCTTCCCGACCACCCAGCCGTTGAATCTGTCGGCGTCGCAGCTCAACAGCCTGACCGTCGCGGAGATCGCGTCGATCACCACCACCCAGCTGTCCGGCCTGCTGCCGGCTGCGCTCGGCGGGCTCAACACCACCAATTTCGGCGCGCTGACCGCGACCCAATTCGCGGCTTTCACCACCACCCAGATCAAAGGGTTGTCGGCCACCGACCTCGCTACCCTGACGGCCGCGCAGTTCGCCGCCATCACGCCGACGCAGATGACGGCGCTGACCATCACCCAGATCGCGGCGCTGAACACCACCGACATCGCCGCCATCAGCATCGACCAGCTGGCGGGCATGACCCAGTCGCAGGTCGCGGCGCTGACCGCCACTCAGGTCGGGACACTGACCACCGATTCGATCGCGCTACTCACGCGCACCCAGATCGACGGCCTCTCCACAACGCAGATCGCCGCGTTCTCAACGGTCCAGATCGGCGGATTCTCGTCCAGCCAGATCGCCAGCATGACCACGGGTCAGCTGACGGCGTTGAGCACCGGCACGGTTTCCGCGCTCACCGAGTATCAGTTCGCGGGTATCAGCGCGACCCAGCTCGCCGCCTTGTCGACGACACAGGTCAATGCGATCACCACGACGGTGCTTGGAACGCTCTCGGCGGCGCAGATCAAGGGGCTGACGACCGCCCAGATCGCCAGCATGTCCACCACCACCTTCGGCGGATTGACGTCGGAGGAACTGGGCCTCCTGGCCACCTCGCAGATCAAGGCGATCAGCACCACCGACTTCGCCGATATCACCATCGACCAGCTCAACGGCTTGACGGCGACGCAGATGGCGCTGCTGTCGACCACCCAGGTCGGTTCGCTTTCGACCACCAGCGTCGCGGGGCTCACCGCCACCCAGTTGGCCGGTCTCTCGACCACACAGCTGAATTCGTTCAGCACCACCGTCCTGGCCGCGCTGACGCCGGATCAGATCGCGGGCCTGACCTCGCGCCAGGTGCAGGGCCTTACCACCACCAATGTCGGCGTCCTGACCTCGACGCAGATCGAGGCGCTGACGCCGCTCCAGGTGCGGGCGCTGACCACCACCGATATCGCCCACCTGACCACGGACCAGATCGCCGGGTTCACAACCTCGCAGCTCAGCGTGCTGGGCACGACGCAGCTGAAACTGCTGTCCACGACCCAGATCGGAACGCTCAGCGAAACCCAGGTAACAGGCTTCACGTCCAAGCAGCTGGGCCTGCTTACGTTCACCCAGCTCAATGCGCTGCAGACCACGGCGGTCGCGGCGCTGACGCCGGATCAGATCGACGGCATGACCTCGAGCCAGTTCACGCGCCTCTCGGACGACTTCCTGACCTCGCTGACCACGACGCAACTCGCCAGCCTGACTTCGACCCAGTCCAAGGGGCTGACCGTCACCGAAATGAACGTGCTGAGCACGACGCAGCTGGAGGCCTTGACCGCGTCGCAGCCCAGCCGCCTGAGCGTTACTCAGGTCAACGGCCTGTCCGCCGCGAACATCGCCCTGATTCCGACCACCCAGCTCAACGCGTTGACGCCCGAAGCATTGGGCGGCATGAACCTCACCGCGCAGCTGGCCTTGACGACCACCCAGATCGGCGCGCTCTCGACCACGCAAATCGCTTATATCAGCACCACCAATATCGCCGGCCTGACGTCGACCCAATTCGGCGCGCTGACGTCCACCGAGCTCAGTGCGTTGACCACGACGCAAGTGGGCTCGATCTCCACCACGGCGATCGCGACCCTCACCACCAGCCAGCTGTCGGGAGTTACCTCGACCCAATTGTCGATGCTGACGAGCACCCAGGTCGTGCAGCTGACGACCACCATCATCGCCAACTTCGCGATCACCCAGATCACCGGGCTTTCGACCACCGCCATCGCCGCCTTCACCACCACCCAGATCCCGGGTTTCGAGTCCACCGACCTGATGGTGTTGAATTCGACCCAGGTCGCCGCCTTCACCAGCGAACAGATTGCGGCAATGACCTTCACGCAGTTCAGCGCGATTCTTTAGGGCGCGTCCAAGAAAAGCCGATACCGGCTGAATTTCCTGGCTGCGCGCCTTCCGCGCGCGCATGGCCGGACGCGCGACAAAATCCTAGGCGCGGACGATCCCGATCGGATCGTAGGCAAGGGTCGGGAATATCGCCTTGGGCGTGGTTTCGCCGCGGCGCTTGACCAGGATTTCCTGCAACACCTGGCGGTAATCGGTGGTGACCGCGAGGTCGCCGGCGTGCAGGTCGCCCGGCTTCAGGCCCGGCCATTTGCCGTACAGCTTGCCGCCGTTGACCGCGCCGCCCAGCGCCATCATCACCGAGGCCGAGCCGTGGTCGGTGCCGCCGCTGGCGTTCTCTTCCACCCGGCGGCCGAATTCGGTCATCGTCACGATGGTCAGGCGGTTGCGGTAGGTCTTGAGATCCTTCCAGAAGGCAGCGAGGCCCTGGGACAATTCCAGCGCCAGGGGATTGATGCCCTGGGTCAGGCGCGCGTGCTGGTCCCAGCCGCCGAAATCCACCGTGGCGACGCGCAGGCCCACATCGGCCTTGATCAGCTTGGCGACGGTGCGCAGGGGCGTCGAGAGCGCGCCGGTGGTGTAGCCCGCGTCGTTGCCGTCGTCGGCCGGCAGCGTGGCGACGCGGGTTTTCACGGTTTGCAGGGTGGCGAGGGTGGACTGGCCCGAGGCCACCTGCGCGCCGGTGCCGGTGTTCATGGCCTCGATGACCTTGCGGCTGTTGTCGCCGCCGAGCACCGTGAACAGCGCCAATACATTGGGCACCGCCACCGCGCCGGAATAACCCTGAAGGGCGATGTTCACTTCCGCGCCGGCCGTGATGGCCGACAAAGCGCCGCCCGCCGCTCCTCTTGAATTCAAGGAGCGCGCATTCATGTGCCGCCCGAGCCAGCCGCCGGTCACCGGCCGCTCGCCGTCGGCGCTCGCGCGCTCCATCATGTCCTGGCTGACAAAGTGGCTGCGACTCTCGGTGTGGATGCCGGCCGCGTGCACGATCGCCAGGCTCTTTTCGTCGTAAAGCGCCTTGAGCTCCTTGAGGTTGGGGTGCAGGAAGAACGGCGTGCCGTCGAGGGTACCGATCGGCATGGCGTCCTTGGCCGATACCGCGATGGTGGGCCGGAGGTCGTGGTAGATGCCGTCGTCGGCGGGCGGCACGAGCGTCAGGCCGCAGGCGCCGAAGCGCAGGAACACCACGATCAGGATGTCTTCCGCCGGGCCGGCCGCGCCGAAGGCCGCGCTCACGCCGGTGGCGAGCGGAGTCAGACCGGCCGTGGCCGTGGCATTGAGGAAATTGCGCCGGGTGATCATGTTAGACTCTTTGTTTGGTCGCATTTTCTGCGCTGAACCGGTTCCCACTTCATCGGAAAATGCTCCGGCCTCCCTAACGCAAGCCGAATTCAGGTGAGGCGGCGATCAAGGCCGTGAACCGGCGCATGGCGGCTTCGGCTTTCTGCGGGTCGCGTCCGCCCAGCGCCGCCACCACGCCCGTGGGCGACGTGGCGTCCGCCACCAGGGCCTGCATCGCCGCGGGCCGCAGGGCATAACCCACCATGCGGTTCACCCAATGCTCGGTCAGGGCCGGCCCAGAACCGTGGAGTTCCTCCGGGGTCTGGACGGCGAGATTGGTGCGGAACGAGTCCTGCTCCAGCAACACGGTGATGAAGTTCCAGCTGTACAGGTTGACCATTCCCGACAGCCATTGGGAGTCCATATCGGGCCGGCCCTCCGGCGTCGGCCAGGCGTAGATGCCATCGCCTAAAGGAGCCAAGGCGATGTCGGCCTTGGGGAAGGCGCTCAGCAGCACGTCGGCGGTGCGCACATAGGCGATCACCCGCTCGTAGGGCCGGCGCAGCTTGGTGCCCGGTTTGCCGATCTCGTCGCCGCCGATCAGCATGGCCGCCATCACCCGGCGGATCTGGTCGGGCTGGTCGCGGCCCTCGAGCCAGGCGCGTTTCCCGCGCGCGATCACCGACGACGGCGGCCCGTCGCCGTAAATGCGCCGCGCGATCTTGGTGCAGATGAAATCGGCGGTGGCGGGATGGTTGGCGAGAATGCGCAAAACCGCCTTACCCTGGTCGACGCCTTTGAATTGGGCAAGGTCGGTGCCCATGAACACGCCGGCGCTTTGGTTGTGCTGCACCGGGTTGAACACGAATTTTCCGGTGAAGGGCAGGGGGCCGTCCGGCCCCTGCTGGCCCTGCTCGAGGGTCCAGCCCGACAGCGCGCGCGAGGCCTGGATGATGTCCTGGTCGCTAAAGGTGGGCGGGACGTCGCCGGCTTTGCGTGGCTTGGCACCCGGCTTGCCGACGCCGACGTAAGCGGGGCCGCCCAAGGTGTGCAGTTCCAGGATCTCGCGGGCGTAGTTTTCGTTAGGGTGGGTCGCGGTGCTCGACGCGTTGTCGAGATAACGCAGCATCGAGGCGCTGGTGGCGACCGCCGTGAGCAGGTCGTGGAAATTGCCGAAGGCGCGCGGGCGGATCACTTGCAGGTCATAAACCGGCAGCGCGGCGGTCGCGAAAAAGTCCGCCTGGCGGCCGACGTTGAAATGGTTGGCCCAGAAATCCACCATGAATTCGCGCAACTGGTAGATGCTGCGGCTGTTGCGGATCCAGGTGACGGCGTTGAGTTCCTTGCCGATGCGGTCGTATTCGTCGGCGGCGATCGCGGTCTCGATCTTGCGCGGCACCTCCCACAGTTGGTTCACGTCCTGCTTGAGGTAAGTGAGCGCGCGGAACTGGTTCACCGCCGGCCAGCCGGGAATGCCGCGCGCGGGCGCCAGGCCGTTGTACTTGATGAACATCATCTGGGAGTCGAGGAACGACGCAAGCTCGGGGTCGTCGCCGGGCGGCGGGTTCAGCTGCTGCTCGACCCAGACTTTCCAGCCGGTCTTCTTGAGCTGGTCGATATCCGAAAGCCGCGCGCCGAAGGTCACGCGATTGAGCGCGATCCGTTCAAATGTCGGGGCCTTGGGCAATGTCATCGGCTAAAACCCGTAGCGGGCGGACATCCACACCACATGGGCAGTATAGCGCGGGGCGATATCGCCTGACCCTAGGATTTGCGCCACCGGCGTGACGCCGCCGGTATAAGCCCAATCGTCGCCCACGTGATGCTCGATGGTATACCCGCCCCGTAAGGTGATGTTTTCCTTAAGGGTGTATTCGGCTTTCGCTCCCGCGGTGCTGGTGATCGCCCGGACCACCGGCAGCGGCGAGGTGCGGGCGAATGCGGTGAAGGGCGTGCTCTGCACCTGCATGTCGGACCGCCCGTGGGACAGGGTGGTGTTGACGCCGAGCTTGAGTTTATGGGCGATGGCTTCCCAGTCCGCCTTCACGCCCGCGGTATGCACGGCGTCGTGGTCATGGCCGAACCAGTATTGCGCCGGGTTGGAAAGGTTGGTGTTGAAAGCGTAGTAGCCGACCTGGTGGTTGAGCAGGCGTTCGAAGCTGTAGAACGCCGTGGCCGTGAACGGGCCCTTGGCATAGACGACATCGCCGTCCATCAGGATGGATTCGGTGCGCACCAGGCCGATCGGTGAATTGAAGTAACGCGACTTGGCGGCACCGCCGGAGATATCGAACGTAAGCGCGGCCAGCGGCGTATAGGTGGCGCCCATCTTGGCCTCGTTGCGGCGCCGGTCGGCGAGGTTGTATTTGCGCAGGAGCGGATGTTCGAGCGACTGGTTTTGCGGGCCGGCCGCGAGATAGCTCTTGGTGTGGCTCGCGTTCCACGGCAGGGCGTCATCGTAGACCGTGCCCTTGCGCACGGCGTAGGTGTAGGCGGCCCAGGCGGAGCCTTCATCGAAGGTGGCGAGCGCCTTGGCGCGGATGCTGTGCTCGTCGAGGCTGCTGACCTCCTGGTAGTCATAGCGCCGGAAATCGCCGGAATAGGTCAGGCTGAGGCGGACGCGGTCGGCGGGGCGGTAGCCGGCCTCCGCCGAGGCGCGGTGTAGCGTGAAGCTGTGCGGCAGGTTGTAGCGGATATGGGCGTTGTTGCCGGCGACCGGCGGGTTGGGCTGGTCCAGCGTATCGTTGGTGACATAGCTGAACAAGGCGATCGGCGTCTTGTTATTGCGGTCGTCGAGGCTGTAGCTCGCGGCCAGGTCCACGTTGGGCAGGGGGCGCGATGTCAGGCCGATATTGACGTAGGTCTTCTCCACACGCCCCTGCAACGACGTGCGCGGCAGCGCGAACGGCACGCTGAGGTCGGGGCTCGGCGTATAGGGCAGGAACGCTTCGTTCTGGCTCTCGATCGTGTAGGAGGCCCGCGCGGTGAGGCGTGTGGTGGGCGAGAAGGTATAGCCGCCCGTGAGCTGGAACTGGTGGGCGATGGAATCCGGCGGCGTGCCGTATTGCGCGGTCGCGAAGGGATAACCCGCGAAAGCGCCCGGCGGCCAAGGCGTGCCGAGCGAGCGCGAGTAGGGATTGGGCACGAAGATCGAAGTCAGGCCGTCGCGGAAGCTCGACAGCGTGTAGGAACCTTTCCATTGGAACTTCGGGCTGGTGAACCCGAATGACGCGGTCATGCGCGTGGTGTCGTAGTCCACGGCCTGCGGGAAGAATACGCCCACCGGGAAATTCGCCTCGGGCCCGAACATGGCGGACTGCTCTTTGAGTCCATCGCGGTGGCGTTCCTCGATATGCAAGCGCGCTTCGTAACCGCTCCAGGGCTTGAGCACGAAATCGCCGCCGAAGGTCTGCCATTGCACCGACAGGTCCAGCGGCTTCAGGCTGGCCGCGAGCGTGGTGAACTGCAGCGAGTTGTTGCCGGTGCGCCAGTTGCTGGGCAAGGTCAGGCGATTGGTGCCGGCGCCATCGAACGGCGTCTTGGCGTCGGAGGTGAAAAAACGCGTGAAGGAATCGTAGAACACACTGCCGCGCCACAGGCCCTGGCTGCCCATATGGGCCTCGAGGTCCATCCGGTCGAAGCCGAATATCTGGGCGGACGCGCCCCAGAAGCGCGTGCCGCCGGAGTCCCAGGTATCGCGCCGGTCGATCAAGCCGTCCATCACCGCGAAGGCGCCTTTGCCCGCCACGCCGCCGTAACGCGAGAAATAATAAGACTTGAGGCTCTGATACCCGGCGCCGACCTCGAAGTGGTCGGTGTAGGCGATCGGTGGCGGCTTGGCCACCGGCGCGTCGTCGAGCGAGAAGTCGTCCGCCGCCGCCATCGCCGCGGCCGGGAAAGCCATCGCCATCAGGAGTGCGATTGGGATGGACTGTTTCATATCCTACCGCGCGAACCGGATGCCGGAGGGATGATTGGAGCCGTGGATCTCGGTGTGGCAGTTCAGGCAGGCCCGGAGCGCGATGATGCGCGACGGCGTGGCGCCGCCTGGCAGGGTGTTGCCGCTCATGGGCTGGCTGTTGTGCAGGGTCTCCTCGTGGCAGGTCTGGCATAGATAAGGCGGGCGCTGCTTCAGGAGGCGCGCCTGCACCGAGCCATGCGGCGTATGGCAGATGGTGCATTGCTCCTGCACCGGTGCGTGTTCCCACAGGAACGGCCCGCGCTTTTCGTCGTGGCAGGTCAGGCACAGGTCGTTGACCGTGCCGGTCTTGATCAGGTTGGGGCCGTCGGAGCCGTGCGGGTTGTGGCAATCGCCACAGGTCATGACGCCTTCGATCACCGGATGGTGCGACGGGCGCAGGTTCGCGGCGCGCTGCTCGGCGTGGCAGGTGAAGCAGATGGGCGCTTGCGAGGTCTTCACCAGCACCGGATCCTTGGACGGGTGCGAAGCGTGGCAGCTGGTACAGGCCACATCGGCACTGGCGTGGGCGCTGCCTTGCCAGTGATCGGCGGCGGCGGTCTGGTGGCAGTTCAGGCAGAGCTTGTTGCGCGTGGCGACGGCGGAAGCGTGCGGTCCCGTGAACACCACTTCCGGCGGCACACGCGCCTCGCCGTCGCGCGGCCGGCCCATATGGGCCTCGCTGGCGCCGTGGCAGGACTGGCAGCCCTCGGTGGTGAAGGCGGTGGCGGGATCGCCCTTGACCCCATGGGGGGTATGCAGGACGCCGGTGACCTTGGGATCGTCGTGGCAGTTCAGGCAGTCCTTGGGGTCGTTGGCCTGTCCGAGGGATCGGGCGCGAACCGCTTCCGCGGCCTGTGCCGGGGCGGCGGTGCGTATGGCGCCGGCCATGGCGCACAGCGCCAGGAACCCCAGCGCCAGCGTTGCGTAAAGTATCCCCCGGGTCATGCGCGGCTGGACCTAGGGCGCCTTCTTGGCGATGAAGTCGCCGTTGCCGGTGTCGACCGTGAAGGTCTTTTCCAGGCTGACATAGTGGAAGCGCTTGTTGGTGTGGCCGGCATGGATCGCTATCCCAAACGTGTAGAGCTTGCCGGGGCCGATGTCCTTGTGGTTTGCGTCCGCGCTGAGCTTGCGCGAGAACTCGACCGTCCATTTGCCGTTGTCGAAGGTCGCGTTGGCGGTCACGGCGGGCGCGGCGTTTTCCTTGCGCTTGTCCAGCACGATGCCGTCAATCACCGTCGCCGGCATGCCGGGATTGAGGCTGGCTTCCCAGTATTCGGCGTAGCCGCCTTCGGCTTGGATCTTGGCCAATTCATCGGCGGGTTTCACGACGCCGCCACCTTCCCGGGTCATGCCGTTGCGTGACTTGGGCAGGTACATGGATACCCCGTCGGTCCCCTTGGGCATTTTTTCGTTGTCGATATGGCAGGCCGCCCAGCAGCCGCCACGGGAAAATTCCATCACCTTGCCGTCGTCGAGCATCACGGCGACGCGGCTTTCGATCTTTGGGTCCATCTTGGCGTCGGGCTGTTTCCCAGGCGCGAATTCGACGCGCATGAAAAGGTTCTGGTCGTCGTGGGCGAACTTGACGTTGGCCTTCACGAAGCCGGGCTTGCCGGCGATCGGCGTCGGCTCGATCGTTTTATCGCCGACCATCAAATCACCGGAGCTGTCCTCGTTGCCTTCATGGCAGCCGCGGCAGTTCTTGCCTTCGCGGAACTTCGAGGCGCCGCTGTGTTCGGCCTGGGTGAGCACCAGCTCCCACGACATTTGCGCGGGGTAGAGCAGGGTGATGTCCTTGCCTTGAACCTTGGACCAATCGATCGCATGGGCCGAATTCGCGAAGCCGGTCAGCGCGAGCGCGACCAGGAAGGGGAATCTTGCCGATGTCATGCGCGTAGTCCTTTCTGCGGCCGGAAGGGGCATCATGACGGGTCTTGCGAGGCGCGCAAATCCCCGGCCAAGGCCTAAAGGCCGCGGCTTGGCCGACGCCATCCTGAAATAGAAACCCCGGGGCATGCTTGTGAAGACATGCCCCGGAGGGGATTGAGAGGAGCCCTAGTTGTTAGGCGCAGGCGCTTTGGCCGGGGGCGTATCGCCGCCAAGGTAGGCGCCGGAGTCGCCGCCGCCGATGGTGCCGCCGCCGGTGGAGGCCGCGGGCGGAGCGTTGACCGAGCAGGCAAAGGACATGTTGGTCGTGCCGGCCGGGTTGCTGTTCTGGACCACCGCGGTCAGGACTTCGGCCGGGGCCTGGTTGGCGATTTCGGTCACGATGATGTTGGCGTGCAGCTGCGAGCCGGTGGGTGTCCAGCCGATATCCTGCTGCAGCTTCGATACCGACATGCTGAGCGAGCTGTTGGCGGCGACGGTGTAGGTCTTGGAGCCCACCTGGGCGCCCGAACCGGCGCGAACCACGCCGGCGCTGTCGGCGGTGCCGGCGTCATAGACGTACACGCCGTAAGTGACCGCCGCGTTCCAGTAGTTATGGATGTCGATCTGCATGGGATAGCTGGCGGTGCTGATCAGGCTGGTGTGCAGATTGGTCAGAACCAGGCTCGGATACGCCGCCTTCACCGCCTGATTGAGGGTGTTGGCGCAGTTGCTGTTGTTCTCGAACAGGCCGCTGGTGCTGTTGAAGGTGACGTGCTGGTAGCCCGACGTCGCTTCGGTGTTCTGGATGTAGAGCGAATAGTTATGGTCGCTGGTCTTGGCCGCGCCGGCCATGGACAGCAGCGTGTCGAAGGAGAACTGCGGCGAGGCATTCTTGGGGATCGCAACGGTGATCAGGTTGCCCAGGTTCGCGCCGGTGGTGGAGTTGACGATGCGGATGTTGAAGGTGCTGTTGGCGGAGGCGGCGCCGCCGTACAGCCGCAGGAACGAGGTCGAGCCCGTGCTGCCGTCATAGATCGGCGCGACCACGGCATACAATGTGCCGTTCAAGGCCGCTTGTGCCCCCGTGGACAGGGCGGTCGAGCCGAACACGGTCGCCGCCACGGCCACCACACGCGCCGTCCTACGCATATAAGCCTCCAGATTTGAATTCACTGCAGTCCCCTTTCGAAAGACCCGCGCACATATGTGGAGCTGCGGGCTGAAGCGAAGGGATCCCAGGCGGCCTCGCGGCCCGATGATCTAGAGCGAGCGCCCCCGGGATATTCGCGGTTCTCCAATCCAAAAGACGTTTCGCGCCGCTGAGGTATTCCCCTGCACCTTGTGCATTTTACCTTCGGAACAGCCTATGAGGGTGCTCGAAATATAGAATACATCGTTGTATTATCAGCAAATTACGCGTGTAACACGAACGCTTGGCGGCGCCGGCGGTTGCCTGCCCCGACTGTGGAAAGTCCCATCCAATGCCATTCCCCGCGCTTTGGCAGGAATAATCGGTGACGCCCTCTCGTCTTGGGATGGGAGAACGGCCTGGACTGACGCCTGGATTGAGCGGGGTCATGGCCCGGGATCGAAGCATCCCGCGCCGTCATGCCCCCTCCGGGCTCACCTACCCCGCCCGGGCCGTTCTCCTGACGTCGTGGATGCCTGCCGCCGGTAGGCGGCATGTGAGTAGGTTCGCCGCTGAAAGGCGCCGCGGGAGTCACGGATCAAGAAAGCCAAAAAGGCCAATAAGGCCCAAAAGGACTAAGCCGTGACGGCCGGCCGCGAAGAAGCGTTCACAGCGGCATTGACCGCCCAGATACCGGCTTTGCGCCGGTATGCGACAGCGTTGTTGGGACATGCGGCAGCCGCAGATGACCTTGTGCAGGATTGTATCGAACGGGCGCTCAGACAGGCGGACAGCCTCCTGGACCCATTGCGCATGGGCGCATGGTTGCGCTCCATCCTGCACAACCTCCATATCGACGCGCTCCGGCGCAACCGTAGGCAGGGCATGCGCGTAGACCTGGCCGAAGTGGACAACACCCTGGCCGCGGTGGTACCGCCACGGGACCATGCCGCCGTGCTCGACATGGACCGTGCCATGGCGGCCTTGTCGGTCGAGCACCGCCAGATCCTGCTGCTGATCGGACTTGAAGGCTTGAACTACCGCGAGGCCGCCGCCGAACTGGATGTTCCCATCGGCACCGTCATGTCCCGCCTGGCCCGGGCGCGCGAACGTTTGCGCCAGGAACTGGGCTCTGTCCCTCTTCAGGCCAAGGGCGGGGGCCGGACATGACCGGGTTTGAGCCCCTGCCGGAAGAAGACATCCACGCTTTCATCGACGGCGAGCTCGCGCCCGCGCGCGCCCGCGCGGTCGCGGACCGGATCGCCGCCGACCCGGCGCTGGCCGCCAAGGTCGCCGCCTATCAGACGGACAAATCGCTGATCGCCAGCCACTACGGCCCGCTGCTCGCGCGGCCGGTGCCGCTGGCGGTGCAGCGCGCGGTGCGCCGCCGTCCCCGGCGTGTGAACTTCACGCGGCTCGCCATGGCCGCAAGCATTTTGATCGCGGTGGTCGCCGGGTTCGGCTACCGCATCCTGCTGCCTGGCGGCGACGTCATCGGCAACGCGGTCGCGGTTCACAGCGGTGAGGTGACCGGCCGAACCATCGTGGCCGATGCCGCGCGGATTTCCGAGACCCTCGGCCTGACGCTGAAGCTGCCCGATCTTTCCAAGGCCGGATACACTTTGTCCGAAGTGGCGGTGGTTCCCGGAGACCGCGGCAAGGCCGTCAAGATCGCCTACCGCAGCGTCGCCGGCGAGCCGTTCACGCTCTATCTCGAGAACTCCCCGGGCCGCGAGCGGTTCGAGATCACCAAGCGCGGCGACGTGCTGGTGTGCCTGTGGCAGGACGACGTTCTGTCGACCGTCATGGTCGGCAAAATGCCCGCGGCGGAAATGCTGCGCGTCGCGAGCCTTGCTTATAACGGACTCTACTTCTAGATCTCCGGCGGCTCAGGCGTTGATGCTGGCTGTCGTTTTTGGAAGCATGCCTTCGGCATGACGGGCTTTGTTTTTAGCGGCTTAGCGCGCTGATTGGCTGACCATGGCGTCGGGGCCGAGCGCCGCCGCGGTATGCGGCGCGGTCACCTTGTATTGCACCTGGTCGCCATTGAAGGCGAAGCCGTAGACATAGCCGCCCAAGGTCAGGTCGTAGATGAACTGGCTGCCCAGGATGACCGCGGGCAGATCGGGCACGACGTACATGGTGCCGTGGCCGAACTTCCAGAGTTTGCCGGTGTCGTCCCAGCTCTCGGCATAGACCGCGAACCAGGTGTCCTCGTCGACGTAGAACCTGCGTTTCGGCGCGACATGGCTTTTGCCGGCGGCCAGGGTTCCCTCCACCACCCACACCCGGTGCAGCTCGTAGCGCAGCGCGTCGGGGTTGGCGTGTTTGGGCCCGAGAATGCCCGCCGTGGGCAGGCCGTACAGCCGGTTGTTGTTGTACGGCACGTACATCTCGGTTTTGCCCACCAGTTTGAAATCGTAGCGGTCGAGCCCGCCGAAGAACAGGTAGTACTCGTCGAGCATCTGGAAGCCCGAGGCGTCGGGGTCGGGCGTGTCGTAGGACAGCGACGGTCCGCGCCGTGCGCGCCGCTCGCCCGGCAGATAGCGCCAGGCCGCGAACTTGGTGCGCTCGGAATTGATCGGTTGCCATGCGAGATAGCCTTCGCCGAATTTCGCGGCGGGCGCATCGGTGGTGCGCCGCGTCTTGAAATAATAATTGCCGAACGATTCCGGTGTGGCTCCCGGATAGTAATACGGGAAGTCCGCGACCTCGCTGTAAGCCGCGGTGCGGTCGATGGTGCCGGTGCTGGAGATCACATGGGTGCTGATATGGGTTTCCCGCGCCGGACCCCAGAAGGCGAGGATGTGGTTCCACATCACCTCCGCGCCGCTTTTGGGGATCGGGAACGGAATACCGCCGGCCGCGCCCTCGATGCCGTATTGGATGCCTTCGGGTGCGGCTTTCGCGCGCACGGCATTGCGCGCGACCGCTTCGTAGACCGCGGCCGGGGCCGCGGCGCTGCGGCGGGTGGGGTAGATCTCCATGCGGTAATCGGGGAAGCGCGCGAATAGCGCGCGGGCGCCTTCCGGAAGCTTGGATTGGTGGTCCTTGAGGGTGGCGGCGGTGATCGAGAACAGCGGTTTGTCAGCGCCGAAAGGATCGGGACGGGCCGCGCCTTGCTGGTAACCCGGGGTCGCGGTGGTGAAACCGCCGGTCCAGGCGGGGATGGTGCCTTCGGCATTGGCGCCCCGTTCCGCGCCCACCGGCGTCAGCGTGGTCTTGAGCTGTTCGGCTTCTCCCGCCGAAACGCCCAAAGCCACCCGCATCCCGAGCAGGGCTGCGCAGGTCAGGGTCAGGGCGGCGACGCCGGTCCGGAAGCGCATTCAACACTCCATGAATGTGAACGATACCATGGGCGGGCATTGATGAGTCAGGCTATACATAAAGGGGCAATTTTTGGGATGCGACCCGATTTTGGTCGCATTTCCGGCGGCGAACCGGGGTCCACTTCGCCGGAAAATGCTCGGGGGGAAGGGATTCGGTGCCGGCCAACGTCATCCCGTTGATGAGACGGTCCGCGGTGGGGATCGTCCTGAGTGTGGTCGCCTGCGGCCCGCCTGCTTTCGCCACCGAAATCTACAACAATGGTTCGGCCGCGATCCGTTGGGACAATACGCTCAGATATAGCGGCGGATTGCGCCTGGAATCGGCGAATCCGGTTCTGCTCGCCGATCCTAATGCCGACGACGGCGACCGCGATTTCAAATCCGGCTTGATCTCGAACCGGTTCGACCTGACCTCCGAACTGGGTGTGCGGGCCGGGAACTTCGGCGCCGAAATCAGCGGCACGGCCTGGTACGACACGGTCTTCGCGCAATCCACGGACAACACGTCGCCCGCCACCTTCAATCCGCGGTCGGTGAGCAACACGTCGTTCGTTCCGGCGGTGCGCGATCTCCACGGCCGCAACGCCGAACTCCTGAATGCCTTTGTCTACGGCGCGTTCGACCTCGGCGACCTGCCGGTGGCCTTGCGCGCCGGGCGGCATACCGTGGTGTGGGGCGAGAGCCTGTTCTTCGCCGAGAACGGCGTCGCCGCCGGTCAGGCGCCGGTGGATGCCACCCGTGCCGCCAGCCTGCCTTATGCGCGGGCCGGCGATGTCTATCTGCCGGTCTGGCAGGTCTCGGGCAGTGTCCAGCCGGCGTCGAATATTTCAGTCGGATTCTATTACCAGTTCGAATGGCGCAGGAGCCGGTTTCCCGGCGTCGGCAGTTTCTTCAGCGCCTCCGACTTCGCGGATACCGGCGGCGAGCGCATCATCGTCAGCCCCACCCAATACCTCCAGCGTGCCCGCGACTACACACCGCCCAGCCCGCAGTTCGGCGCCGCCGTGCATGTGAACACCGACGCGGTCGATCTCGGATTTTACGCCAGCCGCTTCGACGCCAGGTATCCGGCGCTTTACATCCGCTCCGGCGCCTATACCGGCGGCACGGCCATAGCGTCACCCGCAGCCACGGCCGCTTCCCCGGTAGAGAAAACGGCGTCCTATGGTGTTCCTTCGGGCGGGGGCGCCGGCGGCGCCTATAAGATCAATGTGCCGCCCGGCGCCTACAGCGGCACGGGCCAGGTGGGGGCCTACTACCTGGTCTACCCCGATGCCATCCAGGTCTATGGCATCAGCGCCAGCGGCTATCTCGGCGACAGTTCGCTCGCCGGCGAGATCTCGACACGGCGCAATATGCCCCTGGTGTCGCGCCCGCGTATCGTGCCCTCGGGCACGCCCATCGACGGCGGACCCAATGCCTTGTTCGCCATCGGCGACACGCTCCATGCCCAGGTGTCGGCGATCACCAATTTCGCACCGTCAAAATTCTGGGACGGCGCCAACCTCTCGGCCGAGGTGGCGGCCAACCGGGTGCTGGAAGTAACGCGCAATCCGGCCGCCCGGGATCTGACCCGCAACACCTTCGCGATGGCGCTGCGGGGCGTATTCGAGCCGCAGTATTTCAACGTCTTTCCCGGCGCGGACATCAGCGTCCCCGTGGGGTTCGGCTATGGGCTCATGGGCAATTCGGCGATCGACGGCGGCCAGAACGCCAAGGCCGGAGACATGGAGTTCGGCCTGCGCATGCTTTACCGCTCCGTTTGGGAGGCGAGCCTCACGCTCACCCGCTATCTCGGGCCCCCGGCCCGCCAGCCGTTCGCCGACCGGGACTACCTGTCCTTCAGCATCCGCCGCACCTTTTAACTGGCGGGCATGGTGTTTCTAAGAATCGGTATTCCCCTTGAGGGGAGCCATATGGCAATCACTTCGGAGCGTGTCCAGGAAAAGTGGGGCCCGGTTTTCCGTCCGGACACGCGACAAAAAACAAAGCTCTAGGGCACAAAACAAGGAGCGTGACGTGAAGGTAGGGATCGCTGGGTTTGGCACCATCGGCGGCGGCGTGGGCCGCGCGCTGGATGCGGGCATCGAAGGGCTCACCCTGGAAGCGGTCTCGGGCCGCGACGAGGCCAAAGCCAAGGCCAATGTGGCGAAGCTGAAGCGTCCGGTCGATGTGGTCTCGCCCGAGGAACTCGCCAAGCGCTGCGACATCGTCGTGGACGCGGCGCCGGCGGCGGCTTTCGCCTCCATCGCGGAGCCGGTGGTCAAGGCCGGCAAGATCCTGGTGACCGTGAGCGGCGCGGCACTCCTGCGCAATATGCATGTGATCGACCTCGCCAAGGCCAGCGGTGGGCGCATCATCCTCGCGACCGGCGCGCTCCTGGGCCTGGACGCGGTGCGCGCCGCCGCCCAGACCGAGGTGCATTCCGTGACCATGGTCACCCGCAAGCCGCCGCATACGCTGCTGGGCTCGCCGCACCTGGTCGAGAACAACATCGACGTCACCGACGTCAAGGAACCCCTGAAGGTGTTCGACGGCAGCGCGCGTGACGGCGCCAAGGGCTTTCCCGCCAACGTCAATGTTGCGGCGGCTTTGGGGCTCGCCGGTATCGGTGTCGACCGCACGCGCCTTCAGATCTGGGCGGACCCGACGGTTACCCGCAACACGCATACGATCAAGGTGGATGCGGATTCCGCGCGTTTCGAGATGACCATCGAGAACGTGCCGAGCCCGGAGAAGCCCGCCACCGGCAAGATCACCGCCCTCAGCGTGATCGCCTGCCTCAAGGGCCTGGTGAGCACGCTCAAGGTCGGCACCTGAAAACCGCCGGATGAATCTGCGGGGCGCACCCAGGACCATCCTGGCCGGAATGCTCATCGTCGGGGCGATGGACTTTGCTTATGCGTCCCTGGCCACGGTCTTGCGCGGCGGCTCGTTCACCAGGCTGTGGCAGTTTGTCGGCAGCGGCCTGTTGGGGAAGGCGGCGTTCGAGATGGGCGTAGCGGGCGTCCTGTGCGGTGTGGCCTGCCACTTCCTGATCATGGGCGCGTTCGCCGCGGCGATCTGTCTTTTGTACAAAAAAGTGCCGCTGATCGAAAAGCAGCCCATGGTCTCGGGCGTGCTTTACGGGATCGGCATCTGGCTGGTGATGAACTTTGTCGTGGTGCCGCTGTCGAACACCGGGACGGGAGCGCCGCCGATGGCATTGAACGCGGTCATGAATCTCGGCTTTGCCATGCACCTGGTGATTGGCTTGTCCCTGGTGCTGATCGCCAGACGAGGTTTGCGGCCGGCGTGAGATCCGATACGCCGCCATGAAAAAGGCCGCTTCGATTTCCCGAAGCGGCCTTTTTGTTGGCTATTCCGCCGGATGCTGTTGCGGCAGGCCCACGGGCGTTTCCGCCGCGCGGCGTTCCTTCCGGGTGCGGAAGCGCTCGAGGTACAGGTAAACGATCGGGGTCGTGTAGAGGGTGAGCACCTGGCTCACCAACAGGCCGCCGACCATGGCGAAACCGAGCGGACGGCGCATCTCCGAGCCCGCGCCGGCCGAGAACATCAGCGGCAGGCCGCCCAGCAGCGCCGCGAAGCTGGTCATCATGATCGGGCGGAAGCGCAGGTGGCAGGCCTCGCGGATCGCCGCCAATGGATCGGCGCCGCGCTGCCTCTGCGCGTTGATGGCGAAGTCCACCATCATGATGCCGTTCTTCTTGACGATGCCGATCAACAGCAGCACGCCCACCAGGCCGATCACCGAGAGGTCGTAACCCGCGACCAGCAATGTCAGCAGCGCGCCGACGCCTGCGGACGGCACGGTCGCCAGGATCGCCCAGGGATAGATGTAGCTCTCGTACAGCATTCCCAGGATCACATAGACCGACAGGATCGCCGCCGCCACCAGATAGGGTTGGGACGCCAGGGATTCCTTGAACGCCTGGGCCGAGCCCTGGAATACACCCTTCAGCGTGGAGGGCGTGCCCATCTCGATATTCAAGTCCTCGATCGCCTTGACCGCGTCGCCCAGCGCCACGCCCGGCGCCAGGTTGAACGAGATGGTCGAAGCCGGGAACTGGCCCTGGTGATTGATGGACAGCGAGCTGACCGGCTTGGTGTCGACCTTGATGAAGGTCGAGAGCGGCACCTGCTGGCCGGTCGAGGGCGACTTGACGAAGATCTTGTCCAGCGTGCGCATGTCGCCCTGCAGTTCGGGCAGCACTTCCAAGATGATGCGGTACGTGTTGACCTGGGTGAAGTACTGGCCCACCTGGCGCTGGCCGAAGGCGTCGTACAGCGTGTCGTCGATCAGCTGCGGCTGGATGCCGTAGCGTGCCGCCTGGTCACGGTCGATGGTCAGGGTCGCGGTGGTGGCGCCGGTCTGCAGGTCGCTGGCCACGTCGCGCAGCATCGGCAGCTTGGCCATGGCGTCGGTCAGCTTCTGGGTCCACTCGTTCAGTTCGCGGAAATCCACGTCCTGGAGCGTGTACTGGTACTGGGTGCGCGCGCCGCGTGCGCCGATCACGATGTCCTGCGAGGCCTGCATATAAACGCGCATGCCGGCAATCCGCGCCAGCTGCGGCCGCAGGCGGTCGATGATCTGGTCGACGGTGGCCTTGCGCTCCCGGTGCGGCTTCAGGAGGACCATGATACGCCCGTTGTTCATGCTCTGGCCGCCGAAGCCCATGGTCGAGCCGACGCCCAGCACGTCCGGGTCGGCGGCGATGACGGCGCGGGCCTGGTCCTGGAGGCGGTCCATCTCGGCGAAGGAGATGTCCTGCGCGCCTTCTGTGACCGAGGCGATCAGGCCGATGTCCTGCTGCGGGAAGAAGCCCTTGGGCACCAGGACATAGAGCACCCCGGAAAGGGCGATGGTGGCGAGGAATACCCCGAACACCAGCTTCTGGTGCTGGAACGCCACGTCGAGCGTGCGGACGTAGAATTCATACATGGCCTTGAAGCCGCGCTCGATCGCCATGTAGAGCTTGCCGTGCGCCTTGCCATGCTCGTTCTTGAGGAACTTCGAGCACAGCATTGGAGTCATGGTCAGGGAGACGATCCCGGAGAGCAGGATGGTCATGCTCACGGTCATGGCGAATTCGCGGAACAACCGCCCGATGATTCCGCCCATCAGGAGGAGCGGGATGAACACCGCTACCAGCGACAGCGACATGGACACGATCGTGAAGCCGATCTCGGCCGAGCCCTTCATGGCCGCTTCCATCGGCTCCATGCCGTTTTCGATGTGGCGGTAGATGTTCTCCAGCATGACGATGGCGTCGTCGACCACGAAACCCACGGCAATGGTCATGGCCATGAGGGACAGGTTGTCGATGCTGTAATTGAACAGGTACATGCCGGCGAAGGTGCCGACGATGGCCAGCGGAATGGCGAGCGCCGGGATGACGGTCGCCCAGACGTTGCGCAGGAAGATGAAGATCACCAGCACCACCAGGCCGGCGGTGATGAGCAGGGTCTCCTTCACTTCCGCCACCGACGCGCGGATCGTCTGCATGCGGTCCTGGAACTTGTAGGTCTTGACGGACGGCGGCAGCAGGCCTTGCGCCTTCTTGATGGTTTGCTCGATCGCCTCGCCGGTCTCGACCGTGTTGGCGCCCGGCTGCTTGCTGATGAATGACCCGACCATGGGTTTGCCGTCGCCGCCGCGGGCGCCGATCTTGTTGTTCTCGGGGCCCGAGATGGCGCGGCCGATGTCGGAGACCCGCACCGGCGAGCCGTTGCGGAACGCCAGCACCACGTCGTTGAAGGCCGTGGCTTCGGTCAGCTGGTCGTTGCCGTAGATGGTGTAGCCCTTGGCGCCCACCTCGATGTTGCCCTTGGGGGCGTTGGTGGAGGCGGCATTGATGGTGGCGCGCACGTCCTCGAGCGACAGGCCCGAAGCGGCCAGCTTGATGGGGTCGATCTGCACGCGGATCGCGGGCTTCTGCTGGCCCAGGATGCGCACCTGCCCGACTCCCGGCAGCTGCGAGACTTGCTGGAGCACGAGGTTCTCGACCAGGTCGTCGAGTTCGGTCAGCGGCATGGTGTCGGACTGGTAGGCCATGCCGAGGATCGGCGCGTCGGCGGGGTTGACCTTGTTGTAATTGGGTGGCGACGGCATGGTGCGCGGCAGCTGGCCGCCGGCGGCGTTGATCGCCGACTGCACGTCCTGCGCCGCGCCGTCGATGTTGCGGTCGAGGTCGAACTGGATGGTGATCTGGGTGTTGCCGAGGATGCTGGTCGAGGTCATCTGGCTGACGCCCGGGATCTGCGAAAACTGCCGTTCCAGCGGCTGCGCCACCGATACCGCCATGGTCTCGGGGCTGGCGCCCGGCAGGTTGGCGTAAACCGAGATGGTCGGGAAATCGACCGTCGGCAGGGCGGCGATCGGCAGGAAGGGATAGGCGGCGGCGCCGACGGCGAGGATCGCCGCCATCAAAAGCGAGGTGGCCACGGGGCGCTGAATGAAATGACCGGAAATGCTCACGTTAAAGGCCTTTCAACAAACTTACGCACTTAAAATCGAGGTACGGGCTCTGGAGCCTATTCTGCGGGATGAGGGACGCCAACAGGCGCCGCGGCTTCGTGCCGCTGCTTCCGGGTGCGGAAGCGCTCGAGGTACAGGTAAACGATCGGGGTCGTGTAGAGGGTAAGCACCTGGCTCACCAGCAGGCCGCCGACCATGGCGAAACCGAGCGGGCGGCGCATCTCCGAGCCCGCGCCCATGGAGAGCATGAGCGGCAGGCCGCCCAGCAGCGCCGCGAAGCTGGTCATCATGATCGGGCGGAAGCGCAAGTGGCAGGCCTCACGGATGGCGGCCAGGGGTTCGGCGCCGCGCTGCCTCTGCGCGTTGATGGCGAAGTCCACCATCATGATGCCGTTCTTCTTGACGATGCCGATCAACAGCAGCACGCCCACCAGGCCGATCACGGTCAGGTCGTAGCCGGCGATCAGAAGCGCCAGGAGCGCGCCGACGCCTGCGGACGGCACGGTCGCCAGGATCGCCCAGGGATAGATGTAGCTCTCGTACAGCATCCCCAGGATCACATAGACCGACAGGATCGCCGCGGCGATCAGGTAAGGCTGCGAGGCCAGGGATTCCTTGAAGGCCTGGGCGGTGCCCTGGAACGTACCCTTGAGGCCCGCCGGAGCGCCCATGTTGAGGCTCAGATCCTCGATCGCCTTGACCGCGTCGCCGAGGGCTGCGCCGGGGGCGAGGTTGAACGAGATGGTCGCCGCCGGGAACTGGCCCTGGTGGCTGATCGACAGCGAGCTGACCGGCTTGGTGTCGACCTTGATGAAGGTCGAGAGCGGCACCTGCTGGCCGGTCGAGGGCGACTTGACGAAGATCTTGTCCAGCGTGCGCATGTCGCCCTGCAGCTCGGGCAGCACTTCCATGATGATGCGGTAGGTATTGACCTGGGTGAAGTACTGGCCCACCTGGCGCTGGCCGAAGGCGTCGTACAGCGTGTCGTCGATCAGCTGCGGTTGGATGCCGTAGCGCGCGGCCTGGTCGCGGTCGATGGTCAGGGTCGCGGTGGTGGCGCCGGTCTGCAGGTCGCTGGCCACGTCGCGCACCATCGGCAGCTTGCCGATCGCGGCGGTCAGCATGGGCGTCCACTCGTACAGCTCGTGCACGTCCACGTCCTGGAGCGTGTACTGGTACTGGGTGCGCGCGGCGCGGGCGCCGATCACGATATCCTGCGCGGACTGCATGTAGGCGCGCACGCCGGTGATCTTGGCGAGCTGCGGCCGCAGGCGGGCGATGATCTCGTCCGCGGTCGCCTTGCGTTCGCGGTGCGGCTTCAGAACCGAAATGATGCGCCCGATGTTGATGCTCTGGCCGCCGAACGGCGCGGTCGAGGCGATGCCCATGATGTCCGGATCGGCCGCCACCACGGCGCGCACCTGGTCCTGGAGGCGGTCCATCTCGGCGAAGGAGATGTCCTGCGCGCCCTCGACCACGGTCGACATCAACCCGATGTCCTGCTGTGGGAAGAAGCCCTTGGGCACCAGCAGGTATAGGACGCCCGACAGCGCGATGGTCGCCAGGAACACCGCGAAGACGGTGCGGTGGCGCTGGAAGGCGATGTCCAGGGTGCGAACGTAGAAGTCGAACATGGCCCTGAAGCCGCGTTCGATCGCCATATAGAGCTTGCCGTGCGACTGCCCGTGTTCGTGCTTGAGGAACTTCGAGCACAGCATCGGGGTCGTGGTCAGCGACACGATCCCCGAGAGCAGGATGGTCATGCTGACGGTCATGGCGAACTCACGGAACAGGCGGCCGATCAGCCCGCCCATCAGGAGGAGCGGGATGAACACCGCCACCAGCGACAGCGACATGGATACGATCGTGAAGCCGATCTCGGACGAGCCCTTGATCGAGGCCTCCATGGGCGACATGCCGTTCTCGATGTGCCGGTAGATGTTCTCCAGCATGACGATGGCGTCGTCGACCACGAACCCGACCGCGATCGACATGGCCATCAGGGACAGGTTGTCGATGCTGTAGTTCAAGAGATACATGCCGGCGAAGGTGCCGACGATGGCCAGCGGGATGGCGAGCGCCGGGATGATGGTCGCCCAGATGTTGCGCAGGAAGATGAAGATCACCAGCACCACCAGCAGCGCGGTGATGATCAGGGTCTCCTTCACTTCGGCCACCGACGCGCGGATCGTCTGCATGCGGTCGTGGAATTTATAGGCCCGCACCGACGGCGGCAGCAGCGCCTGAGCCTTCTTGACGGCGGCTTCCACCAGGTCGCCGGTCTCGACGGTGTTGGCGCCGGGCTGTTTGCTGATGAAGGTGGCGATCGCCGGCCGTCCTTCGGCGTCGCGGGTGATCATCTTGGTGTTTTCCGCGCCGTTGACGGCGCGGCCGATGTCGGAGACCCGCACCGGCGAGCCGTTGCGGAACGCCAGCACCACGTCGTTGAAGGCCTCGGCCTGCACCAGCTGGTCGTTGCTGTAGATGGTGTAGCCCTTGGCGCCGACTTCGATCGAGCCCTTGGGCGAGTTGGTCGAGGCGGCGTTGATGATCGCGCGCACTTCCTCCATCGACAGGCCGGTGGCCGCGAGCTTGATGGGGTCGATCTGCACGCGGATCGCGGGCTTCTGCTGGCCCATCACGTTGGCCTTGCCGACGCCGGGCAGCTGCGAGACTTGCTGGAGCACGAGATTTTCGACCATGTCGTCGAGCTCGGTCAGCGGCAGCACGTCCGACTGGTAGGCCATGCCGAGCAAAGGCCCGTCGGCGGGGTTGACCTTGTTGTAGCTGGGCGGCGCCGGCATGGTGCGCGGCAGCTGGCCGCCGGCGGCGTTGATCGCCGACTGCACGTCCTGCGCCGCGCCGTCGATGTTGCGGTCGAGGTCGAACTGAACGGTGATCTCGGTACGGCCCAGGATGCTGGTGGACGTCATCTGGGTGACGCCCGGAATCTGCGAAAATTGCCGCTCCAGCGGCTGCGCCACCGATACCGCCATGGTCTCGGGGCTGGCGCCCGGCAGGTTGGCGTTGACGGAGATGGTCGGGAAATCCACCGTCGGCAGGGCGGCGATGGGCAGGAAGGGATAGGCGGCGGCGCCGACGGCGAGAATCGCCGCCATCAAAAGCGAGGTAGCTACGGGTCTATGGATGAAATGAGCAGAGATGCTCACCGTTCACCGGCCTTTGCGTCGGTTTTTTCCCCAGCCTTGCCTTCGGCCTTGGCCTCGGCGCCCTTGTCGGCGTGGATGCTCACCTTGGAGCCCGGCTGCAGGCGCGACTGGCCGGTGGTGACCACCATGTCGCCTTCCTTGATGTCGGCCGACACGACGATCACGCTCGTGCCGAAGGTTTCGGTGGTTTCCACCGGACGCACCACGGCCTTGTTGTTGGTGTCGACGACATAGAGGAACAGGCCGGTGGGGCCGCGCTGCACGGCGTTGGCGGGTACCGTCAGCGCGTCCTTGGTGGTGGTCACCAGGAGGTGGGCGCTGATCGACTGGCCGGGCCACAGGCGGTTGTCGGCGTTCTGGAAGGTGGCTTTGAGTTTCACCGAACCCGAGGTCTCGTCGACCGCGCTGTCGACGGTGAGCAGTTCGCCTTCGGCGAGTTTCTCGCGGTCGTCGGAGGTGTAGGCATAGACCGGCATCGGCTTGGCGAAGCCGGCGCGGGTCAAGGTCGGCAGTTCGGACGCGGGCAGCGAGAAGATCGCCGAGATCGGATGCACGGTGGAGATCACCGCGAGGCCGACCTGGTCGGCGGCGCGCATGATATTTCCAACGTCCGCCTGACGCAGGCCGATGCGGCCCGAGACCGGCGCGGTGATGGTGGTGTAGCCGAGCTGGACGCGCGCGTTCTCGACCGCGGCTTCGTCGGATTTCACGGTGGCTTCCAGCGCCGCGACGTTGGTTTGCTGAGTCTCCAAGCTCTGCTGGCTCGCGAATTGGCTGGCGTTCAGGGTGGTGAAGCGCTTGAGGTCGTTGCGCGCCTTGGCGAGCTGGGCTTCGTCCTGGGATTTCTTGGCGAGCGCCTGGTTGAGCGCGGCCTGATAGGGGCGCGGATCGATCTGAGCGAGCACGTCGCCTTCGTTGACGTCCTGGCCTTCCTTGAACAGGATTTTTTGCAGCGCGCCATCGACGCGCACCTTGAGCACCACCGAGTTGAAGGCGCGCACCGTGCCGTAGCCGACGCGCATCACCGGCACGTCCTGGCGGGTGACCTTCTCGACGCTCACCGGCACCGTGACTTCGGGCGCGCGCTTGCTGGCGGCGGGTTGGAGGGCGTGATAACCGGCAGCCGCGACCACGAGGACGATCGCCCCAAGGGCGGCTTTGCCGCGGGAGGTGGACGGATCGAAAAACTTACCAACTGCGCTCACGTAAACATGCTCCCGACAGGACCCGCGGGCGCCTTCCGGCGCACAGGGCCGTGATGTGTCTCGAAGGGGTGTGACGGGCCAGAGTAAGCCCGGCCGGTCACAGGCGAAACAACCGTTTATACCCCAATTTTAGGCGTTTGAGAGAGGGGCGCGGTAACAGGGAAAAGTTCTCGCAAAAGTTACAGAGGGGCTTCCCAAGCCGGTTTTTTTCTGCTTCCGAGGAGGTGGTTTGCCGGCGGGGTGCGCGCCGCTCCCCGCCGGCCCGGGAATGCGGTAAGGTTTTGCGTCCGGAGGGGGGGGCCGATGCCTGGAGTCGCCCGTTTTTTGGCCGTGAGCGCCCTGGCCTTGATGACGGTCCCGATGGCGGCGAAACCCGCCGCCGCGGAAACCCGGACTTATGTGATCAGCTGGTTCGCCCAGGCCTCCTATTCCCACGAGGGCGACTGTCCCGGCGGCCAGAACCCGGAAATCGCCGCTCAATATATCAAGAACCTGGCGGCGCTCGGCCTGCCGCCGGCCAAGATCGAGGAATTGGCCCGCAAACAAGAGGATGGGGAGACCACCGAACTCCGCGATCTGATGAACAGCCGCGCCCGGATCGACGGTCAGCCCGCGAATCCTTTCACCAATCCGGCGGCGGTGGCCGATCCCAAACTGAAGGCCATGGAAAGCCGTTACGCCTATGGCTTTAACTTGGACGGCAAGGGGGCTGGCGGATTCGAGGATCCCGAAACCCATGAGCAAGGCGTCAATCACGCGTTGATGCGCGCCCTGGGTTGCGTCCACGGATTCCGGGGAACGCTGCAGGGCCGTCCGACCTATTGGGCCTGGGGTTGGGGGCAGCTCAAGGATTCGCAGCCCGCCTGGCTGATGAGCGTGAGCGCCGACGATTTCGCCAAGGACGGACCGGTGACCATCGTGTTCGACCGGGCGCTGGAGCACATACGCTCCAACGTCGACGGCAGTCCGCGCGCCGAAGCCACCTACCGCATCGATCCCGATCCGCGCTCGCACAATGAATTCAAGGCGGTGCTCAAGGGCGGGGTGATTTCGCTGCCGGCGCCGGCGACGTTACGCCTCATGCAAAATCCTCTCGTGGCGCCGGAAGTGCGCCTGACCCAGACCCATTTCCGCTTCAAGATGGGCGCGGATGGAACCTTGACCGGCTTCATCGGCGGCTATCAGCCCTGGAGCGATCTCTATTTCGGCTTCGCCGCGGGCGGTCCGACCATGGAGATCTGCATCGTCGGCGATATCCCCGGGCTGTATTACCTGCTCAAGCGCCACGCGGATGGCGCGCCCGACCCGGTCACCGGGCAGAATACCGCGATCTCGGTGACCTATTATTTCGAAACCACGCCGGCCTTTGTCGTTTCTGCCGACTTGCGGAGGAAACAATGAAAATTGTGCATGGAGTATGTCTGGCCTTGCTGTTGCCCGGCGCGGTGTCGGCCAAGACGGCAGATGTGGGTGGCGTGCTGACGCCGCCGGGCATCACGCTCCAGGTCATGGGCAAGGCGCAGGGCTACGACCTCAGCAAGCAGACCGCCGCCTTCAATCCGCGCGAACAGCTGGCGTTCACCGACGCCCAGGGCATGACCCTCTATACCTATGACAAGGATCCGTCCGGCAAGGCCACCTGCGGCGGCGAATGCGCCGCCTCCTGGCGGCCGGCGCTGGCGCCGGCCGCCTTCAAACCCTCGGGCGACTGGTCGGTGATCAAGCGTGACGACGGCGCGCGCCAATGGGCCTATCGCGGCAAGGCGCTCTATACCTTCGTGAAGGATGTCGATCCTGGTTCCATCGGCGGCAACAGTCCGGCCCGGCTGGGCGCCCGGCGCAAGAACGGCGCGGGCGAATATGTCGGCGGCGGCGTGCGCGGGGCTGCCGCCCGCAACGCCGCGCCCGATGTGCCGCTCGCGGCCGATTGGAAGGTGGCCTATGCCTTCCCGGTGGCGGATTTCGCCGCGCCCGCGAGCCTCGCGGTCAAGGAAGTGGCGGACGCCGGCGCGCTCGCCCTGGTCGACCATCGCGGAGACACCCTCTATGCCTATGACGGCGACGCCGCCAGGGACGCCAAGGCTTGCGGCCGAGGTTGCGCTTGGCAGCCGGTGGCGGCGGCCCAGCTCGCCGAGCCGATCGGGGATTTCAGCCTGATTGCCCGGCCCGACGGCCTCAAACAATGGGCCTACAGGGGCCGCGGCCTCTACGCTTATGCCCACGACCTCGCGCCCAACGACGCCAACGGGGCGGGCGTGGACAAGCGTTGGCGCGTGGCCGCGGTCAGTCGGTTCTTCATGCCCAGGGGCGTCACGCTCGCGAAAACCCTGAGCCAGGGCGTGGTGCTGGCGACGGATTCGGGAAAAACCCTGTACCGGCGCGATGGCTATATCTTCCAGTCCGGCGGCGGCCATTCGCTGCGGCGCGGGCAACAGCCCCGTCCGGCGGTCGGGCGCGACATCGGCACCGATCCCCGCTGCAAGTCCGACTGCGGCAAATGGCACCCTTTCGCCGCGCCCAAGAACGCGGAACCTCAAGGCTTCTGGAGCGTGGCGGTCCGCGACGACGGCCGTAAACAGTGGGTTTATCAGGGCTACGCCCTATGGACCTACGACGGCGATACGCGCCCGGGCGACATCAACGGTAACGATGTCCTTGACTACGGCTTCGCCAACCAGCCCGAGGTGGCGAGCGCGGGCGCGCTGCAGAAGGCCTATGACATCGGCACGCCGATGGACGGCCTGCCGGCGCTCTATTGGGCGATCGCGGTTCCGTAAGCCGCGTCTCCCGGGACACGCTTCAAAACTAAAAGTGAAATTGTGCGGACGGGGATAGGCACGCACGCAATCAATGCGCTACGCTCGCTCCAGCCAAGCACAGGAGGAGTCCCACATGGCTGCTAAGAAGAAGGCGAAAAAGAAAAGCGTGAAAAAAGCGGCGAAGAAAGCCGTGAAGAAGGCCGTGCGCCGCGGCAAGGCAAAGGCGAAAGCCGTGAAGAAGGCCGTCAAAAAGAAGGCCGCCGCCAAGAAGAGCTCGATGAAGGCCACCGCCAAGCGCGTCGTGCGCAAGGCCAAGAAGACCGTGCAGAAGGCCGTCGCCGCCGTCGAGCAGGCCGCCCAGGGCGCCCTCGATGCCGCCAAGAAGGTCGAAGTTCCGGGCTTCTAGAGATCCCCGATTTCCGGGGGTAATCGGGGGGTTTGTCCGCTGGGACAGACCCCCTTTGCTTTTTGGCCCCCTTTGCTTTTGAGCTTCTCAGTGAATGTCCAGCGCCACGAGGAAACGCGAAACCATGTTGTAGGCGGCGACCGTGGCGGTGAGTTCGACCCGGTCCTTGGGCCCGAACGCGGCGGCGACGCGCGCGAACAGGGCGTCGGACACCTGAATGTCGCGGGTCATGGCTTCGGCGTATTCCAGCACCAGACGCTCTTGCTGGTCGAAAACCGCCAAATCTCCCGCGCGCACGGCGGCCAGCTTGGATTCGGAAACACCCGCGGCCTTGGCATAGGGCAGATGGCTGGCGAACTCGTAGGCGGCCTGGTTGAGGATCGCGATCCTTAAGATCACCAGTTCACGCAAATGCGCCGGGAGCGCGGTTTTTTGGCGGATGGCGGTCAGCATCTGTTCCCAGCCATGCGCCACCGCCGGGCTGTTGAGCAGCGCCGCGTAGAGCGGATTGATCTCGCCGCGCGCGGCGCGAATGCGCTCCTCCAGGGCCTGACCCTCGGCGTCCTGGGCGGGTGGTGCTGGGGAAACGCGGGTGCTCACACGGTTCTTTCCGCGCCCGAGGCGTCGATCAGCCCGGCCGCCTGCTGCTTGAGATAGAGGTCGAATTGGGCGCGGGAGAAGGCGCCCTCCCACCTGGCGACCACGATCACCGCCAGCGCGTTGCCAATCAGGTTGGTGAGTGCCAGCGCCGTGGCCAGCAAGCGGTCGACGCCGAAAATAAGATTCAAGCCGCCAAGCGGCACGGTGCGCACGGTCTGCAGCGTAGCGGCCAGCTTGACGAAGGCACCGCCCGCGACCGTCGAGCCGCCCTTGGATGTCAGCAGCATCACGCCCATCATCGCCAACTGCTCGCCGAGCGGGAACGGCGTGTCGGTGGCCTGGGCGATGAATCCGGCGCAGACCGCCATGTAGATCGAGGTTCCGTCCAGATTGAAGCTGTAGCCCGCGGGCAGCACGAAACCGACCACCGATTGGTCGCAACCAGCCTGTTCCAGTTTCCGCATCATGCGCGGCAGCACCACTTCGCCGGACGCGGTGCCCAGGACCAGCAGCAGTTCGTCGCGGATCAGGTCGATGATCCGGAAGATCGACAGACCACACAGCGTCGCCATGCCGCCCATGGCGACGACCACGAAAAAGATCGAGGTCAGCCAGGCGAGCAGCACCAGCTTGGCGAGATAGACCAGCGTTACGGCGCCGAACGCGCCGATCGCGGCCGCCATGGCACCGAACGCGCCGAGCGGGGCCAGGCGCATGAGGAAGCCCAGGATCTTGAACAGGATGTCCTGGCCTTCGGCGATGGCGCGCAAGACCACCGAGTCCCTGCGCACGCCGCCGATGCTCAAGGCCATCCCGACGAGCACGGAGATGAACAGCACTTGCAGGATCTCCCCGCGGGCGAAGGCGTCCACCAGGGTGTTCGGGATGATGCTCAGGAAGAACCGCACGGCGGTGAATTGCGTGGCGCTCGATGTCGCGCGCGCCACGCTTTCGCTGACTTCGAGGCCGCTCGCATGCAGGCCGTCGCCCGGCCGGAACAGGTTGACCGAGACGAACCCGAGCATCATCGCCAGAGTGGTCGCCACCTCGAAATAGATCAGCGCCTTCACCGCCAGGCGGCCGAGCTGGCGCATGTCGGCGACATGCGTGAGTCCGAGCACGATGGCGCAGAAGATGATCGGCGCCAGCATCATGCGCAGCAGCGCGATGAAGGCATCGCCCAGGGGCTTCATGGCGAGCGCGGCCTGCGGCGCGGCGAGGCCAAGCGCCACCGCCAGCATGATCCCGAGCAGGACCTGCATGTAGAGTTGCCGGAAAAGGCGCATGTACCCCAAGCCCCCCGTCAAAAGGGTAACCGGTCGCGGGGACACCGTACAGGCCCGGCGCTTCCGCCTTGACGCCGCCGGCGCGCGGATTCAGGCTGCGCCATGGGTGAAGTGATAAATCTGCGGCAGGCCCGCAAACAGAAGGCGCGCGCGGACAAAGACCGCGCCGCCGAGGCTAACCGCGCCAAGTTCGGGCGCACCAAGGCCGAGAAGCAGCAATCGGACCAGGACGAAGCGCGGAGAACGCGGGCCCTGGATCAGTCCAAACTCGACGACTGATTATTTCTCCTTGGCCGTCCGCTCCTTTTCAGGAGGCGGGTCGCTTTTCACCAGCGACGTCACCGGGCAGCGGCTGTTCTCCACGGCGATGGAGCTGAACTTGTCGAAGCTGCCGCCGGGGCCGGTGATGAACGCGACGCTGTGACTGGTGGCCAGGCCGAAGCAGGAGGAAAACAGGGTCGCATAGTACCGCTGGCGGTCGGTGCCCTGGACATAGAGGCCCTTGTCGTCGCGCGCGCCAGCCCTGGATGCCGCCATTGTTGGCGAAGGCGATATAGCTCTCGTTGTTTTTTTCCGCCGCAATCGCGGGCAGGACCGCCAGGGCGAACATCCATACCGCAAGGCGCAGGACCCCGTTCCTTGGGAACCCCAAAAGTCCCCGGAAATCGTAGCAAAACCGGAGTAGGCACAAAATGAGGCATCTCGAAAACCACCGTTGCCGAACCGGCCCGTATGACCCCCGCGCACCTCGCAGGGGAAAGCCAAGCACCGCCGGCTCATTCGGTTGATTTTTGTGATCGCCGTGCTGGCTCTCAACATCGCCGTCACCGCGCCGTTTATACACGGCGGTGTTCTCCGGCCTGACCGGCTAAACGACGGCCGCGACCACGCCCACGGCGGCGATGCCCAACGCGCCGAACCACAGCCAACGCCGCTTTACCAGGATCGATACCGACGCCACCGCGATGGCGAGGTGGATGATATTGGTGGCGATGGCGAAGCGGTGGTGGCGCTCCATGGCCTCCGCGCTGGCCTCCTCCTGCTTGCGGACGGTCTCTTCCTTGGCGCGGGCCTGGGCCTGGATGTCGTCTTCTTCCTTGGCGTAGGCCGCGGCCTTGGCGGCCAGGTCGGCGGCCTTGTCCGGCGCCGCCGCGCCCGCCGCCAGCTCGTACATATTCTTCTTGATGCTGCGGGCTTGGAAAAAGCCCCACAGATCCGACGCCTCGCCCTGCCGCACGGCGGCGTTGGAGCGCGCGAGCATCGCCGTGGAGGCGGCGGTGGTCTCAAGGCTGCCGAACACCGCCGCGATCACCGCCATGACGGTGATCGACAGTGGAATGGCGAGGCCGAGTTCCGCCGCGGCATGGGCCGCGTGTTCGGCATGCTCCAGGTGTTCGTGGGCGTCGGGGGTCTCGGACATCTCGGGCCTACTTCGCGGCGATCTTTTTGACGGCGGTGAACTCGATCTCCACCAACAGGCCTGGGCTCGCGAGGCCCGCCACCTTTACGGTCGCGCGCGCGGGCTTGTTGGGCTGCGTGGGCGTGCCGAATTCGGTCGACCAGACCTTGTTCATGGCGGCGAAGTCGATCTCGCCGTTCTTGCTGGGGTCGGGCGTCATGAAGACATGGGCCTGCACCACGTCGCCGAAGGTGAGCCCCAGCTTGGTGAGTGTGCCCTTGAGGTTGTCGAGCACCGAGCGGGTCTGGGTGGTGATGTCGCCGAAACGCTCATAGCTGCCGGCGGGGGCATTGGTGTTGGCCGCCGCCGCGGTGGCGCCGCTGATATAGTAAGTGGTGTAGCCGGGCGGCACGGTGACCGCGGTGGCAATCGGCGCGGCGGCCGCGCCGGTCAGACGCTCGACGTCCTGAGCCTGCGCGGCGGCGGACAGCGCCAGAGCCGCGGCGACAACGATGAAACGCATACGATCCCCCCATGGTGAAGCGGTGAGGGGAGGATACATTGGCGACGGTGCGCAGAGAACACGCATGAGGTTTCTGCCTCTCCTCGCGGCTCTGCTGCTGATCGCGTCTCCGGTTATGGCGGCGGTCCGGATCGGGATCGATCGCTTGCAGGACGGAAATTTCGCGACGCTGAGGGATCTGGCCGCGAAACACGGCGGCAAGCTGCGCGTTGGTGTGCTCATCAACCCCAACGCCATCCGCGGGTACGAAGTCTATGCCGGTGGCCCGTATCCCGGCCGGCGACGCCCAGCACAAATTCAGCGGTGAACGCGTCGCGGGCGTGGAGCACCCTCACCGGCCGCAATGTCTTGGGTGAGCCCGCGCTGGGGGGGGGCCGGCTTTAGTGGGAGCTGCATCCCACCACGTTCCAGGTCGACGGCATCGCGCGGCCGCCGCTCAGCAAACCGGTATCCGACCAGATCAAGGCGGCGATCCACGCGCGGCCGCGGCCGGATGGCAGGCGGACCCGGAGACCCTCAAGGCCAAGCGGCTCAAGTACTTGCTGTATCCCTAACGCGTCATAACAATCCTAGGTTGCTAATTGGTCAAATTCCCACCATCTGCGCGCGGACTTCTCCGACAACTGTGGCCATAAGGACAACCTGACCGTTGGTTGCGCGCCCGACGCCGTTCGTTGATTGAACAACCGATTTTTGCATAGCAAAATGAATTGAAGGCTTCGGAAAAGCTTGTGCGGGCACGCCCGTACACGCACGACAGCCGGTGGGGGGGCCCATCAAGGTCCATCAATTCTGGGGGTTTCTATGATTCATTTTGGAACGTCTGCGCGCCGTTCGTCAGCTTCGGTCGTCAAACAGCAGGCCCTGGCAGGCGCCAGCGCCACCGCGCTGCTCCTCTCGCTCGGGGGGCAAGCTTTCGCCCAGACTCCCGCGCCGCAAACCGCGCAGACCGCGCCGGTCGAGGAAATCGTCGTCACCGGTACCCGCGTCGTGCGCGACGGCTATGAAGCGCCGACACCGCTGACCGTCGTCGGCGTCGAGCAGATCCAGAACGCCGCCACGCCGAACATCGCCGACTTCGTGAACACACTGCCGTCGATGGCCGGTTCCAACACGCCGCAGACCTCGCAGCAGACCGTCAGCGCAGGCACCGCCGGCATCAACACCATCAATCTGCGCAACATCGGTGTGAACCGCACGCTGGTCCTGCTCGACGGCCAGCGCAATGCGCCCTCGACGGTCACCGGTTCGGTCGACGTCAACAACATCCCGCAGACCCTGATCAGCCGCGTCGACATCGTCACCGGCGGCGCCTCGGCCGCCTACGGCTCCGACGCGCTCTCGGGCGTGGTGAACTTCGTGCTCGACAAGAAATTCACCGGCATCAAAGGCGAACTTTCCGGCGGCGTCACCACCTACGGCGACGATCGCAACTGGAAGGTCAGCCTGACGGCGGGCGTTCCGTTCGCCGCCGATCGCGGCCACGTGCTGTTCTCGGCCGAGGCGGTACGCACGGACGGCATCCTGAACGGCTACAATCGCAGCTGGATCAACAATGGATCCAACATCATCCTGAACCCGGCTTACGGGACCGGCGCCGGCCAGAGCACCTCGGTGCCGCAGCAGTTGGTGCGCAGCCACGTCGGTATCGCGCAGGCCACCCCCGGCAGCATCATCACCTCCGGTCCGCTCAAGGGCATCTACTTCGGCCCGGGCGGCGTGCCGGCGCAATACAATTACGGCGAACTGGTCTCGCCCAGCATCTGGAACGTGGGCGGCGACTGGAAGTCGACCATCATGTCCCCGAACCAGTCGCTGGACAGCCCGACCACCCGGCAGGGGATGTTCACGCGCGCGGCGTTCGACGTGACCGACAATATCAACGTCTACCTCCAGTATTCCTGGAACTACGCGTCCGTCTATTCGGTCGACAACTACACCTACAACATCGCCAACATCTCGCTGAAGCCCGACAACGCCTTCTTCCCGGCGTCGGTGGCGTCGCAGATCGCCGCCAACAAGCTGACGTCGATCCTGATCGGCACCATGAACCACGACCTCGGCGTGTTCGGTACTCTCAACAACCGCACCACCCGGCGCTTCGTCGCCGGCGCCGACGGCAAGTTCGACGCGCTCGACACCGCCTGGAGCTGGAGCTTCTACTTCCAGAAGGGCGTAACACACTCGTCCGAACACACCACCGGTGTCGCCCAGCGCGACAAGTACTCGAGCGCGATCGATTCCGTGCGCAATGCGCAGGGCCTGATCGTTTGCCGCGTCACGCTCACCAACCCGAACAGCGGTTGCGTGCCGTGGAACCTGCTCGGCATCGACGTGAATTCGCAGGCCGCGCTCAACTACATCCAGGGCGGCACCAGCGGAAACCCGATGAGCAAGCCGGGGCAGGCCTCGCGCGTTCAGCACTTCGAGGAAGACGTCTACGCGGTGTCGATCACCGGCGAGCCGTTCTCCACCTGGGCTGGTCCGGTCTCGGTCGCGACCGGTGTTGAAAGCCGCCTCGAGAAGGTGTTCGGCGTCTCCGACCCGGACTCCCTGCGCAACAACTGGCAGTTCGGCAACTTCCTGCCCAACTTCGGCCGCTACACGGTGACCGAAGGATTCGTCGAAACCGTCATCCCGCTCGCCAAGGACGCGGTCTGGGCGCGCAGCTTCGACCTGAACGCGGCGCTCCGCGCCACCAGCTATTCGACCTCGGGCTATGTCACCACATGGAAGGTGGGGGCCACCTGGACGCTGATCGACGACATCCGCTTCCGCGGCACGCGGTCGCGCGACATCCGCGCGCCGAACCTGTCGGAACTGTTCGCCGCCGGTACCGCCAACACCAATACCGTGTTCGACCGCTTCAACAACAACCTGAACACCCAGTATCAGGGCGCCGCGGTCGGTAACGCGGCCTTGAAGCCGGAAATCGCCGACACCACGGGTCTCGGCGTCGTGCTGACGCCGCAGTTCTTCCCCGGCTTCAACGCATCGTTCGACTACTACAACATCGAAATCACCGACGCGATCGGCAGCGTATCGGCCCAGCAGATCGTCGATTTCTGCTATCAGGGCAACCAGGCGTACTGCCCCTCGATCATCCGCGGCGTGCAGAACGGCGTGAACGTGATCACCCAGATCCGCATCGCGCCCTTCAACCTGGTGACCGAGAACAATCGTGGTTATGACATCGAGGCCAGCTACCGCACGGCGCTCGACAGCATCAACAGCGACTGGGCCGGCAACATGACCTTGCGCTTCCTCGCCACCCACTACCTGAAGCGCTACCAGAACAACGGCATCAATCCGCCGACCGACACCGTTGGCACCAACTCGGCGGGCGGCCCGCCGCACTGGCGCTTTGTCGGCGACATCAACTGGTCGAACGATCCGATCACCGCGTCTCTCACCATGCGCGGCGTCAGCGCTGGCGTGTACAACACCTCGTACATCCAGTGCACCAGCGGTTGCCCGGTCTCGACCACGACCAATCCCACTCAGGACGACAACCATCTGGATGGGGCGACCTATTTCGACCTGGCGCTCAGCTACAAGGTCGCGCACCTCGCCGACAACGGCTACGACGCCGACGTGTTCCTGAACATCCGCAACCTCATGAACGCGGATCCGGTGACGGTGGCGCAGGGCCCTGGCGGCTCGTCGTTCCTGACCATCAACACGGCCCGCGAAACCTACGACTCGCTCGGCCGCGTGTTCCGCCTGGGTGTCCGCTTCAAGATGTAGGCGGCACTCACGGCATACACGACAAAAGGAGGAACCCGTGGGTTCCTCCTTTTGTTTGGTCCGGCAATGGCCCCCGATCTCGTCATCGCTGTTTCCATAGCCGGATCGTGGCGTACGGCATCGCGGCCGCGAGAGCGGTGGACGCGATTGTTCTGGCCGGATGCATTGGTGCTGCCCACCCCGAAAGCCTTGGGAGCTTTGAGGATATGGAAGGAATAGTCCGGATCCCAGGACGGGGCCATCAATCCCCAGTCGAGCCGGATATCGGCGGCTGCGGCTCCTGCGCGTAGGGTGCGCTTGCCCGAAATTTTCAGGGGGCTCAGTGGCGGATGTTGCTACCATATCCTTCTGCACGCCCGGGGGACGGCGCGCGCCAGAAGGTCCGTATGCAATTTGGGGGCAGCAACATGTCGAAAAAAGCCATCGCCATCGGCGCCATTCTGGCTTTGACGGCCACAGGTGCCGGCGCCCAGGACCGGTCGCAATCGCGCTCCATGGTCATGTCCCAGAGCGGCATCGTCGCGAGCGAGAGCGTGCTGGCCTCGCAGGTCGGCGCGCGTATCCTCGAACAGGGCGGTAACGCCATCGACGCGGCCATCGCCACCAACGCCATGATGGGCCTGGTCGCGCCGATGAACGACGGCATCGGGGGAGACCTGTTCGCCATCGTCTACGACGCCAAGACCAAGACGCTTTACGGCCTCAACGCCTCAGGCTGGGCGCCCACGGGCCTGACCGCCGATTACCTGCTCGCCAAGGGCAACAAGAGCATGCCGCAGAACGGCATTTTCTCGGTCACCGTACCGGGCGCGGTGGAAGGCTGGGACCAGCTTCGCCAGCGTTTCGGCACCAAGGGTTTCGCCGAGCTGCTCGCGCCGGCGATTTCCTATGCCAAGGCGGGTTTCCCGGTCGGCGAGGTGGTGAGCGTCTATTGGCTGGATTCCCTCGCGGTCCTGAAGGCCGACGCCCCCACCGCGAAAACCTTTCTGGTCGACGGCAAGACGCCGGCCGCCGGCGAAGTCTGGCGCAATCCCGAGCTGGCGGAAACCTACGGCCTGATCGCGAAGGGCGGACGCGATGGCTTCTATAAAGGCCAGAACGCCGACCGCATCCTTGGCACCTTCAAGCGCCACGGGGGAATGATGACGGCCGCGGATCTCGCCGACTTCCGGGCCGAATGGGTCACGCCGATCTCGACCGACTATCACGGCTGGCGCGTTTATGAGCTGCCGCCCAACGGCCAGGGCATCGCCGCGCTGGAGATGCTGAACATCATGGAGCGGTATCCGCTGGCGCAGATGGGGCACAATTCGGTCAAGGCGCTGCACACCATGATCGAGGCGAAGAAACTGGCCTACGCGGATATGATCCGCTACGTCGCCGACCCAAAATTCGCGAAGATCCCCGTGGATGGGATGGTGTCGAAAGATTACGCGGCGGCCCGGGCCAAATTGCTCGACCCTGCGAAGGCGGCCTGCAGCGCCGCGCCCGGACTCCCGCCGGGCACGGATAACGGCACCACCTACCTTTCCGTCGTCGATAAGGGCGGCAACATGGTCTCGCTGATCCAAAGCAACTTCGCGACCGTGGGTTTCGGCTCCGGCCTCGCGGTGGATAACGCGGGTTATGTGCTGCAAAACCGCGGCGGGATGTTCACCTTGGAGAAGGCGCACCCCAACGTGCTCGCGAGCCGCAAGCGCCCGCTGCATACGATCATCCCCGCCTTCATGGAAAAAGGTGACGTGAAGATCGCCTTCGGCATCATGGGCGGCTTCAACCAGGCGCAGGCGCACGCGCAGTTCGTCTCCAATGTCGTCGATTTCGGCATGAACGTGCAGGGTGCCTTGGATGCGCCGCGGTTCGTGAAGAAGGATTTTTCCGGCTGCGGCGTGGAATTCGAGGCGCGCATCCCGGAAGCCATCCGCAAGGAACTGGCCGCGATGGGGCATGACATCAGCCTGCGCGGGGATTTCTCCTCCAGCGACATGGGCTCCGGCCAGGCCGTTCGGCGCGACTTCAAGACGGGGGTGAATTTCGGCGCCTCCGATCCGCGCAAGGACGGCGCCGCGGTCGCGGAGCTCGTTCCGTTCGCGAAGTGAGAGGAGGGGCCGGATGAAAGCGGCGGCTTTCGTGTTCGCGGCGATGATGCTGGGTGCGGCGGCTGGCGGCTTCTTTCCGAGACGTTCCTGCAAACCAGCTGCGAAGGCTCCTCGTATTGCGCGGCGGTGCCCTGATGGTGCCCGGATACGGCGGCGCTGCAGTGAAATTCGCTGGCGCCCGACTCGTCGCCGGTCACGCGGCCGGCCGTTCCGCCGCTGGTCTCAGGCCGGCGCCCGCCAGTCTACCGAGTAGAGGTCGAAGCGCCGGTCGGCCAGGTTCCTCACCGTCCCCGACGTCCTGGCCGTGTCGAGGTCATCCAGGCGCAGGTCGGCGATCGCCACCATTTCGGTGTTTGGCGTGGTGTCCGCGGCTATCCCGTCGCGCGCAAATCCGAAATCGCACGGCTCGAGAAGGCAGCTCTGTGCGTACTGGATGTCAAGATTGGCGACGTTCGGCAGGTTTCCAACGTTTCCGGCCATCGCGACATAGACCTGATTTTCCACGGCGCGCGCCGCGGCACAGTAGCGGACGCGATTATAGGCTTCGCGCGTATCCGTACAGAACGGAACGAAGATGATCTGCGCCCCTTGATCGGTTAAGTGCCTGGCCAGTTCCGGGAACTCACAGTCATAACAGATGAGAACGCCGATCGGCCCGCAATCGGTGGGTATGGCCGAAAGCCGCGTGCCACCTTGTATGTTCCACCAATAGCGCTCGTTCGGCGTGGGGTGCAGTTTCGTCTGCGTGTAAATCGAGCCGTCGCGGAGAAAGACATACGAGACATTGCGTATGCCCCCGTCGTCGTTGCGCGAGGGATGGCTCCCGCCGACGATATTGATGTTGTAGCGAACGGCCAGCGTGGCAAGCGCGTCTTTGAATTGCGGCGTGAACTCCGTCAAGGCGGCTATCGACTGCTCGGCGCTCAACCGTTCGGGGATGGAGGAGAGCAACTGCAAGGTAAAGAGTTCCGGAAATAGCACGAAGTCGGCCCTATAGTCGGCCGCCACATCCACGAAGTACTCGACGTTCGTGACAAAATCTTCGAACGAATTCACGCGCCGCAACTGATACTGCACGCTTGCCACCCGCACGGTTCGCTTTGTGTTGGAAGGCAAGCTCGGTGATGGTGTTTTCTCACGCAAGCGCTCGTTCTTCCAAAACATGAGGGTTGCATAGCCCATCGAGGCCTTATCGGAAGGCAGGTAGTTCTCCAGGATGCGCACGATCTTGAAGCCATTGCGCAGCTGGAAGGAAAGCACCTGGTCGCGGATTTTCCGGGCCTGGACGTTGTTGACGTAAGTCTCCGCATCGCCCACTTGCTTAATTTTGCGGGCAAGGCCAGGCAGCCTGCCCGCGAATACGACACCTTTAAGCGCCAGCTGTTCACAAAGCCGTTTCCGCTCGTTGTAAAACCTTTGGCCGATTCGTTTGCTCCGCATCGCGGGGTCCACGGCAACCTCCATGCCATACAGAATGTCTCCATGAGAATCATGACGGGATGCAAAACCTCCCCCCGTGATCTCGCGCCAGGTGTGATTCGCCAGCGCTACGGCCTCGGTCGTGATGAACGTCGCGCAGTACCCGACAATCCGGCCGTTGTACTCCGCGACAAACTGTCCCTGGGAAAAGCGGGTTATTTGACCGCGCAGCATGTCCTCGGAATAGGAGGGCATGTCGGCATAGGTGCGCGCCATGAGCGACATAATCTCGGGAATATCGGCTATTTTTGCGTATCTGATGTTCAAGGTGGCCTGCTGCAGAACCTTAGACATGGGACTTCTCCCTCTTCCTGTTGGTAGGCGTCCAGGCTGCTACCAAACGGATCGCGTTCGCGCCGATGGCGCGCGCCGCCATCGAAGCACATAATTATATACGCCTCAAATATCGGCGTTGGTGGGGCAAATCGCCATATCATGGCCATATTCGCGCGGCACGATGTATCATCACGCCGCAATATTATCGCGGTGGCCCGCATCTGACCGCGCGGCCCGGGGCGACTTCTTCCAGTTCCGTCCCTTTACATTAACTGCAGTTCGCAGCTGTGCGCGGATGCGCCTGTCTCGGCAGTATCAAAATTTTAGGAGGAAGCATGAAGAGCATGACAATTGGAGCAATTGCCGGTGCCTCGATCATCGTCGCCGCCGTCGGCATGGGATATTACGCATATGTGTTGAGCGCGGATCTCGGAACGGCGCAGCGACAACTTGCGGCCTCCCAGGCTCAAGTCGCGGATTGGAAGCAAAAATTTGTTGTGTCGCAGAAATCCCTCGCCGACATGAAAGCGTCTCGGGAGGACGCGGCGGCCCAGACTGCCAAGGGCCAGGAGGCCTGTAGCGCGAATGTTTCCGAGTTGTCGCAGCTGCGAGGCAAGCAGGACGAACTTACCGCTAAACTTGTGGCCGCCCGGTCCGCCACAAACCAGGCCAGGACGGTAAGCGGTTATTGGCGAGCGCTCTTCGACTACACCAAGGACAAGCAGATCGCCGCTGCGTGCGGCGTCACCCGCACGTCCCAAACCGCCGCGGCGTCTGCTTCCGGGAATTAGCTCCGCCAGGAGCGGCCGAGGCGCCGCGCCGGCCCAAGTCATCCGGCAGGTCGCCGCGGCGCGAGGCTTCGCGCGACAAACCCGTTTTCTCGCAATCGGTTCAAGCTGCCTCTCCATACTGCTCGCATATGGCGCCGGCGCATCCACGGAGGACGCATACATATCTGCGTTGCCCACACTCAGCGAAAGTCGAAGGGCGCGGCTCATCACCTTCGCCGCCCTCTATGTCGCTGAAGGGATTCCGGAAGGATTGCTCTACATCGCGGTTCCTGCCTGGTGGGCCCGCCAGGGGATCGATGCAGTTGCCATCGGCGCTTTCCTCGGCCTCATTCTAATGCCCTGGAGCCTGAAGCTCATCAACGGCGCGGTCATGGATCGCTGGTCGTTTCCCCCCATGGGACGGCGCCGCCCTTGGGTGCTGTTGTCCCAGCTTGGTCTGTGCGCATCGCTGGTCGTTATGGCCTTCGTCTCGGCACCCTCGGCAGGCGCATTTGTCGTTATCGCATTAGGTGTCGGCGTGAACGTGTTCGGGGCATTTCAGGACGCCGCGGTTGACGGGATGGCGATCGACATTTTTCCGGAAACCGAATATGCGCGCGCCAATGGGGTTATGTGGGGCGCAAAAACAATCGGAATCGCGGGATCGTCGGCTATTAGCGCGTGGCTGCTTAACGCCTACGGCTGGAGCGTCGCATTTTGTAGCATCGCGGCGCTTGTGGCGTCGATTTTCCTGCTGCCGCTCTTTTTGCTGGAGCGCCCAGGCGAAAGAAGGCTTCCCTGGACCCGGGGAAAGGCTTCCGCGTTCCAGTCAGCGCCGCCCATGGGCGCGTGGCTTCCCCTTATTCGCCGGCTTTTCCGGTCGGCGACGGCGCCGTTCAGCATCCGTTTGATAGCGATAATTTTCATCGCGCTGCTCTCCTACGGCCTGTTTATATCCACAATGCCCGTACTGACCGTGCAGCTCCTGGACTGGTCGGATACCGATTTCTCCCATGTGGCCGCCGCCGCGAACTTCGCGGCGGGCATGATGGGAATTTTCGTCGCCGGTCCGCTCGCGGACCGATTTGGCCCAATGCGTACCCTGATGGCGACATTGGCCCTCGTCGCCATACTGCACGGTGCCGTGGCGCTTGTCCCCTCATTGTGGCCGGTGCGGCAGGCAATGATCGCCTACACGGTACTCTATGAATTGCTGTTCGTTCAGATGTCGGTCGCGCTGTATGCCTTGGCCATGAATGCCAGCGACAAGGAAATCGCGGCGAGCCACTTCGCACTGTTCATGGCCTTCATCAATCTCGGTACATCGGTGGGCGCGGGTGCGTTGGGACTGTCACGGCAGCTTTGGGGGTTCTCCGGGACTTTCGCGGCCATGGCGGCGGCGGCAATTCTCGCCCTTCTCCTAAGTGCCGCTTATCAATTCAAAAATCCCATTCCTTGAGCTCGCCGGAACGTGATTCGTTGCTTTGTCATGGCCCTCTCGATCCACGCTTCGGTCTCGCGCCGATGGCGGCGCGGCGGAGATCCTGGCCGGCACCTCACATTTGGGTGAAGATAGGCAATATCGGGAGTGGCGAACTCAACGGGAAACCTGAAGGAGATCTGCGTGAACACTTCCTTTTGGCAACTGGGAATCCTCATCCTTGGCGCGATGGCCGCGGCACTGGCCATCCTCGGGGTCCGGCACCTGCTTCGGGGTAAAGGCCTGAAGGCAGTGTGTCAGATAAGCGCGGCCGCGGTGCTTGCGGCGCTTTCTCTCGCGCTGGCCCTGGTTACGATCAATCTGGCCTCTTACGCGCGTCTGACCTTCGAGCGACCACTGGTGCAGCTGACGATTCATGCCGTGGCGGGAGTCGATAAATCATACATAGTATCGGTTCAGGCGCTGGAGGACGGGATTCCCGCCATCAATTGTGAGTTAAGCGGAGACGAATGGATCTTGAGTGCCCGCGTACAGAAATGGCAGCCCTGGCTGAATCTCCTCGGTGTCGACACGACGTATTCGCTCGATCAACTCGCAAACAAATATGCGACAGCGGCCGATGCCAATCAAAAGGCAATCACCGCCTGCGATTTGGGGAACGCCCGGTCAGGGGACGATTGGGGATTGCCGAAAAGCTGGGTGGCGTGGGCTGGGTCGCACCTGCGGATCGAACAACGCAGATTTGGGTCCGCGACCTACATGCCCCTGGCTGATGACGCAGTGTATGTCGTGCTCATGACGCAGAGTGGTCTAAACGCCGAGCCCTTGAACGCGGCGGCCAGGCGGGCAAACGACAATATGTCCCGAATGTAATGGCGCATATCGAGGCCGGCCTTCAGGCTCGCCAACCGTATCGCGTCTTTCCTGTCGTCAATTTCCAGAAAGGAGAGCCGGTTAAGATCAATGTCCTCCCCGGCGTCCATGCGCGCCGCGACAATCCACCATCGGGAGCAAGCAGAAAGCACAGCGCGGCCTCACCGCTCCGATCTATTATAATGGGCGGCGATATGACCGCCGTTTCGGCTACTGCCCCAGCGTGAGAGTGCTCATATGGAACAATCATCAATTTTGGGTCGAGTGCACATCGTGACGCAGCGCGCTCTCGAATGGGCGGACCGAAACGTCTTCACGTCGAACGTTCTGGAGCAGGCAGCGCTGGTGGCCATCTTCGCCGCGATTGCCTATGTCGCTCAGCGAGGGTTAAGCCGCCCGCTTACGACCTATTCCCGCGAATGGCATCTCGCCGCGGGTCCGCAGCGGGTGATCGCGGCGGCACGCCGGCTTCTCGGTTCGTTCGTCTTTCTCGTGCTCCTGCTGGTTGCGATCGGAGTGATTGACCAGACACCCATCCGAATGAGGCGCGATCTCCTCTGGATCGCCGTCAATCTGACGGGGGCGTGGATGCTCATACGCCTCTCCTCGAGCATGGTGTCCGATAGCCTTGGCGCAAGGGCTATCGCCTGGCTGGCCTGGGTCGTGGCGGCGCTCAATATCCTTGGCTTTTTGCCGATTGTTATCCGCGCTCTGGACGGTGTCGGCATTCCGCTCGGAGCGGGACGCCTAACCCTCCTGACGCTGGTCGATGGGATTGCCCTGATGGCCGTCCTGATGTGGGCCTCTTTCCTGATTGCCGATCTTCTCAATCAGAGGCTCGCGTCCATTCCCTCGGTGACGCCACGTACGCGCGTACTCGTGGGCAAGATCGCCACGTTCGCGTTAATCGCCGTGGCCAGTGTCATCACGCTGACGAGCATCGGCGTGAACCTCGCGGCGCTGGCGGTCTTCACCGGCGCCGTCGGTGTCGGCATCGGCATCGGCTTGCAGCATCAGGTGTCTAACATTGTAAGTGGACTGTTCCTGCTCCTGGACAAGTCCGTCAAACCTGGCGATGTCATAGAAGTGGGCGACACTTATGGCTGGGTAAGGGAAATGAGTGCCCGTTATGTCGGTGTCGTCACCCGAGATAACAAGGAACTCCTGATACCCAATGATACCTTCGTGCTCAATCAGGTGATCAATTGGTCGCACAACGATAAAAACCTGCGCCTTCAGGTCAAGTTCGGCGTCGCCTACGATGCGGATCTCCACCGCGTCAGAAGCCTGGCGGTCGCGGCGGCTCGAACGGCCAATCGTATTTCCGCCGAGCCGGCGCCCGTGTGCCATATCACCGAGTTCGGGGATAGTTCCATTAACCTGGTCCTGCGCTTCTGGATTTCCGACCCGGAAGCGGGCGTGACCAACATCAAGGGCGAAGTTTTCCTGGCGCTCTGGGAATCGTTCAAGGCCAACGGCATCGAGATTCCCTATCCCCATCGGCAGGTCATTGTCACTCGACCTCGCCCGTCGGCTCCTACATGACGGTCGGCCGTCAGTCGCCGGGGTTGGGAACATTCGGCGGTGTTTTCACACCCAGTATCCTTACAATTCTCGGCATCATCCTCTTTCTGCGCCTTACCTATATCGTGGGGAACGCCGGGCTGCTGCACGCCCTCGCGATCATCGGCATCGCAAACTCGATTTCGATCCTGACGAGTTTCTCCCTCGCTGGAATTTCGACGCACCTCCGAGTCAAGGGCGGCGGCGATTACTATCTCATATCCCGCACGCTGGGGCTCGGCTACGGCGGTGCCATCGGCATCATCGTTTTTGCTGCCCAGTCGATTTCCGTGGGCTTCTACTGCATCGGCTTTGCCGAGGCCGCCGCAGGGCTGGCGGGACTGGGTCACCCGGCGGCGCAATTGATTGCGGCCATTACCGCCGCAATCCTTATGGCGCTCGCCTGGCTGGGATCTGACTGGGCGACGCGATTCCAATATGGAGTCATGGCGTTCATCGCCCTGGCTTTGATCTCATTCGCGGTCGGCGCAGACCGGCACTGGGATTTCGCCCAGATGGAAGCCAACCTCGCACCGAACGGCGATTCTCCGCCGTTTTGGACCCTATTTGCGGTGTTTTTTCCGGCCGTAACAGGCTTCACACAGGGCGTCAGCATGTCAGGCGACCTGCGCAACCCGGAGCGGAGCATACCGCTCGGCACGTTCGTCGCCGTCCTGTTGTCGTTCGCAATATATATTGGTGTCGCGGTGCTCGCGGCGGGCGCACTGCCCCAACAGGAGCTTGCTACCGACTACAGAAGCATGGCGCGCATCGCCGCCTGGCCTGCGCTCATCACCGCCGGGATCTTCGCCGCGACCCTATCCTCGGCTCTCGCCTCTTTCATGGGCGCTCCGCGCATCCTGCAGTCCCTGTCCAAGGACCGCATATTCCCGATGCTCAAGATATTCGCGCACGGATCAGGCGCCAGCAACAATCCCAGGCGCGCGATCGCGCTGACCGGGATGGTCGCCCTCATGGTGGTGGCGCTCGGGGACCTGAATCTGGTCGCATCGATAGTGTCGATGTTCTTTCTGGTTTCCTACGGTCTGCTCAATTACGCCACATATTTCGAGGCGCGGAGCCGCAGCCCCTCGTTCCGGCCTCGGTTCTCGCTGTATCACGAGCGCATCAGCCTGTGCGGCGCGCTCGCCTGCTTCGGGGCCATGTTGGCCATTGACGTTGCCGCGGGTGCGATCGCGACCGCAATGATAGGCGGAATATATCTTTATCTGCGCGCACGCGGCGTGCCCGCGCGATGGGCGGATAGCCGGCGTTCCTATCACTTGCAGCAGGCGCGCGAACATATTCTCGCCGCGGCGCGGGCTCCGGAGCATGCCAGGGATTGGCGCCCTCAATTGCTTGTGTTTTCCGACGATTCCGAGCGCCGTGGCCGCTTGCTTCGCTTCGCATCCTGGATCGAAGGCGGCGCCGGCTTGACGACGGTAATTAAAGTCCTGGAGAGCGATAGGCCGGAGGTGTCCGCCCTTCGCAAGGAGGCCGCCAAAACGCTGGAAGACGAAATCACGCAGCAATGCTCCAGCGCGTTCCCGCTCGTCATAGCCGCCCGAACATTGGAGGACGGCATCGCCGTCTCCATACAAGCCGTCGGACTTGGCCCCGTGAATGCCAACACGGTCGTCGTAAACCTGGGGGCGGCGAAGGACGGGGCGGCGGGCATCGATCTCAACGCGGAACGTTACGGATATAATCTCCGTGTCGCGTTTCATTTGGGCTGCAACCTGCTTGTGCTGAGTTCCACCAACGAGAAATGGGCCGCCCTGTTGGCGACCAAGGATGGCGCGCGGTCCATCGACATCTGGTGGACGGAGGGCGCCACCAGCCCCCTGGCGTTGGTTCTCGCTCACCTCATGACCCGTTCCGACGAATGGAGCGACGCCAGAATCCGGGTTCTTGTCGCGGGCGGCCAGTCCGGAGCGCGTATCGAGCGTGTCAGGAAAATACTCAACGATAGTCATATCGAAGCCGAAGCGCTGGCCGTCGAGCGGTTCACGCCGGACAACGTCGCCGTAGTCTCCGGGCAGTCTTCGCTTGTTTTTCTGCCAATGACCATGCCGATAGACGAATCCTTCCACGTGTTCGGCTACGCGCCAGCTTCCTTCCTGGAGGGGCCTCAACTTGTGGTATTCGTCCTGTCCGCGGAGGACATTGAACTCACATCGGATCCGGATCAGGGGCCGGCGAGCGAAATCGCCCTGGCGGCCGATCGTCTCGCCGACGCGGCGCAAACTTTAAGCGACCTTGACAGAAAAACGCTGCGTCTGGAGCGGCGTCTGCGGAAAATGCGCGAGGAGCTGGCGGCGTCGGACTCCGGTACAGTCGGTGACAGGGTGCAAACACTCCAAGCCGACCTGGAGATCCTCGCGCGCCGCCGCGCAGCGGCCCGGAAGCAGTTATCCCAAGCTGAGATAAAAATGCAGGAAATCAACGACCATCTTGATCGCTAACGCGATGTGTCGCTCTCCGGGGGCTCTTCGCAGGCGAGCCTGGCGCCTGCGTGCCGCCAGCTCCACGGTCTCACGAGGCCGTCGGCCCAAATTCCCAGCTGGCGCGCGCGCGCGCGCGCTTCAGCGATCAGATAGCTGATCGGTAAGGATTCTCCGCGCCGAAGGTATCTCCGAAACAGCATTGCCTGGCCCGACGCCAGCATCTTGAGGCTCAGATCCTCTCCGTTCGCGGAACAGCGCGCCACAGTGTAGCCAAGGGATTTTCCCCATCTTTCGCAGGTCAATTCTCCAACGCTAAGTTTCCGCAGGGCTTCGCGCGATTCTTCGCCGCAGGGTTTGCAGGCCGCGTGCAGTTGGCACATCTGCGTCCGTGCGGGGGTTTGAATCCCAAAAAGGCGAATCCCGGTGCCATCGGAAAGCACCAGGGTCCGCCCATCACGCACCTCAACCGCGATGCCGGACAGGCTGCTTGCCTGAGCTGTGCCGGCCGTCATCAGCAGCAGCATCAGGATGCAAGCTTTCAAACCAAATCTCCCGCCACCGGTTCGCATCCTCATCCTCATCCCGCGCCCAATTGATGAAACGGATAGAATTTCGGCACAACCCACGAGTACATCGCCCACATGATCAGAAACAGGGGGAACCCGGTTATCGTGAAATCCCGGAAACGGTATCCAGCCGCACCCATCACCAGCATATTGGTCTGATACCCCATTGGCGTCAGGTAACAAAGATTGGCCCCAAACAACACCGCCAATACAAACGGTTCCGGCGAAATGCCGAGCTGAGTCGCTACGGAGAAGGCGACCGGCGTTCCGATTGCGGCCGCGGCATTGTTGGAGACGAAGTTGGTTATGATCGCCATCAGCAGCATCAGGGTGCTCAGGATTACCTGCGGCGGCAAATCCCGGACGACCGCGAGATACGCCGTGGCCAGGAAGTCCGTGGCGCCGGTGGTCGTCATGGTGCTTCCCAGCGCCAGGCTGGCGGCGACGATCAGAACCACACGCCCGCTTACGCCCACGCCGATGTCCTCCCAACTGATGCATTTGGTGATCAGCATGAGGAGAACGCCGAGCAACGCGGCGATGCCGATGTGAAGCAGCCCTGTCGATGCGGCGATCACAACGCCCAACATGATGGCGAGCGCGAAAGGTGCACGGCTGCTCCGGGGTAAAGTCATCGCGCCGTCCAGCACCAGGAATTCTCCGGTATGCTTGACTTTTTCGAGCGCCTGCTCCGTGCCCTGAACCAGCAGAACGTCACCCGCGTGTATGATTTTGTCGCCGATGGCGTCGGGCTTGGTCGCGATGCCGGCGCGCCCGGCCCTGATGCCCAGAACAATCAGCCCGGTCTGTTCCGCAAGGCGCGCGAGGCGAATCGTGCTGCCTATCAGCGGTGCGTGTTCGGCCACCACCAGCTCGGCCAATTGCAGATCGGCCGCTTCCCCGCCGATGCCCGCATGTTCCTTGACTTCGAGGTCCGAGATGCTGTGCAGCGGCATCTTCAACTCCTCGGATAGGCGCTTCAGGTTCGTGCGGGAATCGCGAACCAATAATGCGTCGCCGGCCTGAAGAACCAGCGTCGGAAAGCGCATGAGGAAGGTATCGCCGCGCTTGACCTCTGCCACCCGCATCGGCACCGGCCCCTTGCCATTTACCTCGCTCAGCGTTCGCCCAATCATCGTGCTGCCTTCGGGGACGTGCAGCCAGGCGTCGTATAGGCGCAGCTCTTGAATCGAGGAATCCACCCCCAAATCGGGTAACAGCCAAGGCGCGACCAGCCACAGGTACGCGAGAGCCGGCAGGGCCGCCAGGGCGGTGATGTGCGTGAACTCGAAGATGCCGAACCGCTTGAGGCCCAGTTCAACCGCGATCGACACCACCAGGATATTCGTTGACGTTCCAATCGTGGTTGCCATGCCGCCAACAAGCACGGCGTCGTTCATCGGCAGCAGAAGCTTTGATACGGGCGTTTTCGTCCGCTCCGCGACCGCCCGCAAAATTGGAATCATCAGGACGACGATAGGCGTGTCGTTGAGCACGCCGCTCACGACCATGCATAGCGCGAGAACGAACAGCATCGCGAGGTGGCGAGATTTTAGCCACAGGATAACAACCAACCGGGCAACTGGCTCGAGTGCGCCGGTTAACGTTAAGCCGCGTCCCAGTACCATCAGGCCGCAGATGGCCACGAGAGCTTCGTTACCGAAATTTGCGAAGATTTCGGTCGGGCGTACGACTCCTTTGTCGCCGGAATACGGAAAGATTGAGAACGCGACGACCAATGTCGCCAGTAAGCCCAAAGCCGTCGTCGACAGCGGAATCCGGTCGCGGGTGAACAGGAAAAATACGATTGGCGTCAGCACCAACAGAAACAAGGCATGCGCATTCGGCCAATCCATAACAAATCCCCTCTGGAAGACCTCCGAGTGTACGCGCCCGCGGCCGGAAAAAGCGACGATTATAGGGAAGGCTGCAAACGCGCCCGGCGGTGCCCGAGCCAGTTGTGACGGGCCTCGCGACTCTCGACGCCACCCTGCGGATTGTCAGCGGCGGCGGTTTTCGGACCGCTTGGAAGCGGAACCGTCTGCTCCAGCATTATGACAATGGCCGATTTTTGCCATGCGAGAAAGGCGGAGAAATTTTGCGGAAACACAGATTGATGCAGCTGTGCGCTGCCCATCAGCAAAATGTGACCGGCATTGGACGATGAGGCAAAGGACTCTGGCGGTCTGCGGCGCTTCGGTCTTGCGCCACGAATCCACGCGCTTCCGATTTGTCGATGATGACCGCCGTGTTCACGGGCGTTGGCCAGATCCAGCGCGCCAATTCATCCAGGCTGCGCGTTCATGCGGTTCCGGGGTGCACCGGCCTCTGGCGCGCCACCGACGCCCTGGGCCTGCCGGTCCAGGAGATGCCGGGACATGAGCCATTTTCAGGCGACAGGCTTGTTCGCGTGTATCCGCGGCAAGCCTGGCCATCAGGTTGGCATCAATCGGCTCCCGACGGATTGATTGCGCTCAAGGCGGGGGTGAGCGAGTTCGCTGGAAAATGAGTGCGCACGCCGTATGAGGATTGCTGCGATCTGGGAGGTAACGACATGATGAACCGGTTCAAAGCCACCTGGTCTGGTGCCCGATTTTTTGTGTTTCTGTTTGCCGCAAGTATGTGTTTCGGGATGGCTCCCCCGGTGTGGGCAGTTACATCCGGTGAAGGCGTGGCCGCGTACGAGCGCAATGATTTCGTCGCCGCCCTCGGCATCCTTGGGCCGCTGGCGGAACAGGGGAACCCCGAGGCCCAGTTCTACCTCGGCCTGATGTACGACCTTGGGCAGGGCGTTACCCAGAGCGACAAGGAATCCTTAAGGCTCTACCGCAGCTCGGCCGATCAGGGATATCCCATGGCTCAGTATTACCTTGGCCTGATGTACGACAATGGCCAAGGTGTTCCACAGGACTTCACGGAGGCATTGCGCCTCTACCGTCTCGCCGGTGGACAAGGTTCTGCGTTGGCTCAATACCATCTCGGCTTCATGTATGAGAATGGCAACGGCGTCGACAAGAACCTCCAGGAAGCGGCGAAATGGTATCGTCTGGCGGCGACTCAAGGGGATGCGAACGGCCAGTACGCCCTTGGCCTCCTCTATGTCGATGGGCGTGGCACATCCGAGGATCAGGTGCTGGGTTACATGTGGGTGGCGATGGCCGCCGCGGCCGGCGATACCTCTGCAGCCGCAACACAGCGCGCGCTGGAATCAAAGCTGAGTTCAGCCCAAGTGATGGAAGCTCAGAATCTGTCGCGTAAGTGCAAAGACAGCGGTTATAGGGCCTGTGAGCGCTGAGCGGAGTCCGCACAGGCCGCTCTCATCGTGAATGTTCGTGTCAGGGAGCGGTCGCCGGTTCGCCCCTGAACATGAGGCCGTCCCGGAAGCGAAATCCGAGCTCCGGGCGAGGGCTCCCGTCGTATAAATACTGAGCGACAGGAACCACCCAACGATGGCGCCCTAAAATGGGTGGCGATGCCACGAGTTCGACCCGGCTGGGTGCAACTCGTAGGGCGCGGAAAGGGAGACAAACCCGGGAAAATTCGCGCTTGTTCCGGGACGGGAGAAAAGATGGTTTCTCCCGTCAGACCGGATGGCTGGGGCGCCAGGATTCGAACCTGGGAATGGCGGTACCAAAAACCGCTGCCTTACCGCTTGGCGACGCCCCAGCAGGAGCATTTCAGGCTGAAGGGGGAACCGGTTCAGCCGCCCGAAATGCGACCAAACAAGAACCTGAAGCGCGAGGCCTATCGCGTTTCAGCGGCGGAACTTAAAGCTTTAAGTTCCGCCGGGCAACCCGACTAAAGGGCCTTGATGGCGTCGGTCACGATGGCCGGGGTCAGCAGCTGGGGCAGGATTTTCGGGGCGCCGCCCTTGCCGTCGTAGAGCACGTACAGCGGTACGCCGTCGCGGCCCAGGGCGTGCAGGGTCGCGGTGATCTCGGGATTCTGGTTGGTCCAGTCGGCCTTGAGGTAGGCGACGTTGCGGCCCTTGAGCGCTTCGGCAACCTCGGCGTGGGACAGCGCCACGCGCTCGTTGACGATGCAGGTCAGGCACCAGGCGGCGGTGAAATTGACCAGTACCGGCCGGCCCGAGGTTTGCAGTTCCTTGAGGCGCGCGGCGGTGAACGGCTCGCTCGGCGCACCCTCGGCAACGGCTCCTGCCTTGGCGGCCGGCGCGGCGGCGGCGCGGTCGTTCAAGGTGAAAACGATGGCGATCACCGCGACCATCGCGAGGCCCGCGAAGCCCAGGCCGACGTGCCGGCCGCGGCTTTCGGACTGTTGCGAGATGCCGTAGATCCATCCGGCGAAGCCAACCGCCACCACGCCGGCGAAGGCATAGGCAAGGCCGATGGGATCGACCTGTTGCGCCAGCACCCAGATCAACCAGGCGGCCGCGCCGTAGAGCGGGAACGCCAGCACTTGTTTCACCCGGTCCATCCACACGCCGGGACGTGGCAGCAACTTGCCGGCCGCGGGTACGAAGGCCAGCAGCAGGTAGGGGAATGCCAGGCCCAAGGCCAGGGCTTCGAAGATCGCGAAGCTCATGACCGTCGGCTGGGTAAGCGCGTAGCCGACGGCGGCGCCCATGAAGGGGCCGGTGCAGGGGGCCGCGACCACCACGGCCAGGAGGCCGGTGAAGAACGATCCGGTGGCGCCTGGCTTGGAGGCGAGCGATTGGCCCATGCCGAAGTTGCCGCCTACCACGAACACGCCCGAGAGATTGAGGCCCAGCAGCAGCATCACATATGCGATCACCACGACGAACGCCGGCGACTGGAGCTGGAAGCCCCAGCCGATGGCGGCGCCGCCGGCGCGCAGCGCGATCAGGCCGCCGACCAGCGCGGTGAAGGCGGCCAGCACGCCAGCGGTGTAGAACAGGGCATCCTTCTGGCGTTCGGCGGCGGTGACGCCGCTTTGCTTGATGAACGACATGGCCTTCATCACCAGAACCGGCAGCACGCAGGGCATGACGTTGAGGATGATGCCGCCCAGGAAAGCGAACACCAGGGCGAGAGCGAAGGACATGTTCGCTGTTTCGCCGCTCGCCGCGGGACCGGTCCAGACGATGGGTGAGTCGAAGTAGTAGCCGACCTTGGCCGTGCCGCCGCCGGGCGCGGTGCGCTCGACCACCAGCAGGCCCTGGGCGTCGGTAATGGTCTCGGACTTCTTCTCGGCCGCCACCGCGACGGTGAACGATCCGTCCTTGACCTTGGCGGTCTGCGCGGCGGCGTTGACGATCAGGCCGTCTTGCGTCGGGAAATACGTAACGTCCTTCACAGTGCCCTCGACACCGGGACCGGCGGCGAAGGTAATCTGGTCGCCGGTGCGCATCGCCTTCACCGGGAACGGCGCGGCCTGGGGCAGGCTGTCGCGCACCACCTGAATGGCGGCCGCGGCGGGCGTGGTGATCGGGGCCGGAGCCGCGTCGATCTTCAGCGGCATGCTGAAGGAGGCATCTTGCGGGATGCAGACATCGGCGCATACCAGCCAGGTCACGTCGGCCTTGATCTCGGCATTGGACGGTGCGGTCGCCGGATCGACCTTGAGCTCGGAGAGCAGCATGACGTGGTCGTGGTAGCCGAAATTCATGATGCCCAGCACCTCGACCCGGTCGGGCAGCGGCCACTGGATTTCTCCGGCGGTCACGCCCTCGGGCAGGGTCCAGCGGATCGAAGTCGGCTGGCCGGAGTCCCCCGGCGTGCGCCAATAGGTGTGCCAGCCCTGTTTGATCTTGAGGTCGAGGCCCAGCCAAACGCTGCCGCCCGGCGCCACGGTGGTGCGGTCGGCGAGCAGTTCCGCCTGCACTTCCTCGGTCTGGGCGGTGGTCTGCGCCCCTGCTTGTCCTGAAAAAAGGGGTGCGGCCAAGGTCAGGGCGAGCGCGGCGAGGGCGAGGGGCTTCATCATGGACGTGACCTTGGGGGCGTGGGGGCGGCAGTACAATTCATATATCCGCGACCCTGGCGGGGCGCGGTCCGACAGGCCCTCTTTATAGTGTGTTACAGGCGGTTCGTCAGCATGGGGGCGGCGGCAATCCACCAGCCGGAATAGGCGGTTTTCAAGGACTTGGCCGCCGCCTGCGCCGCCGATTCCTCGGTATAGAGGCCAAAACACGTCGCGCCGCTGCCCGAGAGCCGCGCGAGGCGGCAGCCGGTTGTGGAGGCCAGCGCGTTCAGGATCACACCGATCTGGGGCATTAGTTCCAGGGCCGGGGCGGTGAGGTCGTTGCGCTGGCGCTCCAGGTAGGCGAGCAGGCGCGCGGCGTCGGGACGCGGCGGCAGCGGTTCCATGGCGGGCCCGAACCGCCCACGCAGGGCGTTGAAAACCGCCTTGGTCGCGAGGGGCTGGTTGGGATTGGCCAGCACCAGCCACAGCGGCGGCAGGTTTTCGATCACGGTGATGTCCTCGCCGATGCCGCGCATCAGCGCGGGCGTACGGGTTAGGCACACCGGAACATCGGCGCCGAGCGCCGCGGCGACGTCCGCGCCGCGCAGCGCGTTCGCGTCCAGATCCCACAGCGCCGCGCAGGCGAGCAGGGTCGCGGCGGCGTCGGACGAGCCCCCGCCAATGCCCGATGCCACCGGCAGAATCTTCTCGAGGGTGATGGCCGCGCCGCGCCTGGAATCCCCGGCGAGGAGACGCGCGGCGCGCAGCACGAGATTATCGGGTTCGGCGGTCAGGCTGCCGGCGAACGGACCGGTGAGCGCGAGGGTCAGAGTGTCCGCTTTCGCGACGCTGATGCGGTCGCCAATTCCGGCGAAGATCACCAGGGAGTCGAGTAGGTGGTAGCCGTCGTCGCGGCGGCCGCAGACATGGAGCGCCAGGTTGATCTTGGCCGGCGCATCTATCGTAATCACTGGACTACTATTTCTGCGCGAGGCCGCGCGCGAGCTTGTTCTGCAGGCCGGTGCGCTGGCTGTCATCGATATCGAGCGACAACGCGCGCTGCCACTGGAAGCGCGCCTCGGACTTGCGGCCCACGCGCCAGTAGGCGTCGCCGAGGTGTTCGTTGATGGTGCCGTCGCCGGGGGCGCCCTCGACCGCGCGTTCCAGCTGCTGCACCGCCTTGTCGTATTCGCCGACGGTGTAGAACATCCAGCCTAGGCTATCCATGATCTCGGCGGCATCGGGGCGCTTGGCGTAGGCGGCCTCGATCAGCTTGCGCGCCTCGGCCAGCTTCTCGCCGCGGTCGAGGTAGGAGTAGCCGAGGTAGTTGAGCACATTGGGCTCGTCCGGCTTCAGCTCCAGCGCCTTGCGGAAATCCTTTTCCGCCAGATCCCACTTCTTGTCGCGTTCGTAGGAAATGCCGCGGCTGTAGTAGAGCGCCCAGAGGTTCGCCTTGCCCTCGGGTGAGGCCTTGATGGCGCTGTCGTAGGCGGCGGCGGATTCCGCGTATTTCTTGTCGCCGCGCAACATGTCGCCGATGGCGACATACACGTCGGGCCAGCCCGACTTGTCCCCCGCCTTATCCTTGGAGCCGCTGGTGTCCTTGGCGACGGAGCGCAGAATTTCCACCGCCTCGCCGGTGCGCTTCTGGCGGGCGAAGTTCTCGGCGATCAGCACCTGGCTTTCCAGCCAGTCGGGCGCGGATTTCTTGATCGATCCCAGAACCGCATTGGACTCGTCGAAGTGGTTGCGCGCCGCCAGCGCGGTGCCGACGAACCGCTGCGCCATCGAGAAATCGGGCTCCAGGTACAGGGCCATCTGCGCATAGGCGGTGGCGACCTGGGCGCGGAAATCGTTGGCGTCGTTGAGCAGCAGCATTTCGGCGGCGGCATACAAGGCCTCGCTCATGCCGAGTTGCGGCGTGAGCTTCTTGGGCGGCGTCGTGCTGTTCAGGTAGGCCTCGACACTGGGCGAACGGCCGCGCACCGAAAGATAGTGTTCGAGCGCGGCCTTGGCCTTGTCGGCCTTGCCCAGGCGGCGGTAGCCGTCGGACACGATGCGGATGATCGAGGTGCGCTGCTCCTCGATGCGCTTGGCGAGCGCGTCGTAATGGGCGAGTGCGGCTTCGGTGTTGCCGTAGAATTCGGCCAGCAGGGCCTGGGTCACCTCGACCATCTCGCCCATGTCCTGAAGGTTCTTGAGGGGCGCCAGTTCCGCCTCGGCCTTGTCTTGCGGCTGGTTCGGCGCCAGGGCCCAGGCCTTGAGCAGCGGCATGGCGAAACCGTTCATGCTCTGCTGCGGGATCTTGGACAGGTAGCCCCAGGCCTGATCGTAGGCCTTGTTCTTGAACGCCTGGACCGCGAGCAGCACCGGCGCCATTCCGGCGCGGCTGTCCAGTTCGTAAGCCTTCTTGGCCATCGCCAAGGCGGCGTCGAAATCGCCGATCTGCGCCGCGACGAAATAGCCGTTGGTCAGGATCGAAAGGTTCTGGGGGTCGAAGGCCAGGGCCTGGTCGTAGAACGCGACGGCGGCGGAGCTGTCGGACGTGGCCTGGGCATGGCGCCCGGCCAGGAACGCGGCGGCGAGACCGGCGGGCTTCTGCGGGGCCGCGAGCGCGGCGGAGCCGGCGGTGGACCCGGCGGCACTCACCCGTTCGATCACCATCGGCGGGCTGGTCAACACGAAGCCGGCGGTGGCGGCCAGCGCCAGGACGGCAACGGCGATGGCGACGGTCCGGCCGGTGGATACAGTCATTCAGTCAGGCCCTAAAACGTGAGGATCAAGAGACGATGATAGCCCGTGAGGTGCCTTTGGGCACTGGAATCTGGGGCTGGAAACGCCTGTTCTCACGGGATTTTAATGCGCCGGACGCGCGGAAGGCGCGCAAATCCAACGAGGCGAGGCGTTACATATTCGGGTGGTTCGGCCCGCGCGCGGAAGGCGCGCACTCAAAAATCGAGCCGGGCAGGCCCTGCAGCCTACATATTCGGATAATTGGGTCCGCCGCCCTGTGGAACTGTCCAGGTAATGTTCCGGCCCGCGCGCGGAAGGCGCGCACTCAAAAATCGAGCCGGGCAGGCCCTGCGGCCTACATATTTGGATAATTGGGTCCGCCGCCGCCCTGTGGAACTGTCCAGGTAATGTTCCGGCTCGGATCCTTGATGTCGCAGGTTTTGCAGTGGACGCAGTTCTGGGCGTTGATCTGGAAGCGGTTCACGCCGTCGGTGTTGACCACTTCGTACACGCCCGCCGGACAATAGCGCTGCGCCGGTTCCGCCCAGAGCGGCAGGTTCACGCCGATCGGGATATTGGGGTCGGTCAGCTTGAGGTGCACCGGTTGGTTCTCCTCGTGGTTGGTGTTGGAAATGAACACCGAGGAGAGTTTGTCGAAGGACAGTTTGCCGTCCGGCTTGGGATAGGCGATCGGCTTGGCCTTTGCGGCCGGGATCAGGGTCGCATCGTCCGGCTTGCTGTGCTTGAGCGTGATCGGCAGGCCGATGCCCAGCTGGTTCATCCACATATCGATGCCGCCCAGCAGCAATCCGCCGAACAGGCCGAACTTGCTCCACAGCGGCTTCACATTCCGCACGCGCTTCAGATCGGTGTAGACCCAGCTCTTGCGGTAGGCTTCGGGATAGTCGGCGAGTTCGTCGCCGGCGCGGCCGGCTTTGAGCGCGCCAAATACCGACTCGGCCGCCATCATGCCGGTCTTCATGGCGTTGTGGCTGCCCTTGATGCGCGGAAGGTTCACGAAGCCCGCGGAGCAGCCGATCAACGCGCCGCCGGGGAAGATCAGTTTTGGCACCGACTGGAACCCACCCTCGGTGATCGCGCGCGCGCCGTAGGAGATACGCCGGCCGCCTTCCAGCACCGCCTTGATCGCCGGGTGATGCTTGAAGCGCTGGAACTCGTCGAACGGCGAGAGATAAGGGTTCTTGTAGTTGAGGTGGACCACGAAGCCGATGGCCACCTGGTTGTTCTCCAGATGGTACATGAACGAGCCGCCGCCGGTTTCGGAATCCAGCGGCCAGCCCATGGTGTGGGTGACCTGGCCGAGCTTGTGCTTCTCGGGTGCGACTTCCCACAGCTCCTTCAGTCCGATGCCGAATTTGGCGGGGTCGCTGTCCTTGGCGAGGTCGTACTTGGCGATGATCTGCTTGGCGAGCGAGCCGCGGGCGCCTTCGGCGATCAGGGTGTACTTGCCGCGCAGTTCGATGCCCGGTTCGTAGTTGGCGGTCTTCTCGCCGTCGCGGCCGATGCCCATGGCGCCGGTGGCGACGCCGCGCACCGCGCCCTTGTCGTCGTACAGCACTTCGGCGGCGGCGAAGCCGGGATAGATCTCGATGCCCAAGGCCTCGGCCTGGGTCGCGAGCCAGCGGGCGAGATTGCCCAGGCTGACGATGTAGTTGCCGTGATTGTTCATCAGCGGCGGCATCATGAAGTTGGGCAGGCGGGTGGAGCCGGTCTCGGTCAGGTACAGGAACCGGTCGTCGCTGACCGCGGTGTTGAGCGGCGCGCCCTTGTCCTTCCAGTCCGGGATCAGTTCGTTCAGGCCGACGGGGTCGATCACCGCGCCGGACAGGATATGCGCGCCGACCTCGGAGCCCTTCTCGATCACGCAGACCGAGACCTCGTGCTCGTTCTGGGCGGCGAGTTGCTTCAGGCGGATGGCCGCGGCGAGGCCGGCGGGGCCAGCACCCACCACCACCACGTCAAATTCCATGGCTTCGCGCTCGGTCATCCCTCACCCAAAGTCGTTTTTGTGTGCCAATTCAGCGCCATTGCAAGGGCTTAGGTATAGCTTGCCGGGAGGCGCGATCCAAGAGTCCTTGCCTTTCCAGGCCGGTTTGGGCAGAAACGCCCCGGTCTGAAGGCTCCGGCTGAAAAAGGGCCTGCTTGAACCCGGGCCAACCGCTTATTACTTCGGTCTTATCGGGCTGCCTCAAGGATCCTGATCTTGCGTACCAACCCCCACGCCAACGCCGTCATTACCACCATCCTGTTCGCGGGCACGCTGGGCGTCCTGATCGCGGTCACCGGCTTCGGTGTGATTCGCATCGTCGAGGAGATGGCGGAAGCCCTGGGCATCCTGCCCTTGCGCTGGGGCGAGAACAACGTCGGCCTCCTGATGGCCATCGCCGGCGTGGCGAGCATCCCCGTGGTGGTCTGGTTCAGCTTCTGGTTTTACCGCAAGGCGCTCAACGCCGAGCGCATCCTGACCTCGCACGAACGCTCGTAGCGCGAACGCTCGTAGCGTGGGGGCGGGCAACCGGTGGAGATCCTGGCTCTCAAGCCGGTCTCCGGTCCACCGCACGTTTCATTGAGTTCTGGCTCAAGATCTTCCGGGGCGGCGTGCACGGCCTGGGCGTGCGCGACCGTCAGGTGGCGGAACGCGCCGCTGCTGCGGTTCGCGCCGCGCGGCTAAAAAGCAGAAGCCGACCACGCCGAGATCGCGGCGCCCGGCAGCCATTTTTCGGCACGATGCTCTGGCTTTTTGGCCGCCGCCGCCGCAGAGTCCGGCCATGACGGACGGCCTTTCCGAAAATCCCGCCGCGTTGCTGCGCTGGTATATCGACGCCGGTGTGGACGAATGCATCGGCGACGCGCCGGTCGATCGGTTGACCAAGCGCGCGCCCGCGCCAGCCACCCCGTCGGCGGCGGCGCCCGCGCCGGTGACGATGCGTCCCGCGATGCCCGTGCCAGCAGCCATGCCCGCCGACGCCGACGCCCTGGCGGCGGCGGTGCGCGCGGCTCAGGCCGCGACCACGGTCGCGGAGCTGCGGGCGGCGGTGGAAGGTTATGACGGCTGCGGCCTCAAGAAATTCGCCAGCCGCACGGTGTTCGCCGATGGCAATCCTGAAGCGCCCGTGATGTTCGTGGGCGAGGCGCCGGGCGCGGACGAAGACCGCCAGGGCCTGCCGTTCGTGGGTGTCTCCGGCAAGCTGCTCGACCGGATGCTGGCCTCCATCGGTCTCGCGCGCGAGACCAACGCCTATATCACCAACATCGTGTTCTGGCGCCCGCCCGGCAACCGCGCGCCGACCGATGAGGAAATCGCCTGCTGCCTGCCGTTCGTGCGCCGGCATATCGAGCTGGTGGATCCGCAGGTGCTGGTGCTGGTGGGCGGCATGTCGGCCAAGACCTTGCTCGGCAAACCCACGGGGATCACGCGGTTGCGCGGCCACTGGTATGAATACGAGACGCCCGGCCTGCCGCGCCCGGTGCCGACGACCGCGCTGTTTCACCCCGCCTATCTGCTGCGCTCGCCCGACCAGAAGCGGTTCGCCTGGCGCGACCTGATCTCGATCAAGCAGAAGCTCGCTGCTGCCAAATAAAAAGAAGGGCATGGCCGTGGCGGCCATGCCTGGTCCCGCGGTCTAGGAATTCCATGTCTATCGATGAAACCAAGGTCTTCGTACCGGTCAATATCGCCGTCATGACGGTGTCGGATACCCGCACCGCCGCCAACGACACCTCGGGCGATATTCTCGCCGAGCGCATCACCGGCGCCGGCCATAAGCTCGCCGCACGCACGATCGTCAGGGACGACGTGCCAACGCTGGTCGCGCAGCTGAAGGCCTGGATCGCGGATAAGAATATCGACTGCGTCATCACGACGGGCGGCACCGGCGTCACCGGCCGCGACGTCACGCCCGAGGCCTTCGCGCAAGTGTGGGAGAAGGAGATTCCCGGCTTCGGCGAACTGTTCCGGTGGATCAGCCTGAAGTCCATCGGCACGTCGACGATCCAGTCGCGCGCCTGCGCCGGCGTCGCGCATGGTACTTATTTGTTTGCCTTGCCGGGCTCGCGCGGCGCGGTGAAGGACGGCTGGGACGAGATCCTCCGGTTTCAGCTCGATGCCCGCCATACGCCGTGCAACTTTGTCGAACTGATGCCGCGCTTGATGGAGCACCTGCCGAACCCGGCCGCGGAAGGCGGCCAAAAAAAATAGGCAATGCCGGATTTCAAATACGAACGCGCGGCCTTGAAGGACCATCCCGATGCGATCGTCGCCGGGATCGACGAGGTGGGCTGTGCGCCGCTGGCGGGGCCGGTGGTGGCGGCGGCGGTGATTCTCGATCAGAAGAAACTGCCGAAGGCGCTGCGTGACGGCCTGGACGATTCCAAGAAACTCTCGCTCGCGCGCCGCGAGGAATACTACGCGCTGCTTTTGTCCTGCGGCGCGGCGGTATGCGGCGTCGGCCGCGCCGAGGTGCACGAGATCGACAGCCTCAATATCCATTACGCCTCGCACCTCGCCTGGCGGCGCGCGCTCGACTCACTGGGCCGCCCCGTGACCGTGGCGCTGATCGACGGCAACAAGACGCCCAAGGATTTCCCCTGCGCGGTGCGGACCATCGTGAAGGGCGACGGCAAATCGCTGTCCATCGCCGCGGCCTCGGTGATCGCCAAGGTCACCCGCGACCGCTACATGAAGGATCTGGCGCGCGAACACCCCGGCTACGGCTGGGAGACCAATGTGGGCTACCCCACCAAGGCCCACCGCGATGCGCTTATCGCTCTGGGCCTCACGCCCCATCACCGGCGTTCCTTCGGCCTGGTGCGCGAACGCCTGGCCGGCCCGGCGCCGGTCCAAACCGACCTTCCCATCTAATTTTTTTTACAGCCACTAGCTGTTGAGTCTCGCGATTCCACGGGACTCTATATTTGGGGCCTCACCCAGATTCTTCTTATTGTTCCGTAAATCTTTGATTCTTATGATTCTTCCCAGCCGAGCCCGCCGCTGTCCTGAGTGACGGCGCAAAACAGAAGAACCGCGGGCCGGTCGCGCCGGAGGCGCGCCAATTTTGAGCTAGAAGATCCTGCCCCAGCACGGGTTCGCCCGGGTTGTAAGGGTGGGGAGGGAAGAAGCCTCGGTTTCAGGGACGCACAATTCCTGATCCGAGGTTTTCCTGACTCAAGGGGAAATGGTTATGGCGACGACCAAGACGCTGCCCGGTAGTGAATCCAAAAATCCCGAATTCAAGACCCCCCCGTTTAAGACAAACGTGATCCTTCGCGGCGATTGCGTCGCGGCCATGGAGGCCCTGCCCGAAGGCAGCGTCGACCTGGTGTTCGCGGATCCGCCCTACAACATGCAGCTCGGCGGCGAACTGCACCGTCCCGACAACTCCCGCGTCGATGGCGTTGACGACGAGTGGGACCGCTTCGACAGCCTCGCCGCCTACGACAAATTCACCCGCGCCTGGCTGAAGGCCGCGCACCGCGCGCTGAAGGACACCGGCTCGCTGTGGGTGATCGGCTCCTACCACAACATCTTCCGCGTCGGCGCGATCCTCCAGGATCTCGGGTTCTGGGTGCTCAACGACATTGTGTGGCGCAAGACCAACCCGATGCCGAATTTCCGGGGCACGCGCTTCACCAATGCACACGAAACCCTGATCTGGTGCGCGAAGTCCAAGGACGCGCGCTACACCTTCAACTACGACGCCATGAAGAACCTGAACGACGGCGTGCAGATGCGCAGCGACTGGACGCTGCCGTTGTGCACCGGCGGCGAACGCCTCAAGGGCGGTGACGGCAATAAGCTGCATCCCACCCAGAAGCCGGAATCGCTGCTGTTCCGCGTCATCATGTCGGCCACAAAGCCGGGAGACGTGGTGCTCGACCCGTTCTTCGGCACGGGCACCACCGGCGCCGTCGCCAAGATGCTGGGCCGCAAGTACATCGGCATCGAGCGTGACCCGAATTACATCGCCGGCGCCCGCGAACGCATTTCTCAAGTCAAGGAAGTCGAAAACCCCATGGACCTGATCACGCCGAGCAAGCGTACCGAACCCCGCATCCCCTTCGGCACGGTGGTTGAGCGTGGCCTGCTTAGCCCCGGTACCACCTTGTCCGATCCCTCGGGCCGGTTCACGGCGCGCGTCCGTGCCGACGGCACCTTGATCTCGGCCGCCCACCGGGGCTCGATCCACCAGGTCGGCGCCGCCGTGCAAGGGGCTCCGGCGTGTAACGGCTGGACCTTCTGGCATGTGAAGATGGGCGAAAGCCTGATCGCCATCGATGTGCTGCGCCAGAAAGTGCGCGCCGAACTCGGCAACTGATTTACTTGCATCCAAAAAGGCCTAAGATTCCTTATGGCCTTTTTGCGTAAATGCATGGCGCTTGTTGCGGCGGTTGCTCTTTGTGCATCCGCCAACGCCGCGCAGCCGGCCAAATCCAAAGCCAAGCCCAAGGCCAAACCCGCGATCCCGCGCACGTATGAATATGACGGTCGCTATTCCGGCGTCATGAAGGTGACGCGGGAGCTGAGCGGGCCCAACTGCCGCGACATCCCGGTAGAGAATTTCGTCATCAACGGCGGCACGATCGTGCCCGACAGCGGCGCCGCGTCGCTGAAGCCGGTGTTCGACGGCGTCGTCACCGACGCCGGCTTCATCTCGGGCCATGTCCGCATCGCCGAATCAACCGTGGCCTTCGAGGGCCGCGCCGAACCCATGGGCATGGTCAAGGTGATCAGCGGCGGCGTGCTCGACGACGCGTCGAAGTGCTCCTGGATCGTCAACCTGACGATCGAATAGCTCTCGTCGAATAGCCCTTCGTGAGGCTGCGGCGCGGTTTCATGACGACCGCAACCGGGCGGAGGGCTGCCGTTTCGCCGCGCCACGGACGCGGGAATGGCACTCAACGCCCTTCGCGCCACCAGGCCAGCATGGCACCGGCCATGACGAACAACAGGATCAGGCCCACCGGTGCCAGGGGCATCTGAGACAGCCCGGTCACCACATATTGATTGTTGGCCTTCAGGCCCAGCCAGGTGGAGCCGTGGGATGCACGGTTCGGTTCGACGCGCCGGATGCTGGGAAGGGAGCCATCCTGGAGCCAATACACGCCGCCGCCGGTGGTCTCCGCGAGCGGCGCCAGTTTGTCGGCGGTGGCCGCGACGTCGTAGCTTTCCAGCGGATTGGGCGTGCCGATGGCGGCGAGCGCGGTGGTCTTGCCGTCGGACAGGTGATAGAGGCCGGACTCGTCGATCGGCATGGAGGCCTGGAACTTGCCGCCGGTGGTGGCCTTGGGCAGCACGCTCTTTTCCGCGCCCGACGGCAGGGTCACGGTCACCGGAACCTCGGCGGCGGTCAGGCTGTGGCGGTTGATGGTGAGCGCGCCGCCTTGAGCGGTTGCGGAGAGCGATTCCTCCTCCAGATCCGGTTCCTTCATCAACCAGTGGGCGGTGCGGCGCAGAAGCTCGGTTTCCGGGCCGCCGCCGTCGAAGCCCTTGCCCCACAGCCAGATGGTGTCGCTGAGCAGCAGCGCAACGCGGCCCTTGCCGATACGGTCGAGAATCAGGAGCGGCTCCTTCTCCAGGCCCTCCATGACCTTCGAGCCCTTGGGCTTGGCGACTTCCACCTGGCGCAGCCAGCGGCCCCACGCGGGATTCTGCGCGGCGCCCGGGAGCGCAGCGTTCTTGGCGAGGGCCCCTTCCAGATCCTCGGTCACGGGGTGACGCAGCCCGGCTTCGCTCAGCTTGGGCTTGAAGGCGCCGGTGTAGATGCGCCCGGTCGGCTCGGCGGGCAGCACGCTTTGCAGCGGACCACCGAACAGGGAGTAGCTGTCGGCATATTCCGGACCGACCGCCAGCATCACCGCGCCGCCCTGGTTCACGAAGTTGGCGACATTGGCCATGTACTGCGCCGGCACCAGGCCGCGCTGGCTGTAGCGGTCGAAGATGATCAGGTTGAATTCGTTGAGCTGGTCCTCGAACAGCTCGCGGATCGGAAAGGCGATCAGCGACAGTTCGTTGAGCGGCGTGCCGTCATCCTTGTTGAGCGGGCGCAGGATGGTGAAATGCACCAGATCGACGTTGGGGTCGGACTTGAGCAGGTTGCGCCAGGCGCGTTCGCCGACATGGGGCTCGCCGGAGACCAGCAGCACCTTCAGGCGGTCGCGCACGCCGCTGATCGACACCATCGTCTTGTTATTGGCGGCCGAGAGTTCGTTGGGGCCGGCGGCGGCCTCGATCTCGAACACGTTCGGACCGGCGTTCTCGATCTGCAGCGGCACGTCGGTGGTGACGCCGGCGGTCAGGAAGATCTGGTTCGCCGCGCCGCCATTGCGCTTGATGGTGACCGGCACGCGCGGCGCCTGGGCCTTGCCGGTGTCGTCGACGCGCAGCTTGATGGTGACGCGGTTGCCGACCAGGCCGAAGTCCGGTGCGCTTTCGACCTTGATGCGCCGGTCGTATTCGTTGCGGTCGCCGGAGATCATCACGTGCAGGGGAGCGCCCATGTAGGACGCGTGTACTTCGCGCGCTTTGTCGGGCGCGAGCGCGTCGTGCACCTCGCCGTCGGTGATCATGATGCTGCCGGCGTAGCGGCTGACCGGGATGTCGGAGAGCGCCGAGGTCAGCGCGCTGAACAGGCGCGTGCCGTCCTGGGTGGCGGTGGAACCGGCCTCGGTCTTGCCGGCGCGCACGGTGCGGATTTCGAGGTCGGGGGATTCGGCCAGGCTCCGGGTCAAGGCCGCCAGCGCCTTTTCGGTTCGCGCGGTGCGTTCGCCGAGTTTCTGGCTGTCGCTTTCGTCCACCACCACCACGGCGATGTCCTTGAGCGGGCTGCGGGTCTCGCGCACGAACTGCGGGTCGGCGACCGCGAGCAGCAACGCCATCACCGGCAGGGCGCGCAGCAGCGTGCCGCGGGCGCGCTTGAACAGGCCGTAGCCGATCAGGCCCACGCTCAAGATCGCCAGCAGGGCGATGACGAAGGACGGGACTTGCGGGGTGAAGGCGATATTCAGCATGTGCGCGTCAATTCGTCAGCCGCTGCATGATCGCCGGCAGGTGCACGAGGTCGGCTTTATAGTTGCCGGTCAGGGCGTACATCACCATGTTGATGCCGGCGCGGTAGGCCAGTTCGCGCTGCGTTTCGCCGCCGGGAATGGCGGCGTAGAGCGCGATGCCGTTGGCGTCTTTGGCCCAGGCCGAGGCCCAGTCGTTGGCACCGATGATCACCGAGGACGTGCCGTCGGTGGCGGTTGAGCCGGTTTCCACCAGTACTTCACCGTCCACATAGCGGCCCGGCAGGCCCTTCAGTAGGTAGAAAGTGCGGCTGAGCACATGGTCGTTGGCGATCTTGGACACCGGCGGGATATCGAGGTTGCGCACGATCTCCTCGAGGCGCGCGTGGTTCTTGCCGTCGGAGGCCACCGCGCCCGGCTGGTCGGGGGCGTCGAACACCACCATGCCGCCCCGGTGCAGATAGGCGTTGAGGGCGGCGAGCGCCTTCGGTGGCGGCAGCCGGAACCCCGGCGTGATGCGCCAGTAGATCAGGGGATAGGCGACCAGGCCGTCAACCGTGATGTTGTTGGCGTTGAGGTCGACGCGCGCGGGATCGGACAGTTCGGCGGCGGTGCGCGCGGCCATGAGTTGGGTCAGTACCGCAAGCCCCGAACCGGCGAGACGGTCGGCGTCGGCGTTGCCCGTGGCGGCGTAGGCGAGGCGGGTATCGACAATCGCGGCGCGGATGGCGGGATCGATATCGAACTCCCGGCGTGCCTCGGCGGCATGCCCCGCCGATATCAGAAAGTGCGGCGTGACCAGGCACACGGCGAGCGCCAGCGCGGCGGCGGTGATGCGTTCCGGCAGCAGGCGGCGCAGGCCGAAGCTGATCACCAGATCGGCGAGCAGCAGGATCAAGGCCGCGGTCAGCAGCCAGGGTTTCAGCACGCGCTCGCGCGCCACGGAATCAAAGCCCATGCGGGTCGCGCCCAGCGGCGGCTCGGGCAGCGCCTTGAGCTCGGGCATGTTGGCCGAGAGGTTGAGGGCGCGCGTGGCGCCCGGCTGCCCGTACAGTCCCGGCGGCGTGGACGGGCTGGCGGCGGTCTTGGCGATGGCTTCCGCAGCGATGGCGGCGGTGGCGGGGCCGGGTGGCATCAGGCGGCCGAAGCCGTCGATCAGGTTGCGCGGCGGCAGTTGGCCCACGGCGTCCTCGGCATCGCCCTGGATACCGCGGCTGATGTCGACCAGGCGGCGCAGCATATCCACGAACAGGCCCGACAGCGGCAGCTTGGACCACTCGGGCGTCGCGCTGACATGGATCAGCACGATCCAACCCTGGCCCTTGCGCATGGCGGTGACCAGCGGCGTGCCGTCCTGCAGCCGCGCCCAGGTCTTGGCGGCGAGATCGGCGGCCGGTTCGGCCAGCACCTGGGATGTGACGGTGACGTCGTCGGGGACCAGCAGATCCTTGAACGGCGATGTGCTCGGGAAGGGCGCGACCGAGGCCGGCGTGCTCCACGACATGGCACCGCCCAGGGTGCGGCCGCCTTCACGCAGCTTCACCGGCAGCAGCGGATCGACATTGGTGGTGAGGTTGGGTCCGGCGAAGCGCACCAGCAGGCCGCCGCCGTCCACCCAGGCGCCGATGCGGTCCTGCTCGGCTTCCAGGATCTTGCCGCCGTCGGCCATGATCAACACGGCGAGAGGCCGTTCGAGCAGGGAGTCGAGATCGCCGGTGCGGACATCGGCGTAAGGCCCCAGGGCCTCGCGGACGTAATAGGCGTTCTCCAGGAGCGGCGCGCGTACGCCGTTGATCGTGGCGCTCGCCAACCCGACCGGGCGGCGCTGCCAGTGGTCGTCCGACAGAACGGTCGTGGACGCCGCCGCCACGTTCTCGACGTCGAAGCGCGCGATGCGGTTGGCGAGTTCGGTCGGCATGGCCATGCGCGCGGTGGCGGTGGCGGCGCCGGCGCCGAAGGTGACCACGCTCTGGGCCACGACCTGGCCGTCGCGGTCGAGCGCGCGCACGGTCTCGGAGGCCTGCGGCTGGCCCTGGCCGATGCGGCCCAGCTTGACCTCGATGTCGTTGCCCGAGGCTTCGGTCTTGCTGGTGAAGCTGCGGTTGGGCGGGTATTGGAC